>NZ_CP120863.1:0-285000 GCF_026191725.2 Roseibium porphyridii
ATGCAGGTTCAGGAGGCAGGTGGCTCCGAACATTGGAAAAGGGTCAAAAAACAGCTTCGCGCAGAATTGGGCGATGATGTTTTCACGAGCTGGTTTGCTCGTGTCGACCTTGAGGAACATCAGGACGGCACTGTGCGCCTGTCCGTTCCGACTCGATTTCTTAAACAGTGGATCCAAAACAATTATAATGATCGGCTCATGGGACTTTGGCAGCGCGAATGCGACAATGTTCACCGAATTGAGCTGACTGTTCGTGGCGCTATCCGGCCGCGCCAGACACCGACAAACAAAGCTAGTCTTGCAGGCCCTGCAGGCGCAACGCCTGTCACAGTCGACACCAGAAACGACAATTTGGGTGATGCTGCACAGGTAACACGCGCCCAGGCTGCAACAGCGGCTCTCGGACGGGGTGATACGGGCGGCGACAGCACAAGAGACGTCCTGCAAGGGGCAGCGCTCGATCCCAAATATACGTTCGACACATTTGTTGAAGGCGAATCCAACAATCTCGCACTTGCTGCAGCCCGTCAGGTCGCATCCGGTGGTGCCGTTACCTTCAACCCGCTTTATCTGCATGCGTCTGTGGGTCTTGGAAAAACTCACCTGATGCAGGCGGTGGCCGCCAAGGCACGTGCCAGCGGACGGAAGGTGCTATACCTCACCGCCGAGCACTTCATGTACAAATTTGTGGCCGCGCTCAAATCCCAGTCAGCGCTTGCTTTCAAGGACACGCTGCGGACGATTGACCTCCTCCTGATCGACGATATGCAGTTCCTTCACGGCAAACAGGTACAGCAGGAATTCTGCCATACCCTGAATGCCCTGATCGATGGCGCCCGTCAGGTCATTGTCGCTGCGGACCGTGCACCGTCTGAACTCGACACGCTTGATGACCGTGTCCGTTCACGCCTCTCCGGCGGCCTGGTTGTCGGTATACAAGAGCCTGACTTCACGCTTCGCCGGAACATCCTAACTTCCCGTGTCGAAACCGCACAGAAAACCTATCCGCAATTCGCAGTGCCGGACACTGTTCTGGACTACGTTGCCCGACACGTCGCTTCTTCAGGCCGTGATCTGGAAGGGGCTCTGAACCGTCTCATCGCGCATAATCAGCTCACCAACCAGCCGATTACGCAAGAAATGGCCGAGATGACATTGCGCGATCTGGTCCGCTCCAGCGAACCACGCCGGGTCAAGATCGAAGATATCCAGCGGGTTGTTTCCAAGCACTACAACGTAACCAAGGCAGACCTGCTGTCAGCACGCCGAACCCGCACGATCGTGCGTCCGCGTCAGATAGCCATGTATCTTGCAAAAGTGATGACCCCGCGCTCACTGCCCGAAATCGGTCGCCGTTTCGGCAACCGGGACCACACCACAGTGCTGCACGCGGTACGCAAAATCGAAGAAATGGCCAGAGCCGATTATGCTCTTGCGCAGGAGCTTGAATTGCTCAAGCGCATGTTGGATGCCTGAGACAATCAGCGCATCGACCTGAGCCCGAAAATACACGGTTTTCTAGCATTTTGAGGGCGTTCCAACGGAGCGCCCTCTTGCTTTTGAGAGCGGTTAAGGGCAGTGTCTTTCCCCCGCTCCATAACGGAGCCCCAAATCCAGTTTGCCAGGCAAGTTCGCCTGGCTTTTCATGAGTACGGAACGAGTGAATGAAAGCGACCCTCGAGCGGACCGACCTCCTCAAGTCCTTGACCCATGTTCACCGGGTGGTCGAGCGCCGGAACACCATTCCCATCCTGTCGAATGTTCTTTTGCGGGCCGATGGCGGCGCGATCAATCTCAAAGCGACCGATCTTGACCTGGAAATCGTTGAAACGGTTCCTGCCATGATCGAGTTGCCCGGCGCGACCACCGTGCCGGCCCATATGTTTTACGACATCGTGCGCAAGCTGCCGGAAGGATCACAAGTCGTCCTGGAAACCACCAGTGACAACGCCACACTGGAAATACGCGCCGGCCGCTCGAAATTCACACTGCAAATGCTGCCGGAAACGGACTTCCCTGATCTCACAGCCGGTGATTTCAGCCATGGGTTCACCCTTTCGGCCTCAGACATTCGCAAGTTGATCGACACAACGCAGTTCGCCATTTCGACCGAGGAAACACGCTACTATCTGAACGGGATCTACCTGCACACGGTGGACGCCGACAACGGTCAACAGTTCCGGGCCGTTGCAACCGACGGTCACCGCCTCGCGCAAGCTGAAGTGGTAGCTCCATCCGGTTCGTCCGGCATGCCTGGCATTATCGTGCCACGCAAAACGGTCGGAGAAATCCAGAAGCTCCTGGAAGAGCCGGAAGCAGACGTACAGATTGAACTGTCAGACACCAAAATCCGCGCAACCACTGGATCCGTCGTGCTGACATCCAAACTGATCGACGGCACTTTCCCCGATTATGGCCGGGTCATTCCGCAAGGCAATGACAAGGAGATGCGCGTCGACAGGGACGAGTTCAAGGAAGCCGTCGACCGCGTGTCGACCATCTCCTCCGAGCGCGGGCGCGCCGTCAAACTGTCGCTCGGCGACGGCCGCATGGTGCTGACCGTCAACAACCCTGATTCTGGCAGTGCGACTGAGGAATTGGCGGTCGAGTATGATGCCGAGGCTATGGAAATCGGCTTCAACTCACGCTACCTGCTTGATATTGCAAATCAATTGAGCAGCGATACAGCCTTGTTCCGGTTGGCAGACTCCGGCTCGCCGACACTTATCCAGGACAATACGGTTGATGACTGTCTGTTCGTGCTGATGCCGATGCGGGTCTGACGAGAACCTCCGGCAGTTGAAAAGGCGGAAGTTGGATTATGACAGAGTTCAGGACGGCGCAGCTGACCCGTCTGTCCTTGACCGGCTTCCGCAACTACTCTGCACTTTCCATTGATATCTCGGCCAAGCTCGTCACATTCGTTGGTGCCAACGGAGCCGGTAAAACCAACATTCTGGAAGCTATTTCCTTTCTGACCGCCGGGCGTGGCCTCAGGCGCGCCACTCTGGCTGACATTGCCCAAAAGGGTGGTGACGGCAGCTGGAGTGTTGCGGCAACCGTGATGTTGGACGGTCTGGAGACGAAAATCGGCACAGGGCTCGCGGCGGGCACACCTGGCCGAAAAGTGCGCATAGATGGCGAGGAAGTCCGGGGGTCGGAAAGCCTTCTTGATTACATGCGTGTTCTTTGGCTGGTACCGAGCATGGACGGCCTTTTTACCGGGCCAGGATCAGACAGGCGCCGGTTTCTGGACCGGCTCACGCTCGCGATCGACCCTTCTCACGGACGACGCGTTGCCGATTTCGAAAATGCACTTCGTCAGAGAAATCGATTGCTTGATCAAGGCGGAGGCGATGCTTTTCTGACTGCTTTGGAACAACAGGTTGCCGAACTTGGAACGGCCGTTGCAATCGCACGCGGGGAAACTGTGGGGCTGTTGAGCCAGATGATTGCCGAACAAGTCGCTCAGTCGTTGCCGTTTCCGCATGCATCGGTCGCATTGGAGGGAGCGTTTGAATCAGAGATGCTGGGGCTGAGCGCTTCGGACAGGGAAGATCACTACCGCCAGATGCTCAAAGAAGGACGCCCACGTGACCGGGCCGCCGGACGAACACTGAACGGGCCTCACCTGAGCGATCTGAAGGTCTTTCATGCCACAAAGAACATGCCGGCCGCCCAATCCTCGACCGGCGAACAGAAGGCACTGCTGATCGGACTGGTACTGGCGCATGCCGAACTGACGGCGAAAGTCTCCGGCATGACACCCGTCCTGCTGCTCGATGAGATTGCCGCGCACCTTGATCCCGGTCGCCGGTCTGCACTGTTCCAGAAGCTGAATTCACTCGGTGGGCAGGTTTTCATGACGGGGACGGACAGCGCTCTTTTCGAAGCCTTGCCCGGAGATGCCGCCGTGTTTGAGATCGAGGATGGCAAGAGCCACCTTCGCAGCCCCAGGTGACCCCTTAAATCCGCCTGAATCTTATGGTTTTCCACCATAATCCCTTCGCTGGCTTCCTGACAGGCCGCACGCAGTTGAACGACTGCCGGAACCCCGTATAACGGGGTGAGAAAAGATAAATCGATTGGTGATTGATTCGCATGAGCGACACGTCCACGCCTGAGCCTACCCCGAACCCGGAAACAGAAAACGGTGCCGAATATGGCGCTGACAGCATCAAGGTTCTCAAGGGCCTCGATGCCGTCCGCAAACGGCCCGGAATGTATATCGGTGACACGGACGATGGCTCCGGTCTGCACCACATGGTCTATGAGGTGGTCGACAATGCCATCGACGAGGCTTTGGCCGGTCATGCAGATCATGTCACAGTCACGCTCAATCCGGACGGTTCGGTGACCGTTTCCGACAACGGGCGCGGCATTCCAACGGACCTGCATCCTGAAGAAGGTGTTTCAGCGGCTGAAGTCATCATGACCCAGCTACATGCCGGCGGTAAATTCGACCAGAATTCCTACAAGGTTTCCGGCGGTCTGCACGGCGTTGGCGTTTCCGTGGTGAATGCTCTTTCGACCA
Organism: Roseibium porphyridii; assembly: GCF_026191725.2. Classification (NCBI taxonomy): domain Bacteria; kingdom Pseudomonadati; phylum Pseudomonadota; class Alphaproteobacteria; order Hyphomicrobiales; family Stappiaceae; genus Roseibium; species Roseibium porphyridii. The sequence goes on from NZ_CP120863.1 coordinate 4,535, forward strand.
AGCTTGATCTTCGCATCTGGCGAAATGATCAGGAGCACCACATGACCTTCTCTCACGGAGATGCTCAAGGGCCGCTCAAGGTCGTCGGTCCTGCCAATGGTCGGAAAGGCACCGAAGTTACATTCCTGCCTTCGCCGGAAACCTTCAGCAAGGTTGAATTCGATTTCAGCACTCTGGAGCATCGTCTGCGCGAACTGGCATTCCTGAATTCCGGTGCCCGCATCATCCTGACCGACAAACGCGGTGTAGAGGATGTCGTCGAGGAGCTGTTTTACGAAGGCGGACTTGAAGCCTTCGTCCGTTATCTGGACCGGGCAAAGCACCCCCTAATCGAAGAGCCTGTCACCATGAGCGCGGAAAAGGACGGCATTACCGTCGAAGCCGCAATGTGGTGGAACGACAGTTATCACGAACAGGTTTTGTGCTTCACGAACAACATCCCGCAGCGCGACGGCGGTACGCACCTTGCCGGTTTCCGCGCTGCTCTGACGCGTCAAGTAACCGGTTATGCCGAAGCGACAGGGCTTATGAAAAAGGAAAAGGTCTCGCTGTCCGGCGATGACTGCCGCGAAGGCCTGACTTGCGTTTTGTCGGTCAAAGTGCCGGATCCGAAATTCTCGTCACAAACCAAGGACAAGCTCGTTTCGTCCGAGGTGCGGCCGGTTGTTGAGAACCTGATTTCCCAGACGCTGAGCGAATGGCTTGAAGAAAATCCGGCTCCGGCCAGGGCGATCGTTTCCAAGGTGGTCGAGGCTGCCTCTGCACGCGAGGCTGCCAGAAAAGCCCGCGAGTTGACCCGCCGCAAGGGCGCGCTCGACGTCGCCTCACTGCCTGGAAAGCTGGCGGACTGCCAAGAGCGCGATGCGTCTAAGGCCGAACTCTTCCTGGTGGAGGGTGATTCTGCGGGTGGCTCGGCAAAGCAGGGCCGCCACCGGGAGAACCAGGCCGTCCTGCCGTTGCGAGGCAAGATCCTCAACGTGGAGCGGGCGCGCTTTGACAAGATGCTGTCGTCCAATGAAATCGGCACGCTGATCACCGCACTCGGCACCGGTATCGGCATGGAAGAATTCAATATCGAGAAACTGCGGTATCACAAGATCATCATCATGACAGATGCGGATGTGGATGGTGCCCACATCAGGACATTGCTTTTGACGTTCTTCTTCCGCCAGATGCCGGAGCTGATCGAAAACGGTTATGTCTATATCGCGCAGCCGCCGCTTTATAAGGTCAAGCGCGGCCAGTCCGAACAGTATCTGAAAGACCAGAGTGCTCTGGAAGACTATTTGATTTCACAGGGGCTCGACGATGCCTCGCTGTCGCTCGCCAGTGGAGAAGTGCGAACGGGCCAGGATCTTCAGGGTGTCGTCCAGACCGCACGTGCAATCTCCGACATTTTCGACGGATTGCACTCTCGCTACAATCGCGATGTCGTTGAACAGGCGGCCATCGCCGGCGCGCTCAACACCGAAATATTGGACGACCGCAGCAAGGCGGAAGAGGCGGCAGCTTATATCGCCCGCCGTATGGACATTCTCGCAGACGAGTTCGAACGCGGCTGGACAGGCGAGGCCCGTGATGACGGCAGCCTTGTCTTCAAACGCACCGTGCGCGGCGTCGAAGAAGCAGCCACAATCGATGCCGCCCTGCTCGGATCGGCAGATGCCCGCCGTCTTGCGGCGCATGCCGACCATCTGCACGAGGTCTACGGCAAGGCGGCAACGCTGCGCCGCAAAGACAACTCAATGGATATCAGAGGGCCACGCGCACTGCTGACACAAGTCTATGCCTTCGGTCAGAAAGGGATTTCCCTTCAGCGCTATAAGGGCCTCGGTGAGATGAACCCCGAGCAACTTTGGGAAACAACCCTCGACCCGAACGTCCGATCCCTTCTTCAGGTCAAGGTTAAGGAAGCCGATGATGCGGACGATATCTTCACCAAGCTCATGGGAGACGAAGTGGAGCCAAGACGCGAGTTCATCCAGGACAACGCACTGGCCGTTGCCAATCTCGACATCTAGTCAGGATCTATATTCGAGAATCAAAAGAGCGGTTTTGCCGCTCTTTTTTGTTGTCATCTGCCCGGCCAGGGCACGGGAGCACCGAAGAGATGACCCTGCGCTGCCTCGATGTTCAACTCCCGCAGCAAGTCTGCTTCTCCATGTGTTTCGACATGCTTGGCAACAACCTTGATGCCAAGTTCATGAGCTGCACGCACAAGGCCGTTGAGAATTGCAGCTTTTGCGGGTTCCTCGATGACCTGCTGTGTCAAGCTGGATTCAAGCTTCAACCATTCAACCCGCAGACCCGTCAGGCGAGACAGAACCGGCCAATGGCCGGCAAAATCATCTACGGCCGTCTGGCACCCAAGTTCGGCAGCGAACTTGAAAAAGGACTCGATCGTTGCAGGCTCGCGCAGAAAATCCTTTTCGGCAATCTCCAGGCACAACTTGGCCGCAAGCAACGGGTTGACGGAAAGGCGGTGATACAGGCCATCGCGGAAGTTCGGGTCACGAGCAGATTCAGCTGAAACGTTCATCGTCAGAATTGACCGCTCGGGGCTTCTCTCCGCTGCATCCAGAACCCGGTCCAGGGTCCAGGCATCCACCTGGGCAATAAACCCCGATCGTTCGGCAGCAGAGATCCAGGCACGAGACGACAGGCCCCTGGCGCGATCACCCTGCAGCCGCAGCAAAACTTCCTGACCACACACCCGATCGTTCTTCAGGCACATGATCGGCATGGCGAACAGCGTCAGCTCATTGCCCCGGAAACTGCCGGCATCAGGAATATCCGCCAGTTCGTTTCGCCGCCGCTGACAATCTGTCGATTGTACGCTGTGGATCTGAACGGATTGCCCGCCGCCCCTCTTGCCGCGCAGGCACGCATGATCTGCAACGCCCAGGAGCGCTGCGGCGTCGATCTCTTCGGCCACAACACTGCTGTCTACAAAGGCAACACCTATGGAGCCGCCAATCGTGAAGACCCTGTCACCGACTTCCAACCTGATCCTGTCTAAGCCATCCAGGATCCTTTCGGCCACATCGAGGGCAGCACCTTCACAGGCCGCGGGAACCATCCCGGCAAACTCATCGCCGCCAATGCGTGCAGCGGTCCCGAATTCACCAAGTGTCAGGCTCAGGCAGGCTGCGACCCGCATGAGCATTTCGTCACCGGCATCATGGCCGCCAAGGTCATTGACCTTCTTGAATTCGTCCAGATCGATGTAGTAGACGGCCAGCCCTGTCTCATGGTCGGAGCAAAGTCGCGTCAATTCCCACTTCAACGCCTTGGTGAAAGCGCGGCGGTTTTCCAGTCCAGTCAATGGATCGTGGTAGGCAAGCCTTCTGTTTTCGGCAACATCATGGGGACAGTCGATATTGCGCCGGATGACTGCCATTGAGGCACGGTGAAGGACGCCTTTTTCTGGTTGTTGCCTGATAGGCACAATCCGGACTTCACACATCTGACGATCCGTGAGATAGCCCGCGGCTTCGAAGCTTCGGTTTTCAGGGATATGGAGCGTTTGTACCAAATCCTCGTTCCCCGCCTGCAACGCCTCGATCAAAACGCCGATATCATAGTCACTGCCGATCAGCTCAAGCAGCATCACGGCTTTTTCCTCTGCACTTTCCGATCCGTCGAAAACAAGAATTTCGTCGGGAAAATGCTCCAGCAGGTCGAGACTTACCGACGCCGGTTTGGAAGAAACCTCTGTCCGGGAAACAGTCTCCGGCAGCTGCTTGGCGTCCTGGCCATTTTCTTCCATGTCGAATTGAACAAGGACTGCCTGGTTCGCACCTGTCAGTGACACCACGGAGGTGCAGATCATATGGTGACAGAATTCGCTTCCCGACTTCAGTGTCATTGTGCCGCTGGCCTGCGAAGGGACCCCACTGAACGCCGTCGCCAAGACGGTCTTGCACCGTTTCCAGCTTGGCCTCGACAACAATGTTTTCAGCCCGGCGGGCATGAAATCAAGTTTCAAACGGGAGCAGGCATCTCTCAGATGCGTGTTGCAGTGAAGTATGCTTCCGTCCTGCGCAACATAAGCAGCAGCAAATGGCAGGACTTCCAGCAGGGACGTGTGAAATCCCGCAAGACTATTATTATCACTTGTGTGACCGGACCTCTCCAGCCGGTCTTCTAAAAACCGATGGCTGACTTGCACCAGACCGCCCTTTCAAAAACTCGGATCGAAAGGCGCTACCACACTACTTACGCGCCAAAATCATGCACAAAGTACTATCACAGTTCTTTTGATTATTTCTAAAACTGAAAACTTCCCACAACTCTTAGAATTTTTATATTTAACCGGAAATTAACTTTCTACATTTAATATTAATTAAAATTTTAGCAAATTTTTCTTCAATTTTCACTTTATTGTTGAATTCATGCCATATTTTTTTCACATCCCCGACCTATTCGTGCCGCGACGGAATGTTAGGCGTGCCCATCACAGTTTCGTCAATTTAAAGCCAAGAGCTGGCCAAGAACCGACAGGATACAACCATGCATACACGCAGCGCTCTTAAGAGCCTGGTGCGGGCAGGTCTTTGCACAACTATGCTCATAGCGGCAGGATCCGCCGCCTTTGCGTCCAATGACAACTTCACACAATGCGGCAAGGCCTCATGGTATAAATTGGGCGGTACGACAGCCAGCGGAGAGCCTGCCAACCCAAACGGCCTTACGGCGGCACATCGCACCTTGCCTTTTGGGACCATGGTTGAGGTGACCAATCTCTCCAACGGCAAATCGGTTACTGTCCGGATCAACGACCGGGGGCCTTATTCGAAAGGCCGTGTGATTGATGTGACCTATGCGGCCGCCAAAAAGCTCGGCTTCATCCGCAAGGGAATAACAAAGGTGCATGTCTCGGACGGACCGAAGCAAGTCGCCAAGAATACTAAGCAGTTTTGCCGATAATTCGCGCTCAATCGATCGGTTTCAGCAATCTTGTCATACGGAAACAGTCAGCTTTTTCCGTAGTAAGTCTCTGTATTTGCAGAGACTATTTAATGACACGATACTTTCACAACTGACTCAGTATGAATAACGATCAGTCGCATTACAGTGAATCAAAAAATAAAATATTTTACGGTAATGACAATCGATAAAGATGTCGCTAGAGTTGCCGCCGTGGTCGATGGGGCCACGTGCACAGTAACTTTATTCGCGCAGTCTTAGGGCTGCGCGTTTTTTTTGTTTTACATCTCAACCATTTGAAATGTCTGCCGGTCACCTCCCGTTTGCGCTCAAAATCAACGCATCTGCAACCTGCATATGCGGGGAAGATCAAAGCTCCTCCCGCTGGTCGAGCCGGTTCAAAATGGCTTCGGCAGTGGACCGGTATTGGTCCTGTTTTTCAGGAGCCATTTTCCTCCAGGTTGCGTAGGGCTGGCCAAGTCGCGGGTTGTTTCGAAGGTGCGGTTCGTTCCTGTCAAGAAAATGCCAATAGAGTGCGTTGAAAGGACAGGCGCCCTCGCCCGTCTTCCGACTGACCTCGTAAGAACAGGATCTGCAGTAATCCGACATCTTGTTGATGTAATTGCCACTCGAGATATAAGGCTTGGAGGCCAGCAGCCCGCCGTCAGCAAACTGGCTCATGCCGATGGTATTCGGTAGTTCGACCCATTCATAAGCATCTGCATAGACCATCAGATACCATTCGTGAACTTCGCTGGGATCAACACCGGCAAGCAACGCGAAGTTTCCTGTCACCATCAGCCGCTGTATGTGATGGGCGTAGGCTTCCTCGATCGTTTGCGTGACGGCTTCCGCGACACACTTCATCCGCGTTTTGCCCGTCCAATAGAAGTCCGGCAAAGGTCGGCGCGCTTCCAACGCGTTCTCGGATGCATAAGCCGGCATTTTCAACCAATAGATGCCCCGGACATATTCGCGCCAGCCCAGGATCTGTCGAATGAACCCCTCCGCAGCATTCAAGGGCGCCTTGCCTTCCCGGTAGGCCGTCTCGACCTTCCGGCAAAGCGTTAGCGCATCAAGAAGCCCGGCATTGAGATAGGCTGAGATGACTGCGTGATACAGAAATTTCTCGCCCTCCAACATTGCATCCTGATAAGTGCCGAAATTTTCGAGCGACGCCTCAAGAAAGCCTTCGAACGCGGCCTCGGCGTCCTGCTTCGTCACCGCGAACCAGAACGGCTCGAGCGATCCGAAATGATCGGCAAACCGGTTCTCGACAAGGTCAAGAACCTCTCTTGTGACTTTGTCCGGCCTAACCCTTTTGGGCGACGGCATGAAAAGGTCCGATCTTGCCGGTTTGCGGTTCTCCTTATCGAAATTCCATTTGCCCCCCACGGGTTTTTCGCCATCCATCAGCAGTCCGGTTTTGCGGCGCATGTCCTGATAAAAGGTTTCCATGCGCAATTGTTTTCGCCCCGTCGCCCAGGCGCGAAACTCCGCAGGCGAACACATGAAACGCTGATCTGAAAGGATTTCCACCGGCAATCCGAGGTCTTCCTGCCAACTTCGCATACCCGCCAGAACTCGCCATTCACCGGGCTCGGTCAGCAGAATTCCCTCCGGGTTCAGTCGAGCAACCGCCCTTTTGACTTCTCCCTTGAAACTGCCGGTGTTGCCAGACGCATCGAGCCGGACATAGTCGACCGACCAGCCTGCAATGCGCAGCTCTTGCACAAAATGGCGCATGGCGGAGAACAGGAATGCGATCTTCTTCTTGTGATGGCGGACATACGTTGCCTCTTCCATGACCTCGACCATCAGCACACGGTCCCGTTTCTGGTCAGCGTGTCTCAGACTGGACATATCGGGCGACAGCTGATCTCCAAGGATCAACACAAGCTTTCGGCAATCAGACGTTTCGTTCATCGGTACCTGCGACGATTAAGGTCGGTACTCAACAATACGCAGCCAAGGCGCAGCTCTATCACTTCAGGGGTGTTTTTGTTGCGAACTTCGCTCCAGACCGACTTATCGCGATCTGCGAAGCGCGACTGTGGCCGCGAAAATGTCTCGGCCCGAGCGCTTTGTGAAACGCCAGAATTCCTGTCCAAAGTAACAGAAAGCCATTGCCCCGGATCTCCGGATCTAGTATCAGACGCGTCTATCCGCCGTGCCATTTTCAGTGCATGGCCGAGCAGCACCCGTAGCTCAGCTGGATAGAGCGCTGCCCTCCGAAGGCAGAGGCCAGAGGTTCGAATCCTCTCGGGTGCGCCATCAAAACTCAAGTCTTCACAATGACTTGATCTTGTGGCACTCCAGCCGAAAAGCTTCCGAAAATCGATCTGTCACACTGGTGTCACAGTGACGGAGAGAACGATGGCGACCATTCGTAAAAGAGGTCGATCCTGGCAAGCCCAGGTAAGGCGGCAAGGACATCCGCCAATCACGAAATCCTTCCAGCAAAAAGCCGACGCTGAGCTTTGGGCAAAGCGGCTTGAGGTCGATCTCAAACGAGGCGACGCGGGGATTATCGTACAGAAACAAACTTCAACACCCCTATCCGACCTGCTTTTTCGTTATCAGGAGGAGATCACTCCCCGGAAGCGAGGCGCAACGGCGGAGCGATACCGGCTGCGGATACTCTTGCGTCACGAGATCGCAAAGATCCCTGTCAGCAAGCTCTCATCCTCGGCTGTGGCCCGATACAGGGACGAGCGCCTTCAGGTCGTCAGTTCTTCAAGCGTAAGGCGGGAGCTGGTGATCCTACGGCATTGCCTGGAGATCGCCCGTAAGGAATGGGAAGCACCGCTCAAGGAAAACCCGGTCCACAACATCCAGGTGCCCACTGACGGCAAGGCTCGCGAGCGAAGGCTCACCACAGAGGAACTGAAATTGCTCCTTAAAGCCGTTGACGAGTGTCGGAACCCCTATGTCAAACCGGTCATACAGTTCGCCTTGGAGACCGGTATGAGGCGGGGTGAGATCCTCGGACAGGTGTGGGAAAACATCAATCTGAAAGCTCGAACCGCTGTTATCCACCAGACCAAGAACGGACACGCACGAACCGTACCCTTGTCCGGGGCTGCAGTGAATATTCTGAAGGCATTGCCGGATCGTGATGGAACTGTTTTTCCGATATCGTCCAACGCGCTTCGGAAATCCTGGGAACGGGTGAAGGAAAGGGCTCAACTCCAAGACTTGAGGTTCCACGATCTCCGCCATGAGGCCGTGAGCCGGTTCTTTGAGTTGGGCTTGAACGTCCCCGAAGTCGCCCTCATCAGCGGACACAGAGACCCGAGGATGTTGTTCCGGTACACGCACCCGAAGCCGACAGAGATTGCAAAAAAGCTCGCTTAGGCGAAGGCGCCAACATCCAACCACACATTCATTCATGAGAAACGGAGGCCATGGTCAGCCGTCCTTGGTTTCCGGTCCGCGCAAATGCAGGATTTCAAGATAGCAGGAAATGAAGGACGTCTTTCGAGGGAAGAAGCCAAACAGAACCGCAGGGCAGCGGGTGCTTACATCAAGGAGCTCCGGTTAAAGCGTGGCCTGACACAAAAGGAACTCTCCAAACTCCTGGGGCTGGAGTACTACACAATGATCTCAGGAGTGGAGAACGGGAGCAATCGCATACCACCAGAGGCATTGGCGGATTGGGCAAAAGCTCTAAGGGTTAAGCCAAGAGACTTCGCAAAACGGCTTCTTTCGCACTATGAGCCACGCTACTTTGAAGCGCTGTTCGGGAAGTGAGCCTTTAGGTAAACAGTTCCGCTTTCGTAGAGGCGTCTTTGAAAGTCGAATATCGGTGGAGCAGGTTTTGTGTCCTTATTAAGAGTGGGCCTAACCTACTCCACCGCAAGGCATCCCCAATGACCGCGCTTCTGAGCAGATACTTTTTCAGGCAGCTTCAACTGCCCGTTCGATGCGGCAATTCCCACATCGAAGGTTTTGCAAAACTCGGCTTCATTAGATTTGGTGTCGGCGCTTCGGTTCGAGTGTTACCTTTTCTAAGGCGTCAAACCACTCTTGGCCAAACGGGTGCCTGACCATACTTTGTGCAGAGATCAGGACTTCAGCTGCAACACGCAGACTAGGCGGATTTTCTTTGTCGAGTGCATCAGCAATTTGCCCAGCATGTTTTGCGGGGTCAGTAAGTAGAAACCTCTGCTTATTGATGACACGTGACCAACCAGCCAATACCAATTTTGCGACTGGCACTTCGAGCGCGGGGCGGCACAGAGACCTGGCAACGTGAGAAACTAGAAACAAGTCACGATAGAAACGGCGCTGCGGACTCTCTTCAACGTCCATGGGCGCAACGCCTATACCATTTGCCACCATTACGTTGAAGGAAGCTCCTGAACCAACTGCATACAACTGCGAGGCCGACTTGAAGATGGCTTCAAGTTTTGTCTGAGCACCAAACAGGTTGTCAATTTCAGTCGCAAGTACATTCAATATCTGTTCCTCAGGAGGGTCCATGAACAAACTTGCTGCCAACACATCAAGGAGGAGGGATTCAACTGCTTCTGAAGTTTGAGGATCCTCAAGTAGAATGGATGGATTCGATAAGCTGAGTTCCTCGACATCAAGGCGAAGTGAAGCATGGTCTTCACGCCTTACACCCTTTAACTGTCTCGAAACCGCAATCGCCTTTGTTCCCGTAATGAGCACCTCTTTGAACGCAAATGCTTTCAGCTCGGAATTGCAACGGTTAGCCAGAATGCCCGCCTCAATATGAGGCAACACAGAACCATTCTGTTTCTCCATTGATCTTGCATCAATGCCCAACTCACTCCCAATTGCTGCCTCAACAAATGCTAGGATTCGCCAGTTATTAGACAACGGCGTCAAGGAAGGGTTGAGCAACTCTGCAGAACTGTCTTCGAGTTGCGATGCAAGACCAAATGAGAAAGGTGGCTCGTAGTCCTCGTTCACGCCGAGAACCTCACTCGACATTAGACCACCAATTGCTCGCGCAAACTGATGTGAACGCTCTGCTTGACGGGAGTGAGAAGACTCGAACTGCTCCAGCGATTCTAGGCATTTGGCGGCTGTTAGTACTGCATTTTCTTTTTCTCCGGCTCGCCATTGCACCAGGGCAATTTCTACTAAAACTCCAACAGCTAATGGAGCACAGCCATCGGCATCAAGAAATGCTGTGTACGCCTTCTCAAGCATCCGAATCGCATCTCGGAAACGACCAGCCTTTGCTGAAGTCACCCCCGCTTCCCGGAGAACAATTCCTTTGTCGAGACTTGTCTCAAAATCAAAATTGTCTTCTACGGTCACCAGCAACTCGGTTGCCTCGTGATGTCGATCCAGGTGCGATAGCACTTTCGCTTTTTGACGAATAAGGTTAGGCAGCTCACCAACGTCACAAATTGCAGATGCTATGACATCCAAGGATTGCTTTGTGTCTCTTAGACCCTCGTCTATAATTACTGATAGGGCGCAGCAGATTTCCGAAATGAGATCTTGGGAGTTCCATTTAGTCACTAATTCTTTGATTTCCTCATAGACCTTCAATGCAGTGCGCATGTCGCGACCCGCTAATTGATCCTTGGACCAACCAGAATTAATAAACACGGTCGCGCCTCCATAGATCGCAAAAATTGCTGCGACAAAGCGGTCTCGTAAAGTTGGTTCCAGTTGGTCAAGCGCTTGGATTACTTCAAGCAAGTCTTCTGACTGACAAATGTGCTGAATCACCGTTGTGAAAAGAAAGTCTGCGAGATCCATCTCGCCACTAAACTGAGCCGGGAGATACTCTTTCGGGTCTATGATTTCGCCACCCGATAGTTTTTCTGCGACCGTATAAGCTGTTCGCATTTGAAGTGCTATTTCTAGGCGTAACTTGGGACTGATTGGCGCCGTGGCGGACATCAACATTCGAACGCCAGCTACAGAGAGCACCAAGGTCCCAATTTCACCGGCATTGCTGAACTCCCGTAGGAACTGCTGAGCGGCTTTTGCTGCTATTTTTGGTTCATCAACTGCATCAGCTACGTCGAATTGAAGACTGCGTAGCATAAGAGCAACCGCTGGATTGCTTGGGAAAAGAGATGTCTCCGTAGATAGCAGCGCTATAGGTGCTAATATTGGTGCCGCCGCTCGAAATTTATCCCTATCCATCGTCTGCATGGTTTCGCAGATTTTCAATAGAATTTGTTCAAACTCACCATGCAACGCATTCCAAAAACACAACGGTAGTGTACGCTCGTCGAGCGTTTTCTTTTCAAGCCAATGATAAGCAGCTAGCTGTTGCCAACCCTTCTTCTCTTCTTGCATTACATCGTTCGAGATGTCTGCAATTAATGGGGACACCCTCAAATCCTGATGAGGGAGGATTTCGAGCCAAGCTCCCTTCAACACCGCAACAGTATCACCAGCGTTGGATAGAGCTGGTGGAGCTTGCGCAAGCTTGAGAAGTAGTGGTTCGTCCAGCCGATCAAAAACAGACGCTGCGCGACGTAATAGTTTTCCAGCCTCTAGTGAACGCGCATCATCAAGTTCTCGCAAATTGGCAAGCAGATCGCGACGAGCCTCTTCACGAGTAAGTTTAACAGCTTCACTGGGTGTACCGATATCTTCGACAAGCGCCGTCCTCGGCCAATTGCGAGCTCTTAGGCTTGCGAGTTTCGCAACGACCAACACCGGATGACCACCATGTGTGGTTATATGCAGCATGGCGGACCAAGGTTGAATCATTTCACTAGGGGGTGCTGGTGCTCTTTGAACAAGTTCGGCAATGTCGCCCTGGGTAAAATATGGAACTTGAACAATTGCATTCGCATCTGAACCAGCGTCTGCCAGGCGGGCAGGACTGGGCGCTTGATGTGAAGTTACAATTACACGAATGCCAAGAGGAGCAAGTGTTTGAACCAGAGCAACTAGGCGTTTTGTCAACACATTCGCGGCTTCGCCAACAAAGTCGTCGATAATAATTCCGTCTAAATTCTCGCCAGAAATCGTTCTGATCAGCTCACGCCATGCTGCAATCGCCGATGTCTCATCTTTCCGAACCGGCCACAGATCGATCACGGTCCATCGACCACCTGTACGATTTGCTAAAAGCTTCGCCAAGGTTGACTTGCCTACGCCATGCGCTCCATGAAGCCATACAAGCGATTGCCCCCGCACGTCATCAAGCACTGATTCAACAGTTCCTAGTCTTTGCGCACCCGGCTGTGTGGTTTCAAGATCGGAGATTAGGATGTCTTGAGACGATGCAACATCTTGAATGGGTTGTGCAAATTGATCTGCAAGGAAGGCCCCCGCCGCAACTTCTTCAAGGATTTCTTGTACGTCTATCTTCGTAAGCTGTCGGTCAGTAGCATTGGGTCGGGAAGCTACCTCAAAGGAATGCTCCAATAACAGTTTGTAGGCCTGGTTGCTAAGGGTTACTGGCCAGCCCTTTTGTTGCAAAATGGGACGCAGCTGATCTTTAATCTGCAAAGACAACATGTCAGCAGCTTCAAGCTCCAACTGCCAACTCACGCGTCGAAGAAGTTTCTCACGCAGCTCCGCGTCTGATGGGTTTTCAGTTAGCCACTCGCCGAGCGGATGTTCGGAAAAAAGATCAAGAAGTGCTTCTCGAATTGGCGCAGTGTCTGCGTCAATCGCTGCTGACCGCCAATAGACTAGACCAGACTGGCCCTCAGGGAACGAAAAACGGCGCTCAACTGAGGCGCCACCACGTGCCATAAACACGAGGCGTCGCGGCTGAGAGTCTTGCAAACTCATTTGCCAAAAACGCTCCAGGCACTCTCTTACGAGTTTCGATTGCAGACTATATGACGGCGGCCCAGCTGCTGCCTGGGAGTTCTTGACTTGATGGTCTGTCACCTGCTCCGGAGCAACGACCGTAAAATCTTCCGACACCTCAAGCAGGAGTTTCTCATTCTCTCCAAGCGATAGCAGTGACGCAACACTGTGCAGCAACTGATATCGAAATCCAGCAATAACGTCTGCAGCACTGGCTATGGGATTGGGCATAAAGATTTTGCTTCAAACTACAAGAGCGAATCAAGCGCCTAGTGGAAACAACCTAGATCGATCATGCATCACGCCTACAACCTAAGCAATCACGAGAAACTCAACTAACACTGACGCAGACTTCAAACTGTGAATTTTGGCTACTGATCAAGTTACAACATTCTGCATAGAGTTTTCTAGTAACGCTTTCATTTGTATTTTAGGATTGATCGCTAAAGCTCAGAAACGCGCAATCAAATCACAAGTTCCAAGCTGTTTGCGGAGAAAAATCAGAGAATATGCTGAACCTATATATCACAATATTCGGTTGACTTTACTCTTATCTTTACGGCAAGAATTTCATACGCATAGGTTGATGGACTGTGCGCATTTTTAGAGACAATTGCTTTCAATGGGTTGTTAAGGATACTTCAATGCCAAACGGGCTAGATGACTTCCGAAAAGCTATAGAAGATTTTCGAAGCACTTTTCTACTTGCAATTGGCGGTACATCTATTGCGCCTATCGTTGCACATTTCGCTGGAATTGCCCCAGTTTGGCCGAACGGGGTTGGCATTATTACTTCTGTAGCCACCTTAGTTGTAATTATTTTTGCTTTTCAATTTTCAAAAAATTCTTCAAAGAAGATCGTAAACCGAAGAATGTTGCTTAGCCTGTGGTCCTGTATTTTTTGCTCTATTGTCTATTTTGGCCTTTTTTCTTTTTTTGTATATGAAATACCGGTCACTAATCAAAAAACTTACTTGGGTTGCGGATGGAGTGAACGCGCAAAATTAATAGTATCTGAGTTTGGTGCTAGTGTAGACAACAGTTGTCCAGGTCAGTTTCACGAAATCTTGGCTTCAGCGAGCTATGACCCTTTCGCTGTGTGGACTGTTTCTAGCATAAACGCGATAGCTCTTGTTATTCTGGTGTTTTGGATTGCATTTTTCGCATCTCTGTCAAATATAGTTGCCTTATTTGTCGTGCATCAAAGGATGCAGCAAAAATGAAGTTGTACCTTTATTTGGGCTTGGCCATTATTTTTGTACCATTATTTGGCATGTCTGCATTTTCAAAAAACGAAATTGACTATGAACAATGGCTCAAAGACAACCCTCAGCTTGAAGAGCAATTGTTCAAAAGTGCTGTGGCAAAAAACCTAAAATCTAGACAATTCGTTGAATGGGTTAATGAAAGTCGTCACAAAATTTTTCCAGAAAAGTACAATCCATCCCTTGAAATAAACGACCAATGGACTGAGGATGGCTACATAACTTGGAATGAAGATTATGGAAGCCAAGCATACTTAAAAGAAATATTACGTTCAGATCACCTCTACTATTTTCCGCTTGGCGACTGTAGCTACGTGATACCTCCGCTGTTCATTTTGGACGAGGAAAGTTCAGAGGCTGGTTACTATCCAGATGACTTAAGCGTATTGTCAAATGTAAAATCTTTACTTGAATTTTTCGGAATTAATAACAGCTTAACGGCCAGTACTAAATTCTTTCTGGACTATCACGACCCCAGAGTTGAGAAATTTGGCACAGTTGTCGACATCGACCGAATAAGGGACATCAACTCCTTATTTGAACATCATTTTCTTTCTGGCCAAATCGCTTCTCCAGTTGTCATCGATCTTATCCAGGGCGATTGCGCTGACTTACCTGTAGGTTACGTCGAGGCCAAAGTGAAAATTAAACAGACAAGCGATTATAACCAGCTCGAATTTCTATATTTCATTCCAGATTTTTATTATTTTCTCTGCAAAAAAACAGGTAAGTCCGCTTGGGACACCAAAGACTGCAGGTTTTGGATTCCCATAAAAGAAGAAAGTTACTTAACTGGGCACGTTCGATACATTGCAGTTTTTGAGAATGGAAAAACAAAAAGAGGTGGCATCAATATTAACAATGGAATACTGAAGGAATTGGAAGGAAGGAAGGTGATTGACCTTACATTTAATTAGTAATCTTACATTACTTCATCAAACGATTCTGACATTAACACTACGCAACCAACCGAAAATCAATAAAATATACAAAATTTTGTAGTTATATTAAGATCGTTTGCGTTAATTTTTTATTGAAATACTAGATACCTTATGCAGGTAACGGCATACAAGCAGCCTTTTTTACCGATGAACACAAAACATGGACCTATTGCAACAATCCACTGCAATAAGGAAGTACCATGTCTATCTATACACTCCACACACTCGTCACTGGCCCGGTAATCCGTTTCATAGAGCACGAAGAGTATTCCATCGGATACCACCCCGAGGACATCTGCAAACTGGTTGGAATATCGGACTACCGGTTAGTTCGACCGTTCTTGAACCCAGCTGATGTCTGCCACACCACATCAGTGCCAATAAAACTGGGTGATGGTGCCCCCGAGTTCTTTATCGCTCCCAATGGCATTGCCGATCTAATTAACAAGCTCCAAACGCCCGACGCAGTCATGCTTCGCGAAGAGATTGGAGACAGTCGAACGTTGGTATTTCCGTTCCGCTTGGACAAAGAACATGAGGTAAAACAGCTGTTGGATTGGTGGGAAGAACACCACAAACGAGATTATCCGGCTCTGGAAGTCCTTCGCGACGAAGAAGACGAAATCAATTTGATCAAGCGGGGTATGGGGCTGATGCAACGGCGAATTGCCAAAGAGGAAGCAAAGATCGCTCGAACAAGCTAATCCGAGAAATTCAGCAATTAAACTATCGCCGTCCGGGCACCAAAAGTCCGGGCGATTTTTCTTTGCCTGATCTCCAAATCACCAACCTCAGGCAACACAGCAATTCCCCGAACCTATTGAAGAGATAAGAGAATGGAGGACCCCATGCTCGCAACGAACACATGTGCCTGGAACCCGTTGGGGGGGAAGATATGTATAAACAGTCTTTATCAAGATTTCCCCCCCTCCCACAGTCTCGCCGATCATGCATTCAATCTTCTGACGGAGGAGTTCAAGGCCAGAGGACACGCCCCATCAAACCAGATGCTTGTTGCGATACGGGACGTCCTGTTGACCCTGGAAGCGATGGCGGAAGAGAGGTGTCCGGACCGCGTGTTCCTGTCCTCCCTCGACCCAGGTGTCGGCAAGACCAGCGCAGTGGTCAGCTTCATTAAGGCCCTGCGCTTGTCTCCCAGGCCCGATCACCAGGACGCGGCAATCCTCATTTGCCTTGGTCGCCTGGAGCAGATCGAGGAAATGATCCGTGCGACTGGGTTGACCAAGGATGAGTTCGCGGTCCTCACGTCAGACGAAGAGTTGAATGCTCTGGGAAGTGACAACTGGCAGAAGGCCCGTGTCCTCTTCACCACGCAAAGCAGGATCCAGCTCAGCTTACAGGGGCGTCGCTTCGAGCAAGTGTCAAAGTTTCAGTATCAAGGTCTTCGACGTCAGGTCGTGATCTGGGATGAGACCATGCTCCCCGCCACCCCGATAACCGTGAACCAGTTAGAGATCTCGTCGCTGCTCCAGCCGATCAGTTCCATGTCTCCGCTATTGCTGGACCTACTTGAACAAACTTATGACAAGCTGAGGTCATGTCAGGACAAGGGCACGATAACGATACCGAACCTCCCTCAAGAAAGCGGTTTGGACTGGTCTGACATCAATCGACTGTCAGAGGGTCTGCCTGAAGCAAACAGGCGCACCCTCCGCTCGCTGTGGCAGATGTCCGGACAAACCGTCAGCGTGAGACGAGATGGCATAAATCGCAACACAGTCTTGCACTTCCAGATGTCTCTTCCGGAGGACTTTGCACCAGTGCTTGTCCTGGATGCCTCTGGTCGCGTTAGGGCAACCTATAAACTCTGGGAAGTGCACAGGGGAGGACTAACCCGGTTGAGATCAGCATCGAAGGACTATAGCAAACTCCGGATTCATCATTGGCCAGTTGGGGGCGGAAAATCCAGCTTAACCCGGGACTTCGACCGGCATGTTCAGGGTGTGGCCAAGACCAAAAACAATAAACAGTGGGAGCGATGGCTTGTCGTGCACCATAAGTCCTTTCAGGGCGGCCGGGACTTCATCTCTGCAGTCAAAGACCAGCTTGAGAGGCCCGAACTCTGCAGCTTTCTCAATTGGGGATCTCATGATGCGACGAACGACTATGCGGAAATATCCAATGTAATCCTGGCAGGAACGCTTTTCTATCCGCCGTCTGTGATCGAGGCGGTTGGAAGAGCGGCGGGTGATCTTCCGGCCTGGAAGACTCCATTCTCCGAAAAGGACTTCATCAGTGTACAGAGAGGCGAAACAGCCCATGTTCTGTTACAGGCTGCATGTCGGGGTTCAGTCAGAAGTTCTGTTGGATCCTCATGCGGGGTTTGCGACCTCTATGTGATCGGAAGCAAGCGGTCAGGGTTCCCCGAAGTGCTACTGGAGACTTTCCCAGGTTGCCAGCTGCAGAAATGGAGACCCATTCGGCGACGGGCGAAAGGTCGCGTAGCACTGGCGTTGGACTATCTGGAAAACAGGTTCGAAGAAGACCTAAGAACCTTTGTACCTTTCCGCGATGTCCAAGAAGCGATCAGCTGCTCTGATAAGTCAACCTTCAGAAAGGACATCAGGAAGCATCCTGACTTCGGGGCAGGTTTGGATGAGCTGCAGTTGGTCGAGGGAATGGACGGCAGATACGGAGGGTTCGTGTCCGTGTCATACGAAGCGCTCTTCGGGGCACCCAGAGACGCGTGAATTTTGCCCCAGCGATGTAAAGGAGGCCCTGGCTGAGACAGGCGGCCAGTGTCTCCCCCCCTCCCCCACTGGCAAATTGAGAGGACAGGGGAGGGGTCTCCAGCCAGTTCTGTGAAGGAGACTGCTAGACACCCAACTTGTCACACTGGTGTCACAACGGACCCGATTTTTCGAGATTATGGAGCCCTGTTCGTCAGTGGTCAGGTCCACTGAATATATCACCATGGCGCCTTGACCTCGACTCACGAAGCTCCTATCTTGTTCGAGTAACAGATTGAATTTGCGTTGCTTTTTCCGCCTGTTCAGCCAACTACAGTGCCCCTCTATCCGCCGGTTCCTTGCGACCGGCCTGACACGCACCCGTAGCTCAGCTGGATAGAGCGCTGCCCTCCGAAGGCAGAGGCCAGAGGTTCGAATCCTCTCGGGTGCGCCAAAATTATATCAAAGTATCAACTATTTAGCAATATCGAACTATTGTGCTTGGGAGCTTCTTTCGGCCCACGGAAGCGCCACGGAAGCAGTCGAGATCACGGAAACGGGTCTTAATACCAATCAGCAAAAATTCAGAACCGATGCCGCCACTTGCACAATCCGATGGAAGTGATTGTCCAAGGCTGCACAATTAACCCGTTCAATGCACAGCCCCCTATCGATGCGCGGCAGAGGGCCCTGTTGGATTTCACAAAGAAACTGACACTGGAACCCAGCAAAGTCACGGACCAGGACAGAACCGCGGTCTTGGACGCGGGTCACAGCCAGACCGCATTGAAGGATGTCATCGCCATTGTCTCACTGTTCAGTTGCTTCAATCGCCTGGTCGATGGTCATGGGATTGAGGGAAGTCCGAAGATCTTTGATCGCGATGCCGACATGTTTCATGCAGGCGGATATCTTCCACCTCCAAAGTAACGATCAAGGAATACCAACGATGCGCGCCAAAACTACGGCCGGTGCGCATCGGTCACGTCCATACATTGTCCATTAGTATGTTTTTCTTGTCTATATATAAATTTTCTGCCTACTTTTCAAACTGAATGTTTGGGAGTAACTCTCCATTGATGTAATTTAAAGGAGAATATGATGACCGAACCGACAACGAATTATGACGAAATCATTCAAGTGACCGCGACTGAAGATGCCTGCTTCCAAGCCGTTGCAACCCAGATGAACGAATGGTGGACACAAACAACAGAGGGTAGCTTAGTAAAGGTTGGCGACAAAGTGACAGCGCGCTTTCCACCTAGTTTCGGGTATTGGACATTCGAAGCCAAAGTTTTTGATCGCCCTAACAGGATTGAGATGGTCTGTATTGACGCCCACCACAAAGTCGAGGGCCAACCGGAAGAAATTGATCAGGAATGGCTGGGAACCAAGATCATTTGGGATATCAGCGCCGCCGGAGACAAGACCGAGATCAGGATGACTCACGATGGCCTGACACCAACCCTAAACTGTTGGGACATTTGCCTTGATGGCTGGAACCACTTTTTCAAGAGCAGCCTTAAAGCATTCTTGGACGGCGAGAAGCCGAACCCCCATACCTCTACCTAACGCCGCTCGTGCTGCATACGGCATCGGTTAAGTTCTGGCTCAGCAAGGACCCTCTCCGCAGCCGGCGGTTATCAATGGCTGCGGAGGCCTATCGCCTCTAATTTAGCGATCAGGTAATTCCCTCGATACGCATCAGGATTGGTTTTGGAGCGCATCTGTAACGCCCGATAACTCCCATTAGTTTCGTTATGCTGCCTATATACATTATTTCTGCCTTCTTGCGATATCTTCCTTAATATCTAAATTTTACTGTGATTGATGAATTTCCGGTCCGGTCGTTTCTGACAATTAGGAACAGACTTCGAAAATCAACTCACTGAAACAGAATATCAGAAGGTACAAACATGATACTTAAAGGAAAAACCGCCGTTGTTTTCGGCGCTGGTGGACATCTTGGCCAGCACATTGCAGATCGCTTTGAAGCTGAAGGAGCAAGCGTTTTTCGGGCAAGCAACGGCCCGGTAGACGGCAGCACGCCGAAATCTGCACAGGTGGATGCAACCGACGAAGTCGCTGTGGATGCCTATCTCGACCAGGTTGCCGAAGAACAGGGTTCAATCGACGTCGTAGTCAACATGGCTGGCGTTGCGCCTGCGAGCTACAACCACGGCAAACCAGCGGCTGAAGTTACGCACGAGCAATTCATGATGCCATTGGCCGTCGATACGGCTTCTCAGTTTATCACCGCGAAATCTGCCTACCGCCATATGTCCGAGAAGGGCAGCGGTGTGATCATTCTAAACACTTCGACACTCGCAAAAGTCGGATCGCCATGGTCCCCTGCCCTTACAGCGTCGCACGCGGCAACCGAAGGATTGATGCGGTCTCTGGCGCATGAATACGGCCCCGCTGGTGTGCGGGTTCTGGGCGTTCGATCCGAAGCAATGCCGGACTCCCCGACGATCGAATACACGTTTGCGACCATGGGAGCGAACATGGGCATGGGCTTTGATGAGATGAAAGGTTTCATCGAACAGAACAAGACAGCGCTCAAGAAGCTCCCTGAAGCCAGCGATACAGCAGCTGTCTTCGCCTACGCAGCCTCTGACATGGCGTCGTTCCTCGCGGGGACCATGATCAACAATTCTGCTGGTCACATTGTCGACTAACCAGCCTAGGGTCGGTGTGATTGTCGCATCGACCCAAATTCCATGAGGTACAGCTTTTTGCGAACACTATTGCAGGAGCGTTTTAGCAATGGACCTTCTTAGGACTTTGGATATTTTCTCTGCGCTCCAGGATCGGTCATTGTACAGCACATCCCAAATCTGAATCGATGTGCTGGCCCATAGATAATCTGCCGCATCATCCACACTCCAATCACTGGATAGAGCTTCGTCATCCGACAATGACTGGATGAGCTGATGTTCCCAGGCCCGAAGCTCAGACATGCGGTCGGTCCAAGCCGTATCGGCATCGCTGTCCGTCCGCCTAAGCCGAATGAGGTCCGTTGCGACCGGGTGAATTTTGACTGCAAAATCGAACCAGACTTCCATGCAGGCATCCAATCGCTTGATTGGATCCCCGATCTCCAATGCTGCGAAGAAGCCTTCTTTAACCTCAAAGCGCTCGTCTGCCCTTTGAACCAGTGCGAGCAACAGCCCACCTCGTGTTTTGAAGTGCAGATATACCGATTGCCGGCTGACGTCGGATTCACTCGCAATCTGGCTCATCGAGATATCAGCGCCTTGCTCAGCGATTAAGTCCCATGCGCGATCCAAAATTTCGTTTCGAGTGACACCTCTCGCCTTTTTTCTTGACACGTGTAAAGCAACCTTATTATTTACATGTGTAAAGAATAATAGAATTATACAGGAATTCCAACACTATGAATGAACAACTTACACAACTCACAGCATGGTACAGCGATGCTCCGGACGATAGTCGCCCGTCTGAAGAGCAATGGCGAAGCATCTTAGAAAGGCCATCTGATGCGCCAATCACGCTCATCAACTTCTTTAAGCTCAGGGGACTCGCGGACAACGGCGATGCAGGTGCTACCGGTCAGGATGCGTTCAATGCCTATGCAGAGGTCAGCATTCCAACCATGGAACGCGTCGGCGGAAAGTTCCTATTCGTGGGGGCGTTTGGTGGCATGTTCCTTGGCGCTGAGGAAGATTGGGACGTGATCGCGATCGGATCTTATCCGAACCTTCAGGCGTTGATCGATCTTTACTCTGATGCCAACTATCGCAAGGCCTTCGTGCACCGAACCGCAGCGTGTGAGCGCCAAAAGGTGATTGTCGGCAACGCAATGAGTTAAACTGGATGCAGGGTCTCAAAGTTTGAGCGAGCAGGAATCATAGTGGGTGTAGACGGCAGTAATCAGAAAAAGACAGTCATGGTGATCGGCACTGGCGGCACGATATCGTGCCTAGGTTCCGATCCATTTGATTTGCATGACTACCCCGTTTCGGGCGAGCGGCTCACCACCGATGAAATGCTGGCTATGTTCAAGCTGTCATTTGACGATATTGATGTCGTACCCTCTGGATTTAAGCCGGTTTCCAGTACCGAGCTCGGGCCTAAATTCTGGTTTGCCCTGATATCTGAGATTGAGCAAGCAATCAGACAGATCGAACACCTTGCCGGCATAGTCGTCACTCACGGAACGGCCACCTTGGAAGAGAGTGCGTTCGCAACTGATCTTCTCCATAACACCGATGTACCAGTTGTTTTCACGGGCGCTCAGCGGCCTGAAAATGCGATTTCTTCAGATGCGCCGCATAATCTCTGGAGCGCCATTCAGGTCGCGGCCGATCCAAAGGCACGCGACCGTGGCGTGCTAGTGGTGATGAATGGGTTGATCTTTTCAGCTGCAGACGTGTCGAAGGTGGATAATTTCGCGTTAGATGCTTTTCAGGCCCGGTCCGGTCCCCTTGGTCATATCAACGGTCGGGCGGTCAACTTTCAATCACCTCCTTTCCGCAGACCAGTGCAGCTTCGATTGGAGAAACACGAGACTTGGCCCCGAGTAGAGATCATTCCATCTTACGCCGGAGCTGATGGAACACTTATTGAAGCCACCATCACCGCCGGAGCACAAGGATTTATCGTCGCAGGCCTTGCCCCGGGTTACGCAACACCGGATCAGCGTCTGGCGCTTCGCAAAGCCCGGCAACAGGGTATTGTTGTTGTGATGGCGTCACGCGCGCTTAACGGCACGACTTTGCCGCTGAAGCAAAACGACATACCCGGCTTGATAGGGGCTGGTAGCCTGACTCCGCAAAAGGCCAGGATACTACTTGCATTGGGATTGTCAGAGCTCTTGGATGTGGACGGTATCCGTCAACTATTTGAGCGGTTCACTTGATCTGCGGATCTCAGCCACTTGTTACGTCCAGTGCAACGAGCGTTGTCTCAAGTTCGCCCGGAGATGGACCATTCACGTATTGGGTAGACCGCTGGCGATCCTTGAATTCATATTCCGGCACCAAGCCTTATGAAACCCAACAAAAACAAACCTAAATCCGCTATAAGAAGATAGTTTATATGTACAAGATACTCATTGCGGCATCTACCGCACTTGCCACTCTCACTCAACATACAAAGGCAGAAGAACGTGTGATCTGTTCGGTTGCTTGGGAAGTCGGTGAAGAAACGCCACTCCTTTCAGATGGGCAGTGCGATGAGCGCATGTCATCAGCGTCCACTTTCAAGATCGCCATCAGCCTTATGGGGTTCGACAGCGGAATTCTGACAAGCCCTGATACGCCGGAATGGCCGTTTAAAGCCGACTATCTGGACTGGCGACCCGAGTGGAAGCAATCTACGACACCAGAGGCCTGGTTGAAGCACTCCGTGGTCTGGTATTCGCAACAGATCACACTAAAAATCGGATCTGAGCGTTTCGAAGAATATGTCAATGCGTTCGACTACGGCAACAAGGACATCACTGGCGTGCCAGGAGTGTATGACGGACTTACCTATGCCTGGTTGCGCTCAACTCTTAAGATTTCGCCATTGGAGCAAATCAATTTTCTAACCAAGATGCTGGCTGGCAAGTTGCCGGTGACAGAGACCGCTGTTTTGCAAACCAAAGCAATAATGGAACGGCGAGAGCAGCCAAACGGTTGGATTACATTCGGAAAGACCGGGTCCGGTTTGCCTACTGGTGAGGATGGACAGCACCTGCAAGGACAGCCTTTCGGCTGGTACGTAGGATGGGCAGAAAAGGATGATCGGCAAGTGGTCTTCGCCCGACTGATCAGGTTCGACAGCCGTCCTGAGCAGACACCAGGCGCGGTCGCAAGGGATGGGATTCTGGAAATGTTATTTACACCGGTTGATCCGCTGATCGTAGATTGATCCTCATCGAGCCAGCCAATTCTAGATCTTCAGAGAAGGCGCCTAAACGCCTTCTCTTGACGTTGAAATAGCGTCAAACCTGCTCAGGAATGGCGCAAACCAATCCTGGTCTCTTAGGTCATCAGCATTCAAGATTGCACCAGATGATGAGTTAGAATGACCGCTCTTCTGCAGGCTTTCCATTGCCTCTCTTATGAGGCGAACGAGCGGATCCTCGGAAAACTCAACCTCGACAGGTCGCCCCTCCTTCTCTGCAAGGAGCTTATACCCTCCCTCTGCATTGGCCCGATCAAAGGCGTATGTGACTGATGCTTTTTCTTCAGGGTGGGCACGCTCAAGGTATTCGATGCTTGCGCCAAGCTTTGAAAGGGTATCTCCGCCGAACGGGTCGACATACTCATCTTGTAAGGAATTTGGACCATTATAGTAGCCTGCGGCCAAACTTTGCTGCCGGATCATGAGCGTTCGTGCATATTCCTTCTCTTCACGCGTAAACTGGTTGGTATCGTCCACAACAACCGCATTGAGGGCGCGACGATCAAAGTCTTGAAAGAGCGAAATCGCTTTGGTGCCAAGTGTTTCGATCTAACCTTGACCACCACCTTGTTCACGCACTCGCTCATTTCCAGCATTGAGCGACGCCCGCGCGGCCTGGACAACCTCGTGAAATGCCTTCCCCTGTGACAGCGTTTCGGCGGCGGGATCCACTACACCAAGAGCCAGTGATATGGATCCTTCGCTGGAACCGTCGCCAAAAAACTTCGCATAGCTGGATGCTGAGAGGTCAAAATTGGGGTGACCGCTGTCTCGATAGGCGATCCCGGCCGACAACGACGATGAGTAGACAACAGCCGGTGTTTCCAACGATCGCGCCTTCTGTGGCTCTGTGTCCGCAACGGTTGTTTTGGGCGTAGGGCTGGGGTCCGTCACGAATTTCGACTTTATGTAAGTATTTGTAACGTTGGATTGTATGCTGTTTGTCATTTCAGTTCACTGCGTATTGTTGTGGCGATGCAGGTGCTAACGCGCATCCATGATCGCGGTATGAACGATGAGCCAATTTTCTTTTCGTTTCTCGAGCACCAAGTGGATATGGGTGCGGCGCAGCTCCTCATTTTCATTCCGTGACGCACCGCGATCACCATCTGTGAACATATGGACGACTGCGCCTTTCTCACCGACATATCGCCTCGAGATGACTTTCATGTTGCTGACTTCTCGCCTCGAAACCTCCGGGTCAAATTGGGTAAACAAACGCTCTTCGAGAAACGTGCCAAGCGGTTTTGTTCCTCGAAACATTCTAGCGTAGGCGTTGATCCACTCAGTGTCAGATGAATGAAGCGACATAAGCGCTTCGGTGTCCTGCCAACCCCAGGCCATTTTATAGGCGAACAGAAGCTGATCTATGGCTTTCGAGTCGAGCTCATCTACCGGTGTTCCAACCGTCAGTTCCGCGGGGATCTCCCGAGGTTCCTGTGATATGGCAGGGACCGACGATAAGGCGGCAAGAATTGGTGCAATGAAAAGTGACCTTTTGATTATCATGTAGTCTCGCAAGCTTCATATTGGACAGAACCATCTGCAAGATTCTATGGTCGCCGAATATTTCTAGTGATTTGAAAGACATAACTAATAAGGGAGGTCGCAGGATTGAAAGCTGCAAGTCGTCAAATGTCCGGATCATTCGTCAGTGGTCCAGCAACTGGTAGGTTTTATTCAGCCGGAGTGACATTGCTTCCTTACATGATTGCAAGCATTACTCTGGCTCTGACATTCGCATCCAGCGGTGCCTATGACACGGACGACTTGACCGCGCCGCACCGCGCGATTTTGTGGACAGTTGTTTGCAGCCTCATCGTGTTTCAGGCGTTCATTACTGACACTTGGTTCGAGCGCCTGGTGAATATTGGCAAAGCGTCCTCAGCGGTGAGGGCATTTGGTTCGATATTGGCAACTTGCCTGCTGACCACCGTCGAACTCTACGCACTCAAGTTCACGCCGTTATTGCCAAAAGCACATGATCCATTTCTGGATCTGTTCCTTTTTGTACTTATGCCTGTTTCAACGATTGCGATTTCAGTCATCCTCTATCGAAGAACATCTGGGCGACGATATCGCTCACATGACCGACAGCGTTTGAATGATGAGCACTCAACCCCACCGCTCGGCCTTGAGCCAGACGCTTCTGCCAGACCTGCCGGCTGGCCATTGGCACCTGCGCTTCTGGTTCATGCCTGCGACCACTACCTTGAAATCTGGACCTCCCGAGGGAAGGTCTTCCTTAAAGGGCGGATGACAGACGCTGTAGACTACCTATCAGACGCTGAGGGAGCTCAGGTTCATCGATCTTGGTGGGTTTCAAGGTCGGCTGCTCGATCCATTGAGAGGCAGGGACGCGACTGGTTTATCATCACCGACATCAGAGAACCGATCCCTGTCAGCCGCGGCCGCACGAAGCAGCTGCGCGACTTGGATTGGCCATTTCAATGATCAGAAGGCTTCAATTTCAACTTCGCCGTCTTGCTCACTGACCCGGGTGAGCAATTTACCTTCTCGGTAGACCAGTTGAATTCCGTCTTCGGGGTCCCAGTCGCAGTCGCAATGGATCGCGATGTAGATCGTTTCCTCTCCTTCGTATCGTTCAGCGGTGAGCCATAAAGATTGCGGCCTCAAATGCTGCCAGACATCATCCGGGCGCTCAATCGCAAGCCGTGACATTGCATCACCGGTCAGATGCGCCGGTGCTGCTGTCAGTTTAAGGAAGTCTGCGTGTACTGAGCGTCCTGCCTCGTCACGGGCAAAATCACCAAGTTTCAGAAACTGGGCGATCGCCTCATCGATCGCATTTACGTGGCGCTCATTGACCTTCGTCAATATGACCGGCAGCTGAATGTTCTCCAGCATGGGCACGGTTTGAGATTTTGCCTGCCATATGAAATGGCCGTCGCCTGGGTTCACGCTCCCAAGGATGTTTGTGAAGAATGGGTTCCTGGAGGCTGACTCAGTCATTTCTGCTTTGCCTCATTAGAGTATTGCTTTCCTGAGCCCTGCAAATGCCCAATAGTATCATCATTGATACTATATGCAAAAATTCTGCCTACTTGTTCAAGGATACCAAATATTTATGCTTTCGATCAAGCAAATCACTCACAGAACAAGGCAGGAATTTTACATGGCAAGATTGGACGGAAAATTTGCACTGGTGACAGGAGGCTCAACAGGAATTGGTTATTCGACCGCCAAGGCCTTTATTGACGAAGGAGCGTCGGTCTGCATCACAGGGCAAAACCAAGAGAGGCTGGACAGCGCCCTCGCTTCTCTGGGTAACAACGTCATCAGCCGGAGAGCCGACCAGACAGATCTGAGTGAAATTGATGGGCTGATTGAATTTCTCGGCAATGAGTATCGCCGCGTTGACACGGTGTTCCTGAATGCTGGAATTACGCTCCCCTGCCCTGTCGAAGCTGTCACGGAAGAACAGTTTGATCACCTTTATCGCACCAATGTGAAAGGCCCGTTCTTCACGCTGCAAAAGCTCATACCGCTGTTGTCTGAAGGCTCAACCGTTGTGATCAATGCCTCGAACCTTGCTGGTCTGGGCGTGCCAAACACGAGCGCATATTCCGCGACGAAGGCTTCGCTTATCTCCATGACAAAGACATTCGGGGTGGAGCTGTTGCCGAAAGGCATACGGGTCAATGCCGTTGCGCCCGGTCCAATTGCAACGCCAAGCATGAGCAAGCTCGGAATGAGCGAGGAAGAGCTTCAAGGTTTGATGCAAATGCTTGAAGGCACGATTCCGATGGGCCGCATCGGTGCGGCGGAAGAGATCGCCAAGGCAGCCCTGTTCCTTGCCACGGCAGATTCATCTTACATGGTTGGTGAAACCATTACTCTGGATGGCGGCTGGTCCAGCTTTTGAGCCGTCGGACAGACTCTTAACGCGGCGCCTTTGACATGCTCGAAGGCGTCCTTTTTTTCGCTATGGTGATGAATAGCAGTTTATGGAAACTGGGAGCTGTGTTGGGCCTTCTGTCGAGCGTCGGTCCCTTCGCGATTGATATGTACCTGCCGGCATTGCCGACGATTGCAATGGATTTGGGTACTTCGGTTTCAGCCAGCCAGGCTTCAATCATGGTGTTCCTGATTGCGCTCGGTTTAGGTCAGTTGGTTTTTGGCCCGCTGTCTGACCAATATGGACGCAAGGCCCCTCTCTTTGCTGGGCTCATCATCTTTCTGGCCGGCTCTTTAGGGTGTCTCTTCGCTCCAACGGTAGAATGGCTCATTGGAGCCCGGTTTGTACAAGGCATGGGCGCCGCAGCGATGGGCGTCATTCCTCGGGCAATTGTGCGAGATAGACACACCGGGCATACCGCGACCAGGCTGATGTCGACCATCATGATTGTGGTCAGCGTATCGCCTTTGTTTGCACCACTCATCGGCAGCGGATTGCTTCAGCTCGGAAGCTGGCGGGTCGTATTTGGCCTGCTGTGCCTGCTTGGAATCATCGGCGTTTTTCTGACGACCTCTGTGCTGTCTGAGACTCTGCCGCTCGAAAACAGACGCCCTGTTAATGTTGGCACCATGACGGCTGGAATGGCAATGCTGCTATCGCACCGTCAATTTCTCTGCATGTCACTGGTAAACAGCTGCGGCCTTGCGAGTTTCTTTGTGTTCATTGCGTCAGCGCCATTCATCTACACGGAAGTTTTCGGCCTGACGCCAACCCAATTCAGCCTGGCCTTCGCAATTAACGCCATGGGATTCTTTGGCGCGAGCCAGTTCGCTGCACCCCTCAGCAAACGCTTTGGCTCCCAAAGGCTCGTCTTTGGCGCAATCCTCGGATTTGCATCGCTTACCGCGCTGCTCATGTTTCTGAGCATCCTGGGTCAAACGGGACTGGTTACCATTTCCACAGTGCTGGTTGTTGCCAACGCTTGCCTTGGTCTCGTTATCCCAACCGCGTCAGTTCTCGCAATCCATGACCATCCTGAGATTGCGGGTCTCGCATCATCGGTGGGCGGCGCGATGCAATGGATGTCGGGCGCTGCAGTCGTTCTATTGGTTGGTCCATTCTTCGATGAAACAATCATCACCATGACCGTCGCGATTGCTGCATGTGGAGCCGCAGCACTAATCTGCGCCGTACTCGCGACACCTCGCAATGTTCCGGAAAGTCAAAGGCGCGAAACATAATATGTGGACCGGATCTCTCTTGACGATACACGTCGCGAAATCTGCGGGTGCCTCGATGCAGCAACTGTCGCAGGCCAGATGCCACGCAGGCAAAGGCATTGAGGGTGATCGATACTTTTTGGGTCGTGGCAAGTTCTCATCGTTTCCTGATGCTGCAGACCTCACGCTGATGGCATCTGAAACCTTGAGCATGGTTCAAGATGTGCACGGCGAAATAATCGGAGAAGGTGAGCATCGCCGAAATCTAACCACGGCCGGAGTGCCCCTACAGGAGCTTGTGGGCCAAGACTTCCTGATTGGATCTGTGCTCGTTAGCGGCATCCGGTTGAACAAGCCCTGCCGATATCTGCAAATGCTGCTGAAGAAGCCCGTCATCGATTTGCTGGGTGATGACTGTGGGCTGCATTGCAAGATTCTCAGAGATGGCACTATCAATTCGGGTGATTCAATTGTTCCAAGATGGTGAGTTTCACACCGCAAGAAGAAACCAGTTGCATTTAACTGTAGCTGAGCCACCAGTTGTGCATTGCCTCGAACATTTCTTCCAGGTCCAGGGCCTTCTGTGTCGCCGTGTATTCAACCCGTGGCGGCACTTCAGCATAAACCTTGCGCTCGACCAGGCCATCTTTTTCCAATGCGCGAAGCTGGTTGGTCAGCATCGTTTGAGTGACGCCATCACATAGCCGCCGGAGCTCATTAAATCTCTTGGTTCCCTGAAAAATCAGTATCTGAAGAATAATGAGCTTCCATTTCCCTCCGATAAGCTTGGCGATGTCTGGCATCGGGCAAAGCTCAGGCTCTGAGGCATTCGCGATGCCAGATTTCTGATCCGACGGTTTTGAGGTTTTGTCGAGCATTCGTTACCGCTCCGTTCTATTAGTATCATTTTTTGTACTATATACAAAAATTCTGCCTTCTTGTCGATAGAGACTAGGATGCAATATGGTTTCCGTCAAACTTTACGGCCCCGCAGATCTTCTATCTCCGGGCTGATCCGGAAAGGAAACCAGCATGCAACCGATCAAGACAGGATCCCGAGAAGAATGGCTCGCAGCGCGTAAAGCGCTCCTCGAAAAAGAAAAAGCCCACACCAGACAGAAGGACACCCTGTCGCAAGAGCGCCGCGCCCTACCCTGGGTGAAGATCGACAAGAACTACGTTTTTGAGGCCGAGACCGGCGCTGTCACCCTTGCCGATCTATTTGGTGATAAGAGCCAGCTCATTGTCTACCATTTTATGTTCGGCCCCGAATGGACTGAAGGCTGCAAAAGCTGCTCTTTCTGGGCCGACAGCTTTAATGGCCTCGAACCACATCTGAACGGCCGCGACATTGCATTCGTGGCTATTTCACGGGCGCCGATGAGCTTGCTCGTGCCATTCAAAAAGCGGATGGGATGGGGGTTCAATTGGGTGTCTTCGCATTCGAATAGCTTCAATGCGGACTTTGATGTCAGTTTTGGATCTGACCACCAGCCTGAAAACCCGGTGACCTACAACTTCAAGGAAAAGACGTTCTATCCCATGGACGAAGCCCATGGCACGAGCGTTTTTGCCAAAGACGATGAAGGCAACATCTACCACACCTATTCGACATATGGTCGTGGGCTGGACGTGACCAATGCAGCCTATAGCTATATCGACATGGTCCCGAAGGGCCGGAATGAACTCCCAGAAGGAAACCCCATGGAGTGGGTCAGGCATCATGACGCCTATTGATCTAGGCGTCAGACAGATGCTGCGCGGTGCGCCCATGGCTGGGTCAGGACTCATCCTCCTCACTCTGGCATGCTGGGCATTTTTCTTTGCGGGTGCTGGAACCGGTATGGATATTTGGAGAATGTCCGTGCCAGGGTTTCCCCCTGCCACCAATCATGGTGCAATGATGGGGTCCCCCGTCAGTGTCAGCGCGATGTCGATGACATTCATGTGGTGGACTATGATGCTCGCGATGATGATGCCAGGGGCCTTTAGGCATCTCCCTTCGCAAGGCACGGGGACCCTTTCAGCGACGGCCAATTTGCTCGGATTCTGGATCAGCTACGCTGGCATCTGGCTCGGATTTTCTGTTTTAGCGACCGCGATCCAGTATCTGCTTGTTGATGCCAGCCTTCTTCATGGCATGAAAATGTGGAGCACAAACAGTTGGTTCAGCAGTACGCTGCTCGCATTAGCCGGGCTGTATCAATTTACGGGCTTAAAGGCTCGCAGTCTGGCAACGTGCCAAGCGGTCCCTTCTGACAGATCTCCAGTTCAAAATGGCACGGCCTATGGCCTGAACTGCCTAATTTCCTCTTTTCCTTTGATGCTGCTGCTCTTCGTCGGCGGCGTCATGAACATCTATTGGGTCGCCCTGCTGACCGCAGTCGTGGCGCTGGAAAAGATCCTTCCAAACCCGAAACCATTCAGTATCGCCACTGGTGTCGCCTGTCTTTGCGCTGCCGTCGCGGTGCTCATCAACTGACAACAAAAAACAATGGAATATGAAATGAATACACGCAGACAATTAATACTGGCAGCAAGCATGTTGCCTTTTCTCCCAGCGGCTTCACTTGCTTCACCTGGCGGCGAAACTGGTTTTGCGGATCGCCAAGCGATTAATCACCTTTTGAATGAATATTGCCGGACACTTGATGCCGGTCAGATCGATGCCTGTGCCGCACTATTTGAAAACGCAGAATTCTCAATTGAGGGAGTTGCCAAAGTACAAGGTCAGCAGGGTGTCATGGACCTGTTTTCTGGCATTATCCTATATGAAGATGGCACTCCCAAAACCAAGCACGTCCTGACAAATGTCGAAATTTCCGTTGCCGTAGATCATGGCTCGGCAAAGGCATCAAGCTACCTAACTGTTCTTCAGCGGGTGGGCGAGCATCCGCTGCAACCGATTTTCTCGGGTAGCTACTCCGACACATTTTCCAAAGACGCGGGCAAGTGGGCGTTCGCATCTCGTGTCATTTCCAACCCCATTTTTGGCGACATGTCACGACACCTCACCACCCCCCCAAAATAGAAGAGCAAGAACATGAAAAGCAGCAAAAACGCACTTATCATCGGAGGCAGCCGTGGTGCTGGAAGAGAGCTTGCACTCTCGCTATCGGCACAAGGAACCAAAACGACAGTAGTAGCAAGGGGAAAGGACGCTCTGGCTAAACTCAAGGCTGATGCGCCCGACATCAACACAATGGCAATGGACGCCACCGGTGATGGCGTGGCAGACAAATTGATGAAGGAGATAGATCCCGACCTTCTAATCCTTACTGTTGGATATGAGCCAAAAATGATCCCGTTTCATGAGCAGTCCTGGGACGAGTTCAGCGGCGCATGGAACACTGACACCCGAATTGCTCATGCCTTCTCATCTGCTGCGCTTACCCAACCTATGAAAAAAGGCGGCATTGTTGTGAGCTTTTCGAGCGGGGCCGGACTTTCAGGGTCCCGTCTGTCCGGTGGATATGCCGGGGCCAAGCGAATGCAGCACTTCCT
Source organism: Roseibium porphyridii (assembly GCF_026191725.2). Taxonomy (NCBI): domain Bacteria; kingdom Pseudomonadati; phylum Pseudomonadota; class Alphaproteobacteria; order Hyphomicrobiales; family Stappiaceae; genus Roseibium; species Roseibium porphyridii. Next base: position 36,689 of record NZ_CP120863.1, read on the forward strand.
GACCGACTATGCTCAACGCGAAGCTGAGCTGTTGGATCTGGGGCTGACCTTCTATTCGATCATCCCCAAACAACTGGTCCAGGGGACAGTTCTTGGACTTGCCGCAGCTGAAGCTTATTCGGCAGCTGTCGGTAAACCACTCGATCAGTTTCTCAACCAGTGGGAAGAACCGCTGACTGCTGGCAAAATTGCCGGTCACGTCGTGTCTATTCTGGGACATTCGGAACCAACCGAGAAGAAGGCCTTTGTGATCACCGGAACCGGGATGGCCGCAGCATGAACCGAAAATTCTTGATTACTTGGGTTGGCGTGTTTGTCCTGACTGCGGCGACTAGCATCATATGGCACGTGGCCCTATTTGAGCAGCGTTATCTTGAACTCGGCGTCTTTACCCGCATGGCAGATCCGATCTACGCGTTCGGGTTTCTGGCATGGATCATGGAAGCAACGGCGATCACTTTGCTCTACGTCCATTCAAAGTGGGCCGATCACGGTCTATGGGGTGCATTGAAACTGAGCTGGTGCGTCAGCCTCTATGCGGCAGCATCGGCGCTTGTCGGTACAGCGGCAAAGGTTGAGATCAGTGATCTGACAGGGTGGTTCCTGATTGCAGGGGGATTCATTTTCCTACACGCCACAGTCCTAGCGGCCTGGCTGGCTTTCAGCCCCAGAGCCAAAGCTTGATTACGGGCTATTGCGCCACAAGCGCATTTGTCGAAACAGCCCCCGATCAAGACGTAAAAGAAGGGGCGCGGTCGCGCCCCTTCTTTGATGTCTGACTTGTCCGATTGGTGAAGAACTAGGAAAATGGCTTCCCAACACCTGTATCCAGGTACGCCTTCAAGCTATCGACGAAGAACATGTCCCATCCGGCTTCGCATATCTCATAGCAATGCAAATTGGGAGTCAGCCCTTGGTGTTCAAGCTGAATGCGTGTCTGACCATCCTTCTCGTCAATCGACCATAAGGTCCGGGTCCCAAGCCACTCTTGCTCGATTTCCTTAGGCATGCCTTCGTGGATGTGCAGAGCTTCAACGCATTCCCACTCAATTTGATCAGAGTCCAGTTTGGTGGCCTTAAAGCACCAGTAACCGTTCCGTCCCGAGAAACCGAACTTAGCCACATCGCCCACCTTTTCGAACTTTCCTGCCTCGCTCGTCCACCAGTCTGCGATGTTAATCGTCAGGGCATCAAACGCCGCCTTTGTCGGCGCGTTCACGCTGATAGACTTCTTGTAGTTTTGTCCGTTCATTACTTTTCCTTGTTCGTTCTTATATCCGTTGGCACGGATGATTTCACAGTCACTCCAGGTCAAATTTCGCTTGTTATTTTAAACTAATAACAAAGTGGAATCACAAGAGGACGCGCGTTTCCTTGAAATTTTTCAATGCTTCACTACACATTTCATGAACAAAAATCAACTATTAACTTGTTTATTACAAGTGATTTATGTATTGAAACCAAATGACATTCAGAACCACACAAGACTGGCACGGTTGCCCCTTACGTTTCGCTGCGGCCATTCTGGGCGACAGCTGGAGCCTCATCATTTTGCGCGACCTGATGTTCAAAGGACCGCTGCATTTCGTTGAGCTTACTCACTCAGCCGAGGGCATATCGACGAACGTTTTGACTGCAAGACTGAACAAGCTCCAACAAGAAGGCTTGGTTGAGAAACAGGAAGATGAGAGCGGCTCGAAGCACCTCAAATATGCTCTGACTGAAAAGGGTAATGCGCTGCTGCCGGTCTTTACCGAGATTATTGCCTGGTCTGGAAACTGGGACAAAGACTCCAAGGTTCCAGCCGGATTCTTAAACCGCATCAAGGCGGACAGAGCCTCTATCGGGCTTCAGGATGTTCGCGAAATGCACAACTCAATAGAAAGTAACTGAATGGAACCTACCATCTACACAATCAGTGGCTCTCCCCGTGGCTGGCGCGTGCTGCTTGGCATGGTCATCAAAGGCCTGGACTTAAACGTCAAATATCTGAGCCTGTCAGACGGTGATCACAAGTCGGATGCATATCTCGAGATCAATCCGCGTGGCCGCGTCCCTTCCCTTGTGGCAGGTGATATTAAAATCACCGACTCCCTGGCAATCCTCTCATGGCTTGACCAGCAGTACCCAGTTAAACCCCTATTTGGCAGCAGCCCTGAAGAGCACGCGAAAATCTGGTCAACCACCCGAGACACAACAGACAAACTGCGGGATGGTATGAACGCCCTGTTGCTCCCAATCTTCTTCAAGGGAGCAGATAAGGTGACGCCAGAGCTGCAGGAAGCTGCCGATACGGTCATGTATGAACTTCAATGGCTGGAAAATCGGCTGGATGGTCAGAACTACATGGCCGGCGACACCCCAACGGCGGCGGATGCCGTTACTTATCCTGAAGTGCGCATTCTGGCCCGAGCGCTCGAAACACATTCAGATCTGATGACACAGCTGGGTTTCATCGATCTCGATCAGAAGTTCCCAAAAGGACATGCATGGGCACGGCGCATTGAAGCCCTTGATGGCTTTGAGAAATGCCTCCCCGTCCATTGGAACAACTGAGCATCAGTCTTACTGCAAGTGTCGATGACACACGGAGGGGAAAAATGAGCGTACTCGTACATAATATCAGCGGCTCTCCCATGGGCTGGAGAGTGCTGCTGGGGCTGGCATTCAAAGGCGTTGACTATGAGGTCAATTACCTCAACGGGACAGACAAAGAGCACAAGCAGGCGCCTTATTTGGCCATAAACCCACACGGCAAGGTTCCTGCTGTCGAGTATAATGGCGAGATCTTCCTAGAGTCGCTCAGCATCTTGTGCCTGCTCGACAATTGGTATCCTGAACACCCGCTCTTCGGGAGTGCTCCCGAAAGCATGAAGCGTATATGGCAGGCAACCACACGGCACAGCGACTATCTGCTCAACGCGACGAACGCCGTTGTGTTTCCGGTCTTTAATGGTTCCGAGGGCAAGCCCAAACTGGACCCTGACGAACCCGACCAAGTTGCCCGTGCTTCCAAGCTCCTTAAAATCGAACTCGGCGCTCTTGAGCAACTTCTGCAGGGTGGCGCATTTCTGTGTGGCGAAGAACCATCGGCGGCTGATGCGGTGGCTTTTCCGGACGTAGGGCGCGTGATGCGGGCTTTGGAGACGAAACCAACATCGATGAAGCTGTTTGGAATTGAGAATTTCGATGAAATGTTCCCGCTTCTGTCAGCGTGGCAAAGAAGAATATTGAATCTTGAAGGTGTTGCCACTACCCGGCCGCCACATTGGAAATAGACATGAAACTCTATGATGCTCAGGCTGCAAACGCGAAACGCGTAAGAATATTCATAGCTGAAAAGGGGATTGAAGTCCCAAAAGTGGAGTTAGAACTCGGTAAAGACACCCGGGCCTCCGAGTTTAGAAAGCTGAACTCGCTCGGCGAGGTACCTGTTTTGGAGCTCGACAACGGGAACGTCATAACCGATAGCATCGCCATTTGCCGGTATCTGGATGCTCTCTTTCCCGACGTTCCCCTCATGGGGCGCAGCCCCGTTGAGATCGGGCGAATTGAGATGTGGAGCCAGAGGGTCTATCAGGAACTGTTCCTTCCCATAGGCCTGATGGTGCGCCACCAGTTGCCGCTCTTTGCAGATGTTATCGAACAAGTCCCGGAATTTGCCGCCGCCCAACGGCGGCTGATGCCGAAGAAGTGGCAATGGTTCGATCAAGAGCTTTCAGATGGGAGACCTTTTATCACGGGTGACACTTTCACATTTGCAGATGTTCAAGGCATGACCGCTCTGATGCTGGCCGACATTTTTGACCTCGCTGCTCCAAACGATTGCGTAAATGCCGTTTATTGGTCTGCAAAGGTCCGTAGTCGGAAGAGTTGGGAAGCATAGCTTGAGTCCTGACCTGTCGATAAAGGATATCACTTGAATTCCGAGAAAAACGACGTCGTCAGTGCCTCGTCTACGCCCCTGTTCTTCGACCATATTGCTATAGGTGCGGTGTCACTTAGCGAAGGTGCTGCTCATGTCCATAAGTGCCTGGGAATCGAGATGCCACCAGGTGGGAAACACCCGCGTATGAGCACGCATAACCTGCTCATGTCGTTGGGACCGACCTCGTTTCTTGAGGTCATTGCGATAGATCCAGCAGCCTCCAGCCCAAGCGGCCCTCGCTGGTACAATCTTGACAGCTTTCGGGGCCCGCCCCGAATCTTGACCTGGATCGTCGGCACGAAATCAATTCAGCAGGAGGTTGAAGCACTGAACGGCCTGGCAGGAAATGTCGTCAAAGTATCACGAGGCAGCCTAACCTGGAAAATCTCCGTGCCAGCCGATGGCTCACTTCCGCTCGATGGCGCTTTTCCCACGTTGTTACAATGGCCGTCTGACGATCACGTCGCGGCCCAAATGAGTGATCGTGGCTGTCGCCTGAAATCACTCGGAGTGACACACCCTGAAGCTGAGAAAATTACAAGTTGGCTTGGTAACAGGTTGGAGAGAGGAAGAACTCAAGTGGCAGTCGGACCAGTTCAATTGCAAGCTCAGATCAAAACCGTGCACGGTATCAGGACTCTTACCTGAAGCATCTTCCACTTCTTTTTTACAACTAAGATCGACTGTGCTACCCAAAGAGGTATGGCTAAAATATCCAAAGAACAATGGGTGGGTTGCCCCTTTCGATATGCCGCAGCTGCATTTGGTGACAAATGGAGCTTGCTAATCCTTCGCGACATTATGTTCGGGACGGCAATGCGCTATTCGGATTTCATGAGTTCGGAAGAGGGTATCGCCACGAACGTGTTGGCAAACCGGCTTGAGCACCTGGTAAACAACGAGATCCTCGAAAAGACGCCAGATCCGGACGATGCCCGAAAATCGATCTACCTGCTGACGAGCAAAGGAAAAGATCTGGCTCCCGTGTTTCTGGCTATGATCCAATGGTCGCAGAAATGGGACGACAAGACATTGGTTCCGCAGGATTACCTCGCCAACTTGGTTGCCGGGAGCGCCCCGAATCCTCAAGGTGAAGCATGAGCACAAATATTACTTTTGATTTGCAATCAAAACGCATTACCATTTTGAGAAAATCGTTATGCCTCCGCGGCTCGCTTCAAAGCACACAAGCACCAGAATGAAATCCGAACGAGAGAAAATGGCGGCAGGAGATTGGTATTCCTGCCTGGATCCCGAGCTGGACGCACTCAGAAAAGTCGCGCAGTCCGCGGTCCACGAGCACAACCTTATGCATCCAGCCGATCGCGATGGTATGGGCCCATCATTGCGAAAGTTGCTTAACGCTCCAAGGGCCATTATCGAAGCCCCCTTTTATTGCCCATACGGTTTCAACATAGCGCTTGGTGATGATACGTTCCTGAATGCAGGTTGCACAATTTTGGACAGCGCCTCCGTTACGATTGGCGACCAGTGTCAGCTTGGGCCGAACGTCCAAATCTATTGCGCTGAACATCATCAGAACCCAGACAAGCGGGCTGCCGGTCTCGAAATCGCCCTGCCAGTAACGATCGGCAATCAGGTTTGGATTGGTGGCGCTGCTGTGATCCTTCCAGGTGTCACGATTGGCGACGGTGCTATTGTCGGCGCAGGCAGCGTCGTGACGAAGGACGTCGCTGCAAACACAATAGTGGTAGGAAATCCGGCCAAACCTATAAGCCGCTCCCTGAAGACAGGCCCATGACATCACTCACCAGATTTCACCTGACGCCCAAAGACCTCGTGGGGCAAAGGTTTGCTCCCAACACGTTTGGCGATATCAGAATAGCACTGATGGGATTTTGCCCTCCTCCTCGCAGTTTGGAAGCGTATCAACCTCGGTCAGAAACCGATCAACACTTCATCCACGTTTCCCCACGCAGCGTGAGGACCATCAAGCGTGGATCACTGAAGCTCCTCTCTCTTGAGCATGTCTATGGAGGGCCTGTCGCATCTTCAACCGTGGAAGAGCTGGCCTTTTACGGATTTGACTACATTCTTGCCTATGGTCTTGCAGGTGGGCTGGGAACGAAGGGGCTGGCCATGGGGGACTTCTATGTCGTTAATTCGGCAACCGCCTTCGATGGTACTTCTCGTCATTATTCACCCGATAGCAAATTCAAACCAGACTTCCCCCTGGCAGACGAGGTCGCAGACCTGTGGGACCAAACGCAAGCGGTGAAAATGCATCCGGTAAACGCGGCTACTGGCGACGCTATCTATCGCGAAGATGACCGAATGCTAGATGAATTTCGCTCAAATGGATGCGATATCGTCAATTTGGATTCCTCTCATCTCTACGCAGTTTCAAAAAACAATAGCGAAGGCAAAATCCTCAAGACTATCCAGTGCGGGGTAATCTCAGACGTGATTTCCGCGCAGGTCGAAGAGTTGGCAGAGAGCACCTTATCAGTCATGCTTTCAGATGAGCCAACAGGTGAACTTAATCCGCTGGAACGAACCGGCGATGTCGTTTCATTCTATGTTGAAAAATTAGCTCCTACGCTCGCAATCACGTGAGCTGAAAATGCTTGCCACGAAAATCCCTAAATTTGAAACCAAGCGGCTACCGTTGGTCCCACCAGGCAAATGCGGGCTCGATGCCTATCAAAGGTTCTACATTGATAAGGATGCCTCAAGGACATATGGCGGGCCATTATCACCCGGCCAGACGTGGACGCGCCTCAAATCGGATTTGGGATCATGGCACCTGTCGGATTTCGGCGTTTGGATGATAGAACTCAAACAGACAAAAGAGATCCTCGGCACAGGTGGATACTCGCAAGGATTGGGGGCGAAAAGTTCGGCGAGCCGACTGTCCTGATGATCAGCAGCGTGATTTTTTGTTCTCTGTCCCGACCCGTACCTAAATCGTAGCGTGAACAGGCTCAACGCTTACGGACGTTGCAACAAGGTTCTCTGGTTTCAAGGAGGGTCTACATTGAACCGCGAAAGCCACACTGTATGTTGACCGCATTCAGGGTCTTCAATGACATGGGCAATCACGTCGAAGCCATTCAGTTTTAGCAAATTTGCATACTGTTTTGTGCTTAAACTGGAGTGGTAAAGAGGATCCCCTCCAAGTTCTCCCATAACCTCTCCACGAGCCGGACCGCTTGTAAACATCAACGCAGTGCCTGGCAACGCGTGCTGTTTAAAGGTTGAAAACATATGGCTCTGTTCGTCCGGTGAGAGATGAAACAGACTATTCCAAGCTAAAATTCCGTGAAATTTTAAATCCAGTCGAAAGTCGCGCATGTCTGCGAGGAGCCAGTTGGCCTCTGGAACCCTTTTTTTTGCAATTTCAATCAATTCCGGTGCAGCATCAATGCCTGTCACCTTGCAGCTCATGTCTACAAGGTGCCGACCGATAGGTTCTCCCGAACCACAGCCCAGGTCGAGCACGGACGGAGCCTCGGGCATAACCGATACGAACCGGTTGATCCATTTGCGCTCCGGCATATCCGTTCCACGCAAATTGGTCCACGTATTGGCATGGCGGCGATACACATCGATTACCTGGTTGCCCTTACTCGCCATAGGTTGTTCCTAACTACACAGTTGAGGGCAGAAACCGGCCGATGATTTACCTCGGCTCGCTGAACTTACAGATACGTATTTCGATCAAACGCCATTCTTGAACGACTGCTGCTAACCTTGGTTTGAAGGTGCAGACTTCTGCTTTTCCGGATCGCTGTCAAAGTGCTTTTGCAATCTCCTGAAGGAAGCTCTCCAAAGACGTTCAGCCTCCTTAAAATCCAAGTCTATTGTCGATGTATATGAGGTTCTTTTGTCGCTTTTGCGACCTGATTCTGAATTGTGATCTGTCAAAGCTAACTCCTGTGTGCAATCCAGTTCGGCGGATAGGTCCTTTCGACCGATGGAAGAGTGCGAAGTCGTTCCTCCCACTCAGACAACCTGGGAAACTTGCTGCGCCAATTCGAAAGGCCTATTTCATTCATGTCCTCTGGGTTCATCACCACCGACAGATCCAGCATCGCCAGCTCCGGAAACACGACCGCATCAACAGCAGTCGGGTTCGGACCTGTGAGATGAGAGTAGTCCGTGAGGAGCGTTTCGAGCTGAGTAAGCTCCTGAAACAAATCGTCCAATGCGATGCGATACGTCAGCGCATCCGGACCGCCCCACAGCATTTCGTGTGCGGAGGTGGACTGCTTCAGGAAGGGATGAACAGTTTTCGTGCAGGCCTCGCCCAGGTTCTTTGCGAAGCCGATGGTTAAGTCCCAAATCAAGGCGGCCCCGTCGGCGGTCGCTCCAAACAATGGAATTTCCGGATACTTTCGATCGAGCCAGGCCAAGATAGGAATCGCACCCCGGATGACGTGGCCATCTGCCTGAAGCACCGGCATCGTGCCCCTTGGGCTCAGATCAAGTACTTCGACAGGGAGATTGTCTCCCAGGAAGTTCCCGACAAACGCCCCTTCCCAGGGCAATCTTTTAAAGGCAAAGCCCAAGAGAACCTGCCAGCCCTCCGGTGCGCCGTTGTTCAGATGAAGGACATGATTATTAGGCATAAACTGGTTTCGGTCGGCTGAAGATGGTGGCGGCCCGGCGAATAGAGCCGGGCCGTCTGGGGAGGCTAGAAATGACGTTTGATGGTTACGGATATGAACCCGTCATTCTCTAGCGGCTTCAGGTCGCTGTTTGAGCCATGAGGGACGAAGAACTGAGCATCGGCATCCAGGGTGAACCCTTCGGCAATCCTGGTTTCAAATTCGGCTCGGATAGCCATAGAGCCGTCGTCGAGATCGATCGCGCTACCCAAAAGAGCGGAAGTATCACGTTCGTCGTTCGCAGCATATCTAAGGCCAAGAAACACGTCGTTGTCATAGGGTGTAAACGGATGAAAAACTGTCCGTCCGTCATAAAGGTATTCACCGATCAGCCCCAGATCGCCGTCCGTACCGGCAATCTGCGAGAGAGTGTATTCTGCGCCAGTTACCAGAGCGCCGAACGTGTCACCCTGCCCTTCGCGGACAATACCTTCAAACTTCAGAAGCAGCGCATCCCAGGTATATTGAACCTCCAAGCCGCCCTGGGTGATACGATCATAGTATGGAATGTACGCTGTTCCGGCCCCGTCGAGCACCAACCGTGGTTCTCTGGATGTGCCATGGAACGCGCTTACGCCAACATCCAGATTTCCAAACGTGTTGGAGTAGCGCGCCGCGAAGTCAGGTGCCCATTCTTCGGCACTATCTTCAAAGACTGCGGCCCCTTCGTCGATGGGCAGCGGCAGCAGGAATCGCCCATTGTCGCCGGGGAACTGAACCTTTCTGAACCCTGTCATGGCAAAAAAAGAGAGTTCGCCCCAGTCTTGTCTGGTGGTTAGTTGAACCATTGGCTGGCCAAGGCGCGCATCCCGGTCGTTATATTCAAGAGCGTCCCGCTGGTTAATGATATCCACCAGTTGGCGACTTTCGGTTACACCCCAAAAAACCTTGTTGATCCCGGCAAGGGTCTCCAACTCGCCAAAGTCATGAAAAACAAACGCTTCGCGAATATCAAAATGCGACCGATCTGTGTCAGCGCTGTCGAGCCGGCCGAACGCCGCAAACTTCAGGAGAGTGTCGCGTTCTTCAGTCGTCCATTTCAGCTCTGGCCTTGCCAATAAACCGCCCTGAAAGTGAGCCAGTTGACCGGCACTAAATCCGGTCTCTGGAAAATAAGTCGCGTCGGCACCGACATACCCCGAAAACTCAAGTTCTCCAGCGTTAGCCTGCACTGCAAAGACTGCGCCAGCCAACAAAATTAAAGGTGGCCTCATTCGCTACCACCTCAAATTCTTGAGACTGCCGGACTTGAAGTCGGAGGCGGACAAACCGGACTTGAAGCGGTAGTTGTTGAAGATCAAGTCCGTGCTTTTGCCGTTTCGCAGGTTCTCCATGCGCATTAGATGCGGACGCAGATAGCCGGAGACATTCTTGTACTTCGAGAATGAGAGCCGCTTGGCCAGATCACCGGAACGATTGAAGAAGTCGATCCGCATGATCATACCGTTGCCCTGGTTGAACCAGGCATGTTGTTTCGAGTAGCCGGAGTTTTTGTAGAGCGGAACGCGTTCAACAATATCACAAGTGGCAGAGCCACACTTTTCGGTTTTGAGCCAATTGTAGCTGTATTTTCCGAGCTCCTGACCCGTGATATCTTCGTAGGCGAATTCACTGCCGACGAAAGGACCGGATTTGTTCGAAGAAGATATCCGCTTCACACGCTTGGCGGCAGGAAGATAGATCCATTGATCGTCATTCGCGGTCAGCTTGGCATGAGACAGCACAGCCGTACCCTTCACGTCTTTAGGTGACTGAAACACCGAGATCGTCTTGTCGCCGACTTTGCCGCCACCCCGTTCCAATGTCAGAACAGTCAGCTCGCGCTTTGATGATTGTCCTCCTGAATTCTTGAGAACCATGGTTGCCGTGGCGACATGATCACCAAATCCGTTGTCGATCTGATCATAGCGGGCTGCAATTTCTTTGCCTTTTGCCGAGTCGGCTTGTGCTCCAGGTATGATGAGCGCTGAGAATGTTGCGGCAAGTGCGATGCCTCGGATTGAAGTATTAGGAAGCGGAAAGTGCATGGTCATTTGTTCCTTTGTCTTTGATGTTTGAAGAGGAGGTTTCTGACTTGCGGCCGCCCAAAAGCAGGAGGGCCGGGAGCATCAGGAAGTCGAAGACAAGTGCGACGACGACTGTGATTGCCGTCAGCAGGCCGAGCTGCCCATTCACCTGGAATGAGGAATAAGCGATGATTGCAAATCCGATCCCGACAATGACGCTGGTATAAACAAGCGCTTCACCGACTTCCTTGAAGGCATATCGGATCGCATCTTCACGGCTGAGATGCTTCTCGCGGCGTGCATTCAGGTATTTGGTCAGGAAATGGACAGTGTAGTCTACGACGATGCCAAGGGACGCCGCCCCGATCACTGAGGCGGCCATTCCTATATAACCAACCGCTATCGCCCAGAAGCCGAATGTCGCAAGCGCTGGCACCATGTTGGTGACCACGGACAAAGCACCCAGGGAAACGCTACGCAAAGTAACCATCATCATAAGAGCGATCGACACCACTGCGATAATGTTTCCGACGATCATCGCATCTATGTTGCGCTGCGCGAGAAGCCCGAAGATCACGCTGGTTCCGGTTGGCGAAGCCGCCATGCGGGCTGGTGCGTTGTCCGCAAGCCAGGTATCCATACGTGCAGTGAAGGCCTGCTGCTGGGACACCCGCATATCGTGAAGGCTGATAGTTACTCTGGACGCAGACTTGTCGATATTGATCCGGTCGTTCAGATCAAGGCCATATGGCAAAGACAGTTCATAAAGCAGCAAATACTGGGCTGAAAGCTCTGCATCTTCAGGGATCCGATAGAACGCCGGATCATCATTGTTCATGTTCTGATTGAGGCGTTTGATCGTATCTGAAAAAGACGACACATGCTGAACCTCTGGCTGCTCGCGGAGCCAGGACATGAGATTGTCGAGCGTCTGAAGATATTCCGGATCGCTAACACCGCCGGGGCGACCGGATTCAAATGAAAATTCCTGATAGTCGTTTCCGCGAATATTGGCGGTCGAGAAGTCATTGTCCTGCCTGATCTGCAGGTCTTCCGAGAAGTAGAGCGAAAATCTGTCGTCAAGATCGTTTGTGAAAGCGAGCCCAACGAGCGCGATCGACGCGAAAGTGCCAACAATCAGAATGCGCCCCTTGAAGGCGATGGCAAATTCAGCAAATCGCTCCAGCGGTTTATCGAGCAGTCCCGGTTTTGGCTCTGCGGCGGATTTGAGCGGAAAAACTGCCAACAGTGCAGGGACCAATGTGATGGCGAGAATCCATGCGGCCAAAACGCCAAGAGCTGTAATGTTTCCCAGATACTGAAACGGAGGCGCATCGGAGTAGTTCAGGCTCAAAAACCCCGCTGTCGTGGTTGCTGAAGTCACGAACAAGGCTGTGAAGTTTTTCTTCAACCCGATCCGGATCGCATCGAATTTCTCAAGCCCGTTTCGCAAGTTTCTCTGCACGGCGCTAATTATGTGAATACAGTCCGCGACCGCGAGCGTCAGAATGATGTTCGGAGCAATAATCGTGATCGGCGCGAGCGACATACCAAGGTGCCCCGCCAAGCCAAGGGCAACAAAGGTTGACAGGATGATTGTCGCAAGTGTTGCTAGTGTGCCCACGAAACTGCGCAGAAGCAGCAATGTCAGCAGGACAACTGCCCCATACATAATTGGAACAAGTGTCGCGCCGTCCCGCTCTCCTGACTCATTGAAGGCATTGTTGAACATAGCAACGCCTGTGAGTGCAACTCTCAAGTCCGGGTGTTCTGCCCGTAAGTCCGCAGCGATCTCGCGCGCGGCGGCGACTGTGTTCTTCAACCCTTCGGCATCATTTTCCTGAAAGTTGATGGTTACATTGACAGCCGTCGTTCGCATGTCTTCAGAGACCATGTATTTGTAAAGAGCGGGCTCGGAGATTGAATATTCGCCTCTCGATTTCAGCTCCGCAGCGGTAAGCGCTTCGGCTCTCTCGACAAGATCCGTAACGATCAAACCTTCTTCGTCACCAGTCGTGTGCTGAAAATTGCTTATGGAGTCGACACGGGACGCATTTGGTATTGTCCAGGCACGCTCAGTCAGCCCCTCAACTATCACCGCCATTCTCTTGTCAAAGGCGTTGCCTTCCGGAAGCTGCAGGATGAAGTTGACGTTATCGTTCTTGGCGAAGGTCGCCTGAAATTCGTCCCACTTCTTTAGATCCGGATTCTGCTCTCCGAAAAAGATCCGGTAGTGGCTGATGAATTCTAGTTTGGTCACTCCACTAGATGCTGCTGCAGAAGCAACGATGGCAGCGATGATGACCATCCACCTAAACCGGACGATCCCGACAATAAATCGGTCAACAATTGAAGGTGCCAATTGATCCTCCCTCTTTCGAGGCCTCTATCTCACTTGCTTTTTACAAGTGATAAATATATCAATTTTGATTTGCAAGTGAATTTTTTGCCTGACACGATTCCGCCATGAAAAGCACAAAATATTGATAAATTTATTTTATATCTGTTGAAGTGCTGTAAATTCCACAGAACTTGCGGCTGATGTTGCAGATCTTAAACTTCTAAATAACAAGCTTAATTTGAATGAATCATGCCAAAACTACTGGAATTAACGTGCTTCGCCGCTGCTGCCGAAAACGGAAGTCTGCGTAAGGTGGCAAAAGCGCTGGGTATGGGAGAACCCAGCATCAGCCGTACAATCGTTAAACTGGGAGTTTCGCTATTGGAGCGCAGCAATACCAGTGTTCGTCTTACCAACGCCGGCCGTTGTTATTTGCCTGAAGCAAAGTCTGCTATATTGCAACGAGTGGCCGCCCCGGCTTTGTCGGAGGCTCCAACTCTTGAGTAGAATGGAGCATCTACGGCGGATAAGCGATCCTCCTGAACATGCTGACTCAAGACCATATCCCGAGGGAATTTTGGTTTCGTTTGCAAAAGCGGTTTACATCCTAGCCGAGCAATTCCAAGAAGCCTCAGAAGCTCCCATCTATCGCAATAGCGTTAACTACAGGGGAGATTTGCAGAACTGACAAAAAATAATCCGCAAAGTTTTACCAGATCCATTGAGATCAGGCACTTGCAATACGCCGCTGCAGCAGAAAAACACGGAAGCTTCCGTAAAGCCTCACTCGCTCTGGGTGTGAAGCAATCGACACTCAGTCGTACGATTGCTCAAATGGAAAATCGACTCGGCCTAATACTGTTCGAGCGTACCCATGGTGGAGTACGACTTACAAAAGTTGGTTCAGAGATAATACGAACTTGCCGGTATCTCGTCGAAACCATCGATCTAATGGAGTCGAGCGCAGCTTCACTCAGCCGAGGTGAAACAGGTCACTTCACTGTCGGATTCTATACCTCTCTTTCAGCTGGTAACTTGCGCGCGACCCTGACGGAGTTCGCAGGAAAGTTCCCAAGGATCATTTTCCGAACAGTCGAAGCCTCTCGAACACATCTGTTTTCCGATCTGGAGAGCGGGGTTCTTGACGTCGCAGTTGTAACCGGAGACCCGGAGCCGGGAGAGAAAAATGCGATGTGTCTTTGGACAGAGCGGGTCATGGCAGTCCTGCCTGAAATCCATCCCATGGTAGAGAAGAAGCAGGTTCATTGGAGCGACTTGAGAGATGAAACATTCCTTCTCAGAAGCGCTGACCCAGGAGCTGAGTTTCGAGATATTCTTGTTTCCAAGTTCGCACAGTTTGGAGCTCAGCCGAGGTTAGTTGTTCACGATGCGAGCCAAGAAAGCATTGGGAGCCTGGTGGGTGCAAGGTTTGGCATCAGCCTCGTTACAGAGGCCAGTATCGGGACCAGAATACCTGGTGTCACCTATCGCGAACTCCGGGGCGGAAACGGCCCGAGCCGGATCAGCTATGCCGCTCATTGGCGTGGTGACAACCACAACCCAGCGCTGGCCAACTTCATTGCTCTCCTGGAAGAGCGTTATCCCTCACTTGCCGGTCTTGACTAACCGTGCGCTTCGCCTTCGCAAATCCACGATCCGTTGCAATGAACCGTTCCAGCATCGGAACGATCAGTTTGACTGGCTCTTCGACGGTCTGCCCACTCTGCCTTCCAAGAATCTCGGCATAGGCCACCAGATCCCGATGCAGCTTCGCCGGCAGTTCCACGCTCACCTTGACCGGCTTGTCGTCCGGTAGCGGCCCCAGTTTCAGCTTTGCCATAGTCAACCTCCGTAAGGTTCAAGCACAAGATCACGGGTGACGATCACACGCACCGGGAATCCCGGCCGGATCGTCAGCGTGGGCGCGACCTGCAACTGACGCTGGATCATCTGCTGACCGGCATCGTCGATCGTGTTCTGAGCGCCTTCGCGGATCGCCTGAACCAGGCGGTCGTCGTCACTTGCTGCCAGTTCTGCACCGACGCTGAGCAGCGTCGACAGCCCGGCCGCCTTGGCAAGATCCCACCAGTGATAGTCGACCCCATCCTCCAGGCCGGCATACCCAAGCGTGTCTGCTCCCGGCTGACGTTCGAGCACGATGGACCGGCCATTCGGGAGGATCAGCCGGTTCCAGACGAGCAGCACACGGTGCTGGCCAAAGCCGATATCGTTGGAATACTCGCCGATGATACGGGTGCCCTGTGGGATCAGAAGCGATCTCCCGGTCGGACTGTCATAGACATGCTGGGTGACCTGGGCAGAGATCTGCCCGGGCAGATCGGAGCGGATCCCGGTGATGAGCGCGGCGGGAATGACGGTCCCGGCCTGCAGCACATAGGGCGATGCCGACGCCATGACACGATCGGGAGCCGTGGTCCGGCGGTCCACAGCCGCATTCAGAAACGCGGTATTGCTGTCTTGTGCGGTAACTCCACCTGGAGCACTGCCGCTGATCGATGACAATGCGCCGAGCCCTGCCCTACTTGATGCCGCCTGCCCCGTCTGGAAAAAAACACGGCTGGTGCGGGCAGCCTCTTCCTCGGCAAGACGGCGCTGTTCCTTCTCATCTAGTGTGGGCGTCTGGATCGCCGGCGGCACAACAGGCTGTCCACGCTCCTGCGCCTTGAGGATCGGCCGGCCGAGATCCCCCGGCAAGGGTGGGCCGAGAACCGGGCCGGTATAGTCACTTGGCAGAGTGCTCAGCCCATCAGCGGTGTTCCGGTTTTCCGTTGAGAACAACTCCTCACCTTCACCGTTTCGGTCCGGTGCCTGAAGCGCGTAGATCAAGGCTCCTCCGATGCCGAGCAAGGCGACGAACCCGACCCCGGCCAGCACCTTGCGCGAGAGACGCGTCACACGTGGTGGATCAGGTCGCAGCCGCATCGCAGCCCTGACATCAGCGTTGATGTGCGTTTCGCCGTCTTCGTTTTTCTGCTCTTGATCGTTCACGCCCCCTCACCTCCATTGCCGAACTCTGTTGACCCGGAATGGGGACCGCCTCTTTGTCCTTCTGTCGGACCCTCGCGTCGTTCTTCCGTCCGAACGATCCTAACCGTCTGCTGGCGCTTGTCGCTGCCGAGGCGCAGTTCCGCGGCCCCAAAAATCCGATCGACGATCAGGATATTCCTGTAAACGCGGCTGTTGACGATTTGAGGTTTGCCATCGGGTCCGAGCACGAAGACCGGCGGCATCTCCCCCTGAACGATTCCGCCCGGGAACTCGACATAGACCCGCCTGCCGTCGTCATAGACGGCGACCGGGCGCCAGGGCGGGGAGTCGCCGGTCAGCCCATAGCGATAGTTCCGTGCCGCGACCGCCGGAATGCGCGGCGTTGCCGGGACGACAGGACGCTGCGAGCTGGGTGGCCGGGGATAGTTCCAGGCAACGGCAGGCATATAGGAGCCCTCACTCGAGCGCAGCTCGATCCTGTAGATCCGCCGGTCGGTGGTAACGACCAGATTGGTGTCGATGTCCGGACGCGCCGGCTTGACGAGGATGTGGACTTGGGGCTCTTCACCCGAGCCGCTGGTCGTATCGCCGATGATCCAGCGGGCCGTATCGCCGGCCGCGATCGGGCCGGTGCCTGTCAGGGCTTCGCCCGGTTCCAGCGCAATGTCGGTGATCTTTCCGGGAGCCGTATAGACCTGATAGAGCGCGCCTTCCGACCAGGGATAGATCTGGATGGCATTGTAGTAGCCCTCGCGCCGCGGCTCGATGCGTGCGGCTGCGTTGGCATTCTCGATCCTGCCGGCTAACGTTTTTGCCGCCTTGCCACCTTTTGCCGGGGACCAGGCCGGTGGCACATGAAGAGGCTTGGGCCGCTCTTCGCCCACGGTTCTGGGTACCGCCAGCAACGGCGGCACAGTCTGATCGTAACTGATCTGCGGCGGCGTGTAGCTGGCGCAGCCCGCCAACGCTGCTGCGCTAAGCAGAGCCGCACATGCGGAGATCCGGAATGCCGGAAATGCGGGTTTACGGAAAACCGTCTTCATTGCCCCATCTCCCGAGACCAGTTGATGGCGTTGACATAGATGCCGAGCGGATTGGCCCGCAGCCTCTCCGCATCGCGGGGCGGTTGGATTACAATGGTCAGGATCGCCGTCCAGCGTTCTGTCGCCGATAGCTGCCCGTTCTCGTAATGTCGCTCGACCCAGGCAACTCGGAAACTGCCGGGCGAGGCGCGGATGACGCTGGAAACCTCGACCGCGATCTGCTGCTTGCCGACCCTGGTGAAGGGATCGTTTGAACGTGCGTAATCGTTGAGCGTGAGCGCTCCACGATCAGTGGTGAATTCATAGGCCCGGAGCCAGTTCTGCCGGACAATGATGGCATCGGCCGGTATGCTGCGAACCTTCTCGATGAAACGCGCCAGATGAAACGCGATCTGCGGATCCGACGGTTCATAGTCGGCGGTGGCGGCCGCAACAACTTGCGCCTCGCCCAGCTTATCCACCTGCACCACCCAGGGCACGACAGAGCCGTTGACGGATTGCCAGATGAGCGCCGCGGCAAAGCCACCAGAGAGAATGAGGCAGCTAAAGGCCATCAGTCGCCAGTTTTTTGCCTGGACACGGGCCGAGCCGATGCGCTCGTCCCAGACCTGAGCAGCTTTCTGGTAGGGCGTGACGGGTTCAGGGGATTTGCCGTAATGAACGGAAGATCGTTTGAAGAGGCTCATGTGCGATCGCTTGTCTGGAGATTAATGGAAGCGCCGCCACCGTGGCTGTCGCCGGAACGGACGGCATGGGCGGCTGCGGACACACCGTGAGAAAGCTGCTGGGAACGCTTCATGCGCCTTGCCCAGGCAGGCGGGCCATCGGCAGCAGGCAATGCTGGAGCAGGAGATGCAGACGAGGCGTCCGAACCACCTGCGTTGCCAACCGCGCCACCTGTCGCATCGAAGGCTGTCCGGGCCCCGGACTGATGGCTCGCCTGTACACTCCCGGATGCCTTTGACTGCAGCCGTTTGAGCGGCGAAGCCGCAGCTCGCGCCCCGGCACTTGCCACAGCGCTAACTCCGGAAGCGACACCGGCAGCGTCTGACTTTCCGGCCGAGCCAAGGCTGTAGGCAGTCGAGGCTCCGCCCCCGACAGCGGCACCGCCGCGTGCAGCCGCAGCTATCCCGGACAAGGCGAGCGCGCCACCACGGGCCGCCAGCCCGGCGGCCCCAACTCCGGCAACGGCAGCGCCGCCAACCGCAAGTCCTGTGCCGACCACAGAGCCGGCACCCAGTTGCGGTCCACCGGAGACGAGACCGTTCGCGATGCCCGGTCCAAAGATCCCGAGGCCGAGCAGCGACAGGGCCGCGAGGACCACGGCCATCGCTTCGTCGATGGTCGGCGTGATACCACCGAAACCGGCAGTGAACTGCG
Source organism: Roseibium porphyridii (assembly GCF_026191725.2). NCBI lineage: Bacteria > Pseudomonadati > Pseudomonadota > Alphaproteobacteria > Hyphomicrobiales > Stappiaceae > Roseibium > Roseibium porphyridii. The sequence goes on from NZ_CP120863.1 coordinate 55,027, forward strand.
CGAACAGCGTCGAGCCGATGCCGATGATGACAGCCAGCACCAGCACCTTGATGCCGGAAGAGATGACATTGCCGAGGACACGCTCGGCGAGAAACGCGGTCTTGCCGAAGAGGCCGAAGGGAATGAGCACGAAGCCCGCCAGGGTCGTCAGCTTGAACTCGATCAGGGTGACGAAGAGCTGGATGGAAAGAATGAAGAAGGCCAGGATCACCAGCGCCCAGGCAAAGAGCAGACAGGCGATCTGAATGAAGTTCTCGAAGAAGGCGACCCAGCCCATCAGGTCGGAGATTGATTCCAGCAGCGGCCGGCCGGCATCGAGGCCGACCTGCGCCACCCTGCCAGGGCGCAACAGATCGGCGGCGGAAAAGCCTGTGCCCGACGCCATCAGACCGAGACCCGCAAAACTCTCGAAGACGATCCGGGCGAGATTGTTCCAGTTGCCGATCAGGTAAGCAAAGACACCGACAAACAGCGTCTTCTTTACGAGCCGGGCGATGATGTCATCATCGGCACCCCAGGACCAGAAGAGCGCGGCCAGCGTCACATCGATGACGATCAGCGTTGTCGCGATGAACGCCACCTCACCGCCGAGCAGGCCGAAGCCGCTGTCGATGTAACTTGTGAAGACCCCAAGGAAGTTGTCGATGACCCCCGTCCCGCCCATGGATCACCGCTCCTCGACGGTTCGAGGACCCCGGCCGAGAAACCGATCTCGGGTCTTCTGCCAGGTTGCCAGACAGTCTTCGTCATCGATCGCGGCTCTGCCCATCTGCTGACAACGGCGCAAATCGGCAAGCATAGGATCGTCAGAAGGCTGTGCGGCCGGCGCAGACAATTCGGGCGCCGGCTCGTCCTTGCGGGACATCTCGATCAGGCTCGCGGTGATGGCGATCGCCACGAAGACGATTGCAGCCAGCCGGGCCAGCATCTTGCCGTCCATCGGGACTTCCTTCCGAAAAAAGTCAGTTGTTGAACATGCGTGCGTTGCCCGGCTGGTAGCCGAAGCCCGGCGTCAGGAAACGCTGCCGCTGGATGCGGCCCTGTTCGACGGCGGCCGTTCGTTCCGCTTCACTCAAGGCGATCGCCCGGCCATTGGCGGCGACCACTGCCGTGAGGTCGGAAAGCTGCTGGGCCTGGAGCGCCAGGAGCTGATTGCCTGCTTGGGCGGTCTGGAGCGCACCGGTCGCGCCCTGGCTCTGTCCGATCAGCGCGGACATCTGAGCCCGATTGGTCTCGATATTGCCGACGACACCGGCCTGCACGCGCAAGGCGTCCTGCAGCCCACCGACCGTGTTCTGCCAGCGGCTGCGCGCGCCGGCGACCAGCTGCTGTTCGCTCGCGCTCAGGTCGATGTTGCCGTATTGCTGCTGGAACAGCTGATCGATCTGCTGGACGTCGAAGGCGATGTTCTGGGCTTCCTGCAAAAGCTGCTGTGTCCTCTGCACGGACTGCTGGAGCTGCTGCAAAGCCGAATAGGGAAGACTCGCCAGATTGCGCGCCTGGTTGATCAGCATCTGCGCTTCGTTCTGAAGCTGGACGATCTGGTTGTTGATCTGCTCCAACGTCCTAGCCGCCGTCAGCACATTCTGAGCATAGTTCGACGGATCGAACACGACCCGCCAGGAATGTGCGGGTGGGGCAAAGGCGACAGTGCCCAATGTGGGAACGGTGAGAAGTGCGGCGGCAGCGACAAGCGCGCGGGATCGGCGGAACGTCATGAGGAGGTCTCCAGGTTTGTGAGGTCGGGGATGAGATCGGCCGCCCAGCGAAGGCCACGGTGCCGCAGCCAGGCATCGAGGAAACCTTCACGTCCGTGGTCCGCGAAGATGTGGGCGATAGCTGTCTGATCGGTCTTCGAGGAGGTCGCACAAAGAGCCAGCGCGACTTCGGAAAGGCCCAGTTCAAAGAGCCGGTTGCCGCGCCGGGACTGGCAGTAGTAGTCACGCTTTGGCGTTGCCCGAGCGAGGATCTCGACCTGGCGGTCGTTGAGACCGAAGCGGCCATAGATGCCAGCAATCTGCGGTTCGATTGCGCGCTCGTTCGGCAGCAGGAGACGTGTCGGGCAGCTCTCGATGATCGCGGGTGCAATGGCCGAGCCATCGATATCGGACAGGGACTGCGTGGCGAAGACGACGGAGGCGTTCTTCTTTCGAAGGGTCTTCAGCCATTCCCGAAGCTGGCCCTTGAACCCCTCGTCGTCGAGCGCCAGCCAGCCTTCATCGATGATGATGAGGGTGGGCGATCCATCGAGGCGATCGTCGATCCGGTGGAACAGATAGGCGAGCACGGCAGGCGCCGCGCCGCTGCCGATCAGACCCTCGGTCTCGAAGGCCTGGACACGGCCTGACCCCAAGTGCTCGCTTTCCGCATCGAGCAGGCGGCCATGGGCACCGCCGATGCAGTAGGGACGCAGGGCCTGTTTGAGATCGTTGGACTGAAGCAGCACGGAAAGCCCCGTGAGGGTCCGCTCTTCTGCGGGTGCTGAGACAAGTGACGTCAGCGCCGTCCAGATATGCTCCTTGACGTCCGGGTTGACGGTGACGCCTTCACGCATGAGGATGGCGGCGATCCAGTCGGCGGACCAGGAGCGCTCGGCGGCGGCATCGATCCGGGCAAACGGCTGCAGCGACACGCTGCTGTCTTCGGTGAGGCCGCCACCGAGATCATGCCAGTCGCCATCCATGGCGAGGCACGCTGCGCGGATCGATCCCCCGAAATCGAAGGCGAACACCCGGGAGTTCCTGTAGCGCCGGAACTGCAGCGCCATCAGCGCCAAAAGGACGGACTTGCCTGCGCCAGTCGGCCCGACGACCAGCGTGTGGCCGACATCGCCGACATGAAGGGAAAACCGGAACGGGGTCGAGCCTTCCGTCTTGCCGTAGAGCAAGGGAGGAGACGAAAGATGCTCGTCCCGCTCCGGCCCCGCACACACCGCACTTGAGGGGATCATGTGGGCGAGATTGAGGGTGGAGACCGGTGGCTGGCGGACATTGGCATAGACGTGCCCCGGCAAGCTGCCGAGCCAGGCATCCACCGCGTTGATCGTTTCCGGCAGACATGTGAAATCACGGCCCTGGATGACCTTCTCGACAAGCCGCACCTTCTCGTCCGCAATCTTGCTGTCGATATCCCAGACCGTGACGGTCGCCGTGACATAAGCAATGCCGGCATGGTCCGCGCCGAGTTCCTGAAGCGCCAGGTCTGCATCGGCCGCCTTGTTCGCCGCATCGGTGTCGGCGAGCGCGGATTGCTCGTTGGTCATCACCTCCTTCAGGATCGCAGCTAAGGATTTGCGCTTGGCGAACCACTGGCGGCGGATCCGGGCCAGGAGTTTTGTTGCATCCGTCTTGTCCATCAGGATCGCCCGGGTCGACCAGCGATAGGGAAAGGCCAGCCGGTTGAGATCATCGAGCAGGCCCGGAGTCGTTACAGACGGAAACCCTGAAATGGTCAGGACTCGCAGATGCTTGTCTCCGAGCCGTGGCTCCAGACCGCCGGCAAGCGGCTGGTCTGCGAGAAGCGCATCCAGATAAACCGGCGTCTCCGGCACGCGGACTCTCTGCCGATTGGTCGAGACCGTCGAATGCAGGTAGGTCAGCATCCCGGCATCATCGAGCCATTCGCATTCCGGCATGAAAGCATCGATCAGCTGAAGGATGCGGTCGGTCCGATCGATGAAACCGGTCAGCACCTCCTGCGGGTTGAGGCCAATGGTCTCCCGGCCTTCGAACAGCCAGTGTTCCGCACGGGCGGCCTCCTCGGCCGGCGGCAAATAGGTGAAGGTCAGGAAATAGCTCGATTCAAAATGCGCACTCGCTTCTTCAAAACTTGCCTTGCGTTCTGCATCGACCAGTGCGGAAGCCGCATCCGGAAACGTACTGTCAGGGTAGTGATTGGCGGCATGACGCTGTGCTTCGACAAAGATCGCCCATCCGGACCCGAGACGTCGGAAGGCATTGTTGAGACGGCCGGTGACGGCGACAAGTTCGGCCGGAACGGCGCTGTCGAGATCCGGCCCGCGGAATCGGGCCGTGCGCTGGAAACTGCCGTCCTTGTTGAGCACCACACCTTTCTCGACCAGGGCAGCCCACGGCAGATAATCGGCAAGGCGGCTGTTGCGCGTTCGGTATTCGGAGAGGTTCATCATCGACAGGGCCTCCGCTCACACGCTCAGATGCGCGGGAAAACGCAGGTGCCGGCGTCCAACTTCAGCAAAGAGAGGATCGCGCTTGGCGGCCCAGACAGTGGCAAGATGCCCAATCAGCCAGATGGCGAGGCCGACCAACCAAAGGCGCAGGCCGAGCCCCACGGCGCCGGCGAGCGTACCATTCAGGATCGCAATGGCTCGGGGCGCGCCACCGAGCAGGATCGGCTCGCTCAACGACCGATGCACCGCCACGGTGAACCCCGGCACCACATCACGTTGTTCGAAGGTCTCCGCCATCAGATCAGCGCCCCGCCGCCGAAGGAAAAAAACGACAGGAAGAAGGAACTGGCGGCGAAGGCGATCGAGAGACCGAAGACGATCTGGATCAGCCGTCGAAACCCGCCAGAGGTATCCCCGAAGGCCAGCGACAGTCCCGTCACGATGATGATGATCACCGCGACGATCTTGGCAACCGGACCCTCGATGGATTCCAGGATCGACTGAAGCGGCGCCTCCCAGGGCATGGAAGACCCGGCAGCGTGCGCAGCAGGAACCGCGAGCAGGCTGATATGAAGCACAGCGACGGCAGTCGCGATGGGATGGCGCGACCGAAGGATGGTTCGGATCATGAAGGATCTCCTGAATGGGAGGGAGCTGCGGGAACGGCGGGGGAAATGCGGTAGTCACCGTCAGAATCGAGGCCCTCAACGCGGGCGAACTCCACGAGCCGCCGCTGAGAGCCGCGGCCGGCGAGGACGGCGATGAGGTCGACCGTCTCCGCGATCAAAGCCCGTGGAACGGTGACGACGGCTTCCTGGATGAGTTGTTCGAGCCGGCGCAAGGCCCCGATGGCGGATCCGGCGTGGATCGTGCCGATGCCGCCGGGATGACCCGTTCCCCAGGCCTTCAGGAGGTCCAGAGCCTCAGGCCCGCGCACCTCACCGATCGAAATACGGTCCGGGCGCAGACGCAGCGACGATCGGACGAGATCGGATAGGGAGGCGACGCCGTCCTTCGTGCGCATGGCGACGAGGTTGGGGGCGGTGCATTGAAGCTCGCGTGTGTCCTCGATGAGGATCACGCGATCGGAGGTCCTGGCGACTTCAGCCAGCAGGGCATTGGTCAAGGTGGTCTTGCCGGTACTGGTTCCCCCGGCAACGAGAATATTGGCGCGTGCCGCGACGCCTAAGCGGAGTGTCTCGGCCTGTGCCGACGTCATGATCCCGGCGGCAACGTAGTCCTCAAGGGTAAAAACAGCGACGGCAGGTTTGCGGATGGCGAAGCTCGGAGCGGTGACAACGGGCGGCAGAAGCCCCTCGAACCGTTCCCCCGTCGCTGGGAGTTCGGCCGAAACGTGCGGCGCAGCGCTATGAACTTCCATCCCGACATGGTGTGCGACGAGGCGTACGATGCGATCGCCGTCGGCCGGCGACACCCACTCATCAGTGTCCGACAGGCCTTCGGAGAGGCGGTCAATCCAGACCCGTCCGTCCGGGTTCAGCATCACCTCGATCACGGCAGGATCTTCCAGAAGACGCGTGATCGCCGACCCGAGCGCAGTGCGGAGCATTCGTGCGCTACGCGCATGTCCTTCCGGATCTTGATGTATTGTTGCCATGGGATCCCCGTTGATACCGGGGACGCTCCCGGATAGGGATGATTAAAAGAAACTGATTCTGGGGGGGTTCAATAGATAATTGAAGGCGTCGCAATGTGGCGGAGAAAGACAGGGAAAAGGCGGTCCGGTTAACTCTCACAGAGCTCAATTAACACTCTATTGAATGACAGTTTTGGGGCCGTAAGGAGAACGGCAAGTTCCGAGCAGCGATTGAGATAGCTGCCCTTCCTGAGTGCGAAGCAACGGTGACGGTTGCCGCCGACTAAGCAGTCATTCCAATCACCAAACCAAAAGGCTTGAAATGTGCAGTCCGGTCAGCCGGCTCCACTCGATCGCACTTGCTCCACTTGCGCACCAGCCTCGTCGATGGATATGTGCAACTTTCACTTTTATGCTGACTGGATTCTAACGCTACGGTATCTGAAATCATGGCATCAACTCAACATAACAGTGTGGCTGGGGACCGCCCGCTGGGGGCAGGCGGCGAGGATAAGCTCGGCTTTCGTGATGTTGCACGTCGGATAGCTCAATCGCTTGTGGATCATGCCTCGGACAAAGGATTGGTGATCGGGATTGAAGGGGCATGGGGTTCCGGGAAATCAAGCCTGCTCTTCCTGATCGAAGACGAATTGGCCAAACTGCCGCAAGCGCAACGTCCATCTGTTATCAATTTCCGTCCCTGGCTTGTCGGCAATCGTGATGCGTTGCTGGCCAATCTTTTTGAATCCCTGGCCAAAGAGATAAACCTTGTTGCGCTCCGGGCAGGTGATGCCAGTGGCATATCCAAGGAGAAGGCGAAAGCCGCAGGTGAAGCGTTGCGAAAGTTCGTGTCGGCCCTGGGTAGTGCAGGGTCGGCAGTTGAATTAGCCGGAGACGCAATAGCTTTCGCTCCACTGAAGTGGATCGGAAAAGGTCTGCGTGTGGCCGGTAGCTGGGCGAAAGGTAAATCAGCCGATCCGCCGCTGGACGTTCTCAAGGACCGGTTGGTCAAATCGCTCCGTGACCTGGGGCATCGATTCATCATCACCATCGATGACGTGGATCGGCTCGAACCGGCTGAAGTGATCGAAGTTCTGCGGCTGGCCCGTTCCGTGGCTGATCTCCCCAATGTCATCTATCTGCTTTGCTACGACAGTGACATCCTCGCACACAGCGTCGAACAGGCTTCGCGCGTGCAAGATGGGCGGGCGTACCTTGAAAAGATCGTTCAACTTGCCGTGATGGTGCCCCAGCCGGAGCCGTTTCGGCTCAGACAATGGTTTGGCGACGAATTGCGCCAGTTCTCATCCACGCGATCAGATGACGAGTTGTCACGGCTGCGTTCCGTCGTGGATTTTGAGGGCGGACGACAGCTCAAAACACCTCGGTCAGTTGTCCGGTCGCTCGATTCGTTGCGCTTCTACTGGCCGCCGATCCGTGACGGCGGGGGCGATCTCGCAGACCTAGTATGGCTTAAATTAATTAAAGACGGCAACCCAGCTCTCTATCGGTGGATCGAGGATTATTGCGCCACCGCCGCCCTATTAAACCTCGGAACGGTGCGCGTCGATGACGCTGAGCGTGCGCAGCAGCTTAACGCCTTGCATGCAGCCGTCGCGCCAGAGCATTTCGCCGACCATCATTACCGTTACTTTTTTGCTGAGCCTCTTCCCGCCGCCAGTGTAGATTTTGCCGAGAAAGGCAATGGTTTCACGCTGTTCCAACGCGTGAGCGATGTGGAGCGTAATGCGGCCATCACGGGTGGTCGCTTGGCAAGCCCCGATCACTACCGTTTGTATTTTGCCCTGTCGGGGCCATCACATGCGCTGAAACATCACGATCATGACGCATTTTGGGCCGCCGCCGATAATTCGCCCGACCGTGTCGCGGCAGTCCTCTTGCATTTGCACGCCCTCGAACTTACCGGCTCGCTCAGCAAGGCCGACTTGCTTTTGGAAAGATTGAAGGGCGTGGGTGACGAAACGCTGACGCCAAACCGATGTAGGAATATCCTGGCTGGCTTCGCTAATGTAATGGACGACGCCTATCGCGCGCGGCCATTCGATCATGGGTGGATCGTTTCATTGTGGGATCGAGCAACAGCCTTGGTCGCGCGCATGGTTGCCCGATTGGACGCCGATACGCGGGCAGGGCTTATCCAGCATATCTTTGGAGAAGGGCGGGCTCTGGGATGGTTGACCACGCTCATGCGCAAAGAAACTTTCGCGCATGGTCGATATGGGAATAGAGAGAAGCCCGATTCCGAGTGGTTCTTTACGAATGAGGAGCTGGACGAAATTTTCGAGCTCATGTTGGGAAGGATTCGGCGACTGACCACCGACGAACTGCATACAGCGGTATGCCCGCTCGACATCCTGTTCGCATGGAAGCAGGCTGGCGATGAAGCTGGTCCTCGGGAAATGTTGCGAAGTAGCATCGAGACTGACTCAGGCCTCATCGACGTTTTGGAGAAATTGACGACCATTCGTACCAGCAGTGATCGTGGCTCATATTCTGTCCTCACCAGAAACAACCTCGAAGCGTTCCTGGATTTCGACGAAGCTCGTCAGCGGATTGAAGCTTTGCGCATGGGGAATAATGCGCTAGGAGCTCGCGCGACGGCATTGGCATGTGCATTTAACGAAGACGATGGCTTTTAAAGCCTTTCCTAATCGTGCAGGATTAAGCAAAGCGCAGCTAAAGTTGCACTCGGCCGGTTAGGAGACTTTCCGGATCGCCCGGCTGCCAGGTCAGCTACGTCCACCGCGGTTCCACGAAGTGCACGGTCGGTTTCGGGAACAAAGAAATGGGGGCCGAACGCCCAATTTTGGGGGCGCATTGCTGCCTGTCAGCTTAAGCATCTGCCCTTCGTAAGTCGGAACACGCGCGCGCAGCAAGGACGTTCCGAAACCAAAACGCCAACACTCTTTCAGACACAAAACGGCTACCTCTATTGAACAGCCCTAATCTGGTTCCCATGGTACATCCTCCGAAATCTCCTGCCTCAGCTTCGGCCCCTTGGCCAATCTTCTCCCTAACGCCGTGACAAAAGCATCATAGCGTTCACCGGCCTTGGCGCGCGCAGCTTGTGCAGCAGGCTCAGGAAGCGCCGGCGTTGTCGCAAGCCAGAAACGCACGAAGATGGCCAGGGTCTCGACAGCAATCCCGAGATCCCGCTCCAGCCGCGTCATTCGCCGGTCAATCCGGTCAAGACGTTTGGTGACAGCTGCCTCGCGTCGTTCATCTGCATCCGGCGACAGAAAGGAGGCGACGGCGGCTTCGACAACCAGTGACTGCGAGAGATCCCGGCGAGCCGCATAGTCGGCCAGCATCATCATGACGTCCTGGTCTAGGTAGGCAGAGATTTGCGTCTTTTTCTTGCGAGCCGTCACAGCCGTCAAAGCTCCATGCCATCGCCGGAATCAAGCGAGACTTGCCGTGCCACACCTTGCATCACCCGGGTCATCCGGCTAGTTCGGGCATTGTCATCCTCGGTTTCGTCTGTCAGATCGATCTCGAATTCGTTTTTGATCGGCTCCCTCTGTTCGGCAGGTTCAAATCTGCTGAGTTCCGGTTGGTGCCGGCGCTCTGATCCGGTTGGATCCTCGTCCTCTCCCACCGTTTCCTCCACTTGTTGGTTGACGCCGGAACCCGCTGGAAGCGGCAGTTCGCTCCAATCATCAGTCTGTCGTTGGAGGGGCGGAGCCGGTTCAGGCGGCGGCAGGATGCGTTCGCTGAGCCGTTTGTCCTCATAGTAACGAGCCTTTTTCGCCCGGATCGGCGGCGTGCCCGCGACCATGACGATCTCATCGTTGGGAGGAAGCTGCATGATTTCGCCAGGGGTCAGCAATTGGCGTGCGGTCTCGGACTTGGATACCATGAGGTGACCGAGCCAAGGGCTCAGCCTGTGACCGGCATAGTTCTTCATCGCCTTCATCTCCGTCGCAGTGCCCAAAGCATCGGAAACGCGTTTGGCAGTCCTCTCATCATTCGTGGCGAAGCTGACGCGAACGTGGCAATTGTCGAGGATCGAATTGTTAGGCCCGTATGCCTTCTCGATCTGGTTCAGGGACTGTGCGATCAAGAAGCTCTTGAGGCCATAGCCGGCCATGAATGCGAGGGCAGACTCGAAGAAATCCAATCGTCCCAAGGCCGGGAATTCGTCGAGCATCAAAAGCAGGCGGTGCTGGCCCGAGTTCGCCCGAAGGTCTTCCGTAAGACGGCGGCCAATCTGATTGAGGATCAGGCGGATCAGCGGTTTGGTGCGATTGATGTCCGATGGTGGCACCACAAGGTAGAGTGTTGTGGGCAGAGTGCCATTCACCATGTCATTGATCCGCCAGTCGCACCGGCGTGTCACCTCAGCCACCACAGGATCCCGGTAAAGCCCGAGGAACGACATGGCCGTCGAGAGCACCCCGGAGCGTTCGTTCTCGGATTTGTTCAGCAACTCGCGCGCCGCGCTGGCAATCACTGGATGCGAGCCGGCCTCCCCCAGATGAGCGGTCTTCATCATCGTCGCCAAGGTCGACTCGATCGGACGTTTCGGATCGGACAGGAATGCTGCGACACCCGCCAGTGTCTTATCCGCCTCGGCATAAAGAACATGCAGGATCGCTCCGACGAGAAGCGCGTGGGACGTCTTCTCCCAGTGGTTCCGCTTTTCGAGCGACCCCTCCGGATCCACCAGGATGTCGGCAATGTTCTGAACATCGCGTACTTCCCATTCGCCCCGCCGCACTTCGAGCAACGGATTGTAGGCAGCCGATTTCGGGTTGGTGGGATCGAACAGGTGCACCCGACCATGTTTTGCGCGGAAGCCGGCGGTAAGCTGCCAGTTTTCCCCTTTGATGTCGTGAACGATGGCCGAGCCCGGCCAGGTCAGCAAAGTGGGCACAACCAGACCGACGCCCTTGCCCGACCGGGTTGGAGCGAAACAGAGCACATGTTCCGGCCCATCGTGACGAAGATAGTCCTGCTCGTAGCAGCCGAAAACGACCCCATCAGGGTTGAAAAGGTTCGCCGCACTCACCTCTTGCCTTTCGGCCCAACGTGCAGAACCGTAGGTCTCGACACGTTTTGCTTCACGCGCCCGCCAGACTGACATTCCTATGGCGAATGCAATGGACAAAAATCCACCGGAAGCGGCAATGACGGCGCCGTGCAGAAAGACGTTCGGCGCGTACGCCTCATAAAAATACCACCACCAGAAAAAGGCAGGCGGATAGTAGATTGGCCAACCGGTCACTTCGAACCAGGGAGTTCCGAGCTGCCCCTGATAACCCAGTCTCCAGGCAACGTATTGCGTTGCGCACCAGGGGGTGAGCGTCACGATGAGAAAGACCGCTAAAAGCTGCCCCCAAAGGATTTTTGTCGCAGACATTGTGGCGCTCCAGGTTGATTAGATTTTAAAGTCCGAGTCCTCGCTTGCGCCCGAAGCTCCAGTCCACACTGCCGTCCGGGCGAGTGACGCCGGAGACATGCTGCCCAAGTCGTTTATCGAGCGATGGTGTCCACGGCACGAGCTGGAACCCGAGCCCATCATCGATCATGGCGAAGCGTCCAGAGGCGAGGTCAAAACGTTGACGGTAAGTGCCGGCGACATATTCGCCAGTGCTCACACGAGTAATCGGCAGTTCGGCATCACCCGTGAGTTTCGTCTCAAGGGCATCAAGTTCGCGGCGGCGTAGCGTCTCGAGAAGGTTTCGGGAAAAGGTGACGCGCTCTCCCTTCCGCTCGGCAAGACCCTCTTCAATCAGATGCTCTGCTCGGCGATTCAGAGCATCCTTGACCTCGGCTCCGAAACCACCTTCCGAAAGCCCATCAAGGTCACGGGCAATATTCTGACGATCGAGCCATGTGGCTCCCGAGGCCGTGACCTGCCGTTCGATATCGAGATCCGAGCGGACGGCGAGCGCCACGCGCCGCTGCCCGCGTGCATCATCGTATTTCCGGAGTTCAACGATTGACCCCGGCGCGCTGTCGCCAGCTGCATCAATATCAGGAAGTCTGATGTGATGCGTCCGCCCCTCAACACCATCGACAACCGCATAGGCAGATCCTTTCAGCTCATCATCGAGACCTCGCTCGACCAGCCGGCCGATGATGGGCGTGTCCAGACCTTCGGCGGCGAGAACAAAACCTGCCGACCCGCGTTCCAAACCGCGATCAGTCAACGCGCGGTGCATCCGCTTGATGATGTCGCCACGTTCGCCCAGTTCGCGCAATGTTGCTTCCGCATCGTCGCCAATCACCCATTGACCGGGACCAACCTGATCGGCAAGGCCGAGAGCCTGCAGTTTGCGTAAGCGTCCAACCTTCAGATGGTGATATTCATCCGGCTTCCGGTCTGTGTCTGGTGCCGTGTCAATGACACCGGTTCTGAGGCCGTCTCGAACAAGCTGATGGTCGAGCTGGGTCCAGCGCTCGGCCTCGACCTGGCGCACCAGATAGTTTCGGATATCGAGGTCGGTGCGCGGTCCAAGCCCCAGCGTCACCAGATCTTGAGCGCGGGCGCGCATGCCTTCCTTGATGTAGTCCCGGGAGATGACCAGGTCCTGACCGTCATTAGCTTTCCCACGCAAGATGATATGGACATGGGGATTGTCCGTATTCCAATGATCGACACCAACCCAGTCGAGCTTGGTGCCAAGGTCCTTATCCACCTGACGCATCAGATCCCGGCTGAAGGATTTGAGATCCGCAAGTTCCGTGGCGTCTTCTGGCGAGACGATAAAACGGAAATGATGTCGGTCCTCCTGGCAGCGTCCAGCAAACTCCTTCGGACTGACAGCATCATCGCTGGGACCGAACATCCGCGCCTTTTCCCCGTCACGGGTCACACCCTCCCGGCCAAGATACTTAAGGTGTGCAGAAAGCGGTGCGGATCGTGCCGAATGACGAACAACCCGCGTCTTGATGACGACGATGCGGGACCGTCCCGCCAGCAACCGGTTGGCCTGAACGCTCGCCCTCCGACCTCGTCCGAAGCGGGAACGGTTGCCGGTGCTGATCCGGCCCGTGCGCGACACATGTCCGCCAGCCTTCTGGGCGGCCGCCAACGCCTGGGCAATGAACGGGCGGGCCCGCTGCGCACGCGATGACCGGATGCGCCCGGCCCGAATACGGAAATCGCGTTCATCGGACATGGGACATCGCCGCAATGTGCAAAAGTTCAAGCAAGGTCAGTGTGATAAGCAGTAGGCGCACATTGCGGATTACGGCCATACATTGCGATGCGCAACAAAAAATCCAGCGAAAACAACCGACCGACCCAAGCGCACCTTGCGCCCTTTTATCTCGCCATCCCCCGGCCGCGTTACACGCCGCCGTCCCATTTTCCCTCCGCCCCTCACGAGAGCACTCGAGGTTGCGGGTTCCGCCGACCGCGCTCATGGAAAACCTTCTCCAGAAACTTCCGGGAAAAACACAGCAGCAGTCGCCCCTAAACGGGTGTACTTGCGGCCCGTTCCAGCTGCATTCGATCCCGCATCGAGAACACCAAAATGCAGTGAAGCTTCTGCGACAGGAGCAGTGAAAAAATCACCTGCTTCCGGCGGCGCGGACGTCGCGGTTCCCGCCGGCTCCGCATAAGCTGAGACGCTATCGAGGAACAGGCCTGTGAGGAGAGGGAGGAGGACACTGCTCACGGCATTACTCCTCACCGCTCGACCGGAGATGCGGCGTCGGTCCAGTGATAGCCCTATGTGGGCAGACTCCTCAGTCCAGAGCAGCGAGAGCGCCGCGGTGACCGAGGTGACCGGAAGCGGACCAAAATACCGGCCGTCAAAACTGTCTGGCACGTCCGGGTTCATGAGAAAGATTTCGCCCTCACCAAGCCCGCGGCAGCCCTGCCAGCGCGGCAGAGAACGACCCAATCGGTCACGTTCCCGCGCCTGTCCATACGGCTTGCCCCCGACGAAGATCGTCGCCCCCTTGCGGCAAACTTCGGTACCCGGCAAGGCGAGCACGTGCTTGATCAACGGCACACTACGCGGAAGGTAGCCGCGCTTCGCGAGGAAGTCGGCGAGATCCTGCGGCGGCGCGACTGCGACAAGGTCACCGACGTTCAGTGTACCCAAGGGCCTCGCAAAATAGAGCCCGACCGGCACACTGGCCGAGGCATTCCAGATGAAGCGCGGTTGCCAATCGAAGAAGACCGGCGCTAGGGTGAGTGCCCCGGTCAGGGCTGTCGCCGCGAAGATAAACCTGCGCCCGCGCATCACTGGACCCGCCGCCGTTTGAGCCAGGCATGGTGCTCAGGCCGCGTATAGGGATGGGCTTCTTCCCCAACGGTCAGACGGTTGTGAAGGTGCCGCCAGTAGTCCGGAGAGACATCCATTGGATTGATGGCGAGCGCCTCGATCGCGTCGATCGCCTGCAGCACCCGCTCGACCTTTGGCCAACCATGGATCTTCAGAAGCAATTCCCCACCGGGACGCACGAAGGGAAGCGTCTGGTAGGGTGCGTCGCGTCCGACCGCACTCAAGATATCGATGCGCGAGACCACGGTGCCGTAACCGTTCGCCGCCCACCGGACAAAACAGAAGATCGAGCCGGGCGTGAAGCCGACGATACGATCGCTGCCATTCAGGATGTGCTCATAGGATTGGCGACCGAAGCGGATCCAGTGCTCGATCTTGCCTTTTTCCCAGGTGAGTTCGACCAAGGTCATCTCCGAGGTGACATCGTCAGGCAAGGGATGGCCCATCCATCTGCGGCGCGGTTTCTCGTTCATGGCTTCTCTCCGTCGGTGATCGGGAATTCGCGCGCGAAGAGATCGCGCAGCATATCGGCAACGGTGACCCCGCGTTGGAAGGCCACGATCTTGATCCGGGCGCGCTGATCGGGTGTCACGTCGATCGCAAGGCGGGCGGTAAAGCCGTTCGAGGCTGTGGCATTTGATTTGCTCACAGCCGACTTGATCCAACGTTCAGGATCGACCGGCCGTGAGGCAAAATCTTGGCTCGTGGACTGTTTGCTCATAGCCCGGACCTTTCGATCCCAAGCCTGTCGATCTCCGATGCTAAGGCTGCGATTTCCCGAGCTCCAGGTGTGTCTTTTTCCAGTTCGCCGACAAGGCGACCGAACTGCGCGGCGCTCGCAAACGCAACACGCTGGCCGATGGTTCGGGCAAGAACTGGTGGGTCGTTTTCGGAGAGAGCTTCAGCTGTATCTCTGGCGATCATGGTGCGGGCGCCGCAACGATTGAGAACGAAGCGCGCGATCAGCTGTGGCCTGTAGATCCGCGCTTCGTTGACGAGGGCGAGCATCTCCGCGGATGCCCAACCATCGAGCGGCGATGGCTGCACCGGGATCAGATCCAGGTCGGCGGCAAGCAGCGCCGAGCGCATCAGTCCGGCAACGCGGGGCGGTCCGTCGATGACAACATGATCGGTGCTCTGGGCAAGCTCCGGAGCTTCCCGGTGAAGTGTGTCGCAGGCAAGCCCGACTACTCCGAACAGTCTCGGCAGGCCTTCCCAGTTGCGCGCTTCCGACCAATCCAGGGCCGAGCCTTGCGGGTCGGCGTCGATGAGCGTGACCCGTTTACCGCGTTTTGCCCATTCTCCCGCGAGATTGAGCGCCAGCGTCGTCTTGCCGACACCACCTTTTTGGTTGAGCAGCGCGACGATCATGACGCTGCTCCACGACACTTAGGGAACTTATCCGCAGAGCTTGAAAACCGCGCCGGCGTTAGAAGAATTCCGAAGGAATTCTGGTTAGGAAAGTTACGGGGCGCATAACCTATTGGCACAGCGTCGAAATTGGGCGATTTCGGTCCCCGATAGCACGAGGTTCGGGTCCCTGAAGGCACGATAGTTTGGGTCCCTGATAGCACGAGTGAATTCACAGCTTTCCCCCAGAGTAAGTGTTGGCGCGGCGTTGATGGCGCGCGCGGGAAACTGCGGCCCTCTCGGCCGGCGCGAAGGACAGGCGTGGTGGAGCATCGGACGCCCGCACCAGTTTCAGGCGATAGCCCGGCAGAGGCTGACGATGGACAATGTCGCGCAGATCGTAGGTGAAGTGTTTCAGCGGCGAGAGGCTGCCTGACTTGGCGTGAAGGTGCTTGAGCGAGAAGCTCCAGCCGTGTTCCTGGCGGCCGCCATGTTTGCGCACGAGCCGGTAGAGCCGCCGCTCGAGACCGCCGGTCAGGCTGAAATACGCCCGATCGATGGTCAACACGCGGGCATCTTCAAGAACGGTGGCGTAGAACCAGTCGGGCAGGATCAGCTCAAGGCCAAGAGGACGACCACGATGGTCCGCCCTCTCCTTCCATTCGTTGATCCAAGAGAAGCGATGCATGCGCCGTTCGGTCGGCTGCCGGATCGAGGTCGCAATTGTCGTTGACTGCAGCCGGTCCAGAGCGGATTTGAGCCGGTCGTAATCCCTCCGGCTGACACCGCGACCGATGAAGGTCAGGATCTCGTAAGGAGTAGCCACCATCAGGCGCGAGGTCCGAAGACCTGCATCGCGTGCCTCGACGATCTGCGAAGCGGCCCAGATCAGGATATCGGCGTCCCAGATGGTCGCCATGCCGTGCTCGGCGGCGGCTTCAACGCGAATGACGATCTGCCCCGCCTTGAAATCTATCGGCTTCAAGCGCCTCGATTTGGCAAGCGAGAAGAAGGGATAGGCCATCAGATCCTGCGCATCGCGCGGGGCAAGATCTCCGGGTAGAGCCCGGAAAGGACCGAGCTGATCATGAGGAGAATGAAACTTGCGGTCCAACACGGTGCGACTCACCGCACGGCGCGGCGGGAACCGCTTGCCTGCTGCGCATTATGGCGCTTGGCCGGAAGTACCTGCCCGCTCGGGTCGGAAGTCGATGTGACGGCGCCCCGATTGGCCCAGGCCTGCAAGTCCTCGAGCGAATAGACGACACGGCCGCCGAGCTTGCGGTATGCAGGCCCTGTCCCATAGGTGCGATGCTTTTCGAGCGTGCGACCGGAAAGGCCGAGAAAACGAGCAGCTTCGGGAGTGCGCAGAAAGCGCGGCGGCATTCCGGCGAGCGGATCGGGCATGGTCGAACCTCCAGGGTTTGGCGAGTACCGCTGGTCAGCAGCGGCCGATGGAGGTCACGATGGCGGAGTGGCGACGCGAATGGGGAGTGCGAAGATGCGGTTACGAAAATCGCACCCCTCTGATACATCCAGGATTTCTAACGGCGGAGTTGATCCAGATAGCCACCGGAAACTATGGTGGATCCGTCCCGCACAAGCCTATTTGTCGTGTCGCGAAGCGGAGAGGTTTTCCAGGGCTCTGAAGCAACCCTACTGGCCCCGAAAAAGCTTTGGGCAATCTCTCTTAAGGAGGCACCGTTTGAGCGGCCATCAACCGCCCTCAACATGGCTTTGAACCTAAGGCGTTTTTGCGCGGTGAGACGGCTGTCCGCACCCATCTCTCTGCCTTCGAGGAAATCCAATAACCGCCCCATTGCCTTGTGCCGAGCGCGAGTTCCATCGTCCAGTGGAGTTACGACTGCGAGACGACTTTGGGGGAGATGGGTGCCCTGAAACAGAAGATGGACTGTTTTTAGCCCTTTTCCGAGGATGACATGCAGCCCTTCAGGGCTCTGACGGGTGATCCCGCTGCGGAGGGTTTGAAAATTGAGAAGGCCGGGTTGGTCCGGTATAAGGCCGGTTCCCGCTGATTTCAGGATGACCTTCGACGTATCGGTTGTAGGCTCCCAGTAAATTGTTTCATCCAGAGCCGTCAGGTCCGGACTTGTTGCGAAACGAGATCCCCCAACGAACCCGGAGCACTGCGTCCATCTCGTCAGGAGACCTCCCTTCGGCTGCCAGTTCGGCGAACTCTTGCTGATAGCTGGTATTTCGTCTGAGACATTCCCAGGCAAGATCGGGGACACTCGAATTGTCAAAGTAATCGTACGCTGCAGCAGATCGCCACTGCGAGACATCCGGCACCATCGGCAACCTCCTGAAATGCAGGAAAAATGCAATTGGAGGCCGGAACCATCATAAGTTGCAGTGACGATGGGAACCCCTTGAGGCGGGAGAACGTGATGCGCGGCACGCATTGCCAAATGTGGTCAATTCCGCTCGCCTTCCGCCAGGAGTTGCCGGTAACCGTGTTCCGTCATCCATTGCGCGCGTGCCAGGTGGCTATCGTGAATACCCCGAGCCCGCTCTGGCTCCTGTCTTGGATCAATACCAAACAAGACCTGAACGGCTTCTGCCCAGTCCGCACCATCCGCCTTGGCGTCGAGGAGGCGCATATAGAGCTTGAAGTGCTTTTTGTCGTAGTCCGTGAGTTGATCTGTGTCCGGTGCCTGATCGAGAATTCCCGACTTCGTCATCGCACGTCCCCCTTAGCCATTTGCCGCTTTGAAGCGATGCCCATGTCTTTGTAACAATGTTTGAGACCGGTTGTAAGGTTCGCCCAATGCATCGCGTGATGCACACAGCACATCGAAACACGCAAAAAACGCCCAATTCGACCTGCAAAAACCATCAGTTGCGTGGATATTTTTCCACGGGTGTGAACATCCAACCCGAGGATCAAGCTTCCTGGAAGTGTTTTTGTAGAGAATACTCCGTGGTGAAATACTCTTCAAGGCGTTGCTCTCCGATTTATGGAAATCCGAGAGGTGTTCGCACAAAACCTGAGAGCGTTGCGGCAGGCTAAAGGCCTGTCACAGGAGGAACTTGCGCACGAGGCGGGGATTGATCGGACCTACATCAGCGCCTTGGAGCGCAATGTGTATAACGCCAGCATTGATGTCGTTGACAGATTGGCACAGGTGCTCGGAGTGGATGCTGCGGAATTGCTGAAACGACCTTCAGCTGAGATGAAAGAATCGAAATCTGACTTTGACTTTTAGAGAAGTACGCAACCGCGTTTCCTCGGCGCATGGATATGTGCAAACTCGTCGTTAGGAAAGAAGATTTCTGATTATGTAATTGTCTCTATTGAGTCTTTTCCAGCGCTTGGATCATCTGGTGCGTCGTGCTCCAACTGTGCATCGGAATTCCGCTTTCCGGTTCCATCGCCGAAGGCCAACCCGTCCAATGCGTTGTGTTGAACGGCATGATGCGCGGCGTTTGAACGAGCGGAATAAAGGGGACCTCTTCAACAATGAACGCGTACGCTTCCGCAACCAGTTCTGGAATTTCCGGATCATCCAGCTTCATTGGCTCGATCTCATCAAGCTTAGACGCGTAAAACCGGGAACACGGAAAGCCGTGTCTCCGGCTCCGCGGAAATCAGGCCACCTGATCGGGCTGCTTCTCTGTTTGCCCCCCAACTCTGGCCCTGCATTCTGGCGGGCACGCCCGGCACAGCCAGGCCGGAAGAACACAATCAGAGTAGACCGCGCGTTCTCAGGCTGACCTCCTGGCCAATGCCGACGATGATGTGATCGTGCAGCATCAGACCCAGGACCTTGCAGCCTGTCTGGATTTCCTTCGTCATCTTGATGTCGGCGCGTGAAGGTTCCGGGTTGCCGGAGGGATGGTTGTGGACGAGGATAAGGGCGGTAGCGTTGAGTTCAAGGCCCCGCTTCAAAACTTCGCGAGGATAGACCGGAACGTGATCGACGGTTCCGGTCGCAAGGCATTCATCCGAGATGAGCCGGTTCTTCTTGTCGAGATAAAGCACATGAAACCGCTCCACCTCGCCGCGGATGGTGAGGGTGCAATAGTTGATCCTCCCCCTTTGAAGTGATCCGCCGTTATGTTTAGAAAAACGGAGGATCACTTCAAAGGGGGAGGATCAGTGCGATCAGCTGCATCCCGATGACGCTCGCTTCTGTCTCATGCTTCACTCCTGAATGGTGAAGATGAAACGGATTCTCTCTCTTATCCGATCAGACTATCTGGACCCATAGGCGCTGACGGGGAACATTACGCAAAAATAGCCGGACCAGTGGTAGCGCTTGCGCCTTTCTGCGTAAAGGGAACCGCTAATCTTTATCACGCTTTTTGCAGGAATAGCTTAACTTCTCAGAGCTAGCTAACAAGCAAATTTTCAGCAACTTAATTGCTATGCGGCTGCTGTGACAATAAACTCGACGAGGTTTTCCGGCGTTGCCAGTTTCGCTTAGCCGCAGGCGCGTGCTGGAGGACTTGCAGGGTCGATCCAGGCGTCGTATACCTCATTCATTGCTGCAAAGTCAGTCATGTCCGTGAGCCAAACGATGACTTGCAGGGCTCTGGATTTGCTTGTGCCGGCTTCAGCCAGCAAGCGGTCGACCTCGGCAAGCGCATCTTTGGTCTGCGTGACGACATCGGCACCCGCGTTCCCAACCTGGCCAGCCAGATAGACTGTATTGCCGTGGATGACGATCTGGCTCATCCGCTTGCCGGAATGCATGTATTTCGGGTCCATGATCCCTGTCCTTTCGATCGGTAATTTCAAGAGTGTTCTATCGTCGGCAGGGATTGCTTGTCCAATAACTAAACATAGACAAAAACTATTCTTAACATCCTGATTTTCTATCATAAGCAGCTTATGATTGCCGTAAGCCAAACCGACATACGGGATGAACACGAGCAATGGAAACCGCCGTTCAAGAGTTAAACTGGAACCTTCTACGGACATTCTTCGCTATTGCCGAGGAAAGGAGCATAACGAAAGCAGCAGCCCGACTCGGGCTACGGCAGCCCTCTGTCAGCAGCTCCCTGCAAAAACTGGAAGCCCAACTCGGATGTCAGTTGGTATTTCGCGACAGCCGCAGTTTTGAACTAACCTTGCGCGGCGAAAAAGTCTATCAGGAATGCAAAGAGATCTTTTTATCAACCGAACGTATCCATTCGCTTGTGCGCGATGCGACCGACGAGGAACAGGGCGAACTCAACTATCACATCATCAGCAATCTGACTTCGCCCCTATTGGATGAGCTGTTCCGGCTTTATCACCAGCGCTATCCGTCGGTAATGTTTCGAGGCAAAGTTCAAAACAGCCAAGACATTCTGGAAAGCATATTGAAGGGTAACGTCTCCATAGGCATCTGCCTCTTGCCCAAACCTGTCGTCAATCTTCCTTCGGTTCGTCTGTTTCGAGAAGAATTCAAGGTGTTTTGCGGCGCAGAGCATGCCTATTTCGGGCAATCGCCAATCAGCTTGAGGGACTTGCGCCGCGAACCGTTTATCTCTTTCAGCTGTGCAACGGATGCCAGCGGGCTTGAACCGATGACCGACCTGCGCAACCGCGCCAAGATCGGCCAACGGACCACTGGAGAAAGCACCAACTTTGAAGAAGTCAGGCGCATGATTGTTGCCGGGCTAGGCATTGGTATCCTCCCCTACCCGGCCGTGAAGGACGATGTTGAAAACGGAGTTTTGTGGCCAATCGAAATAGCCGACGAAGCCATCGGCGCCGATGTCTATCTCGTGCATGCATCCGAGCAGGATCTCAAACCTTCCGAAACCAAATTCGTGGAACTCGTGAAGGAGTTGAAAGAGCTCTACCCGGATCTGGCCTAGGCCGCTCCTGTGTCAATCACGGCCTTTGTTTTCTTCCAGATCGGACTGCGCCTGAACGGCCGCGGCAAGATCCTCCAAAGACAGGCCTGCAGACTTGAAAACAGTGTAGGCACCGTCATACCTACGGCCGGGATGTTCGCCCGCGCACAGCTCGTGAAGGTCAGCCTTTATGTCTTTCTTTTGAATGATCCCAGATTCCAGCGGCTGGAACAGGTCTCCGGATAGGAGTGCACTGTCGCGCCCGTCTACAAAGATTTCTGCCTGACGCATCGACTGATCGTCGCTCTCGCGCATGTCGGCCCTAAATGCCCCAATGAGATCGAGATGACTTCCGGGTCTTAGCCATGTTCCCTTGACCAAGGGTTCTTTCGAGGCTGTTACCGTGCTGACGATGTCTGCGTTTTCGCAAGCAACCTGTAAATCTTCAGCGACTTCGGCATTCAAACCTGCCTGAGCAAGTTGTTGCGTTATACCTTCCGCCTTTTCTGGTCGGCGTCCCCAAACCGAAATCTTCGACATTGGCCGCACATTGGCATGCGCCAACCCGACTGCAACCGCTAGCTGACCGGTGCCGACAATGAGGTGTCTGCTTGCATCCTTTCGGACTAGGTAATCGGCCGCCAAAGCGGATGTTGCGGCGGTGCGCCGAACCGTCAGCGCATCGCCGTCCAGGACGGAGCTCAATTGACCGGTTGCACCGTCGAAAAGCATGTAACCCGCATTGATCGTCGATTGCCCATTCTCGGCATTCCAGGGACAGAAGGTGACGACCTTCACCCCGATATTCTTGCCCGGAAGCCAGGCCGGCATGATCAGCAAGGAGCCGGCGTCGTTCGATGCAGCCTGTTGGGGCGCTGGTATGGTCAGAACCTGACGTGGTGGTGCCTGAACGCCATTTTCAGTGAACCAGCCCCGCAACTGTTCGATTAAAGTCGACCATTCCAGGCTGTTTTCGACTGTCTCGTGGGCCACAAATTCAGTCACGGTCGGCTCTTTCAATCACCGCATGGAACAGGATGTTCAGGCCTTCGACAAAATCCTCCGGCTCACAGTGCTCCTCGTTGTTGTGAGTGACGCCACCTTTGCAGGGCGTGAAGATCATTGCCGTTGGACAGCACAAAGCCAGGTGATAGGCATCGTGACCGGCCTGGCTCTGAATTTCGCGCCAATTAGCCCCTATTCGGGTAGCTTGATTGCGCAGTAGGTTGACCAGCTCCTGATCAAAAATGTCACCGCCCCACTGCCACTCGTCTTCGATTTTCGCGATGCATCCAGCTTTCGCAGCGCTTTCAAAGAGAGCGCGGCGCATTTTTTCGGCCATAACCTTTGTTGTGGTCGGGTCGGGATGACGAACATCACAAACCGCTTCTGCCGTGTCGGAGAGAATACCCGCCTTGTTCGGCCAGGCGGTCAGTCGCGCTGCCGTCGCCTTACCGTCGTGAACAGCAAAATCCCAGCCGATATCGTCAACCGCTGTCAGCCACCGCGCCCCTGCAACCAGAGCGTTCTGCCGTAGATCCATCGGAGTCGGCCCAGTATGAGCAGTGCGCCCTGAAAACGAAGCGCGCATACCATGGCTAGGATAGCCGCCGGTAACGATACCGACTTTGCGTCCTTCGGCGTCAAGTATCGGACCCTGTTCGATATGCAGTTCGAAATACGCGTCGATTTCACCAGCTGCGCATTTGGTGGCTCCCCCATATCCAATACGCTCCAACTCGTCTCCGAACCGGCTTCCGTCGTCGCCAACCAGGTCTTTCGCCCAATCTGCAGTGTATTTTCCGACAAAACATCCGGAGGCAACCATCGGCGGCGAATACCGGGCTCCTTCTTCATTTGTCCAGTTGACTGCAATGATCGGCCGCTTGGTTGTATGTCCCGCGTCGTTGAGACGGCGCAGCACCTCAAGCCCGGCGAGTACCCCTGCAATTCCGTCGAACCGACCACCATTGATCTGCGTATCCAGGTGGCTGCCGATCAGGATCGGCGGCAGCGAATTGTCACTGCCGTCGCGGCGCGCGAAAATATTACCTAGTTCATCGACGCTTACGCTCAGGCCTGCCTCCTTACACCAGCCGACAAAGACATCTCGCATCTGCCGGTCCGCATCGCTCAGCGTGAGGCGAGAGAGACCTCCTGGGCGTCCCCGACCAATTTCCGCAGAGGCTTCAATCGTGCTCCAGAACCGGTCAATATTGACGCCCATGTCGGAAGGTACGGACATTTTTTCCTCTTGATTTTTCTTGCAGTTACATGACTGGAGACGCAATCGGCTCTCTTTAAAAATTATTTTGTCGGTGAGGCCTGACACTGGCAAATAGCCGGAAGCTATAAGTCGCAAAGCGTGGCCTTATGGCTTACTCTGTCGCTATGCAGTCAATCTCGATATTGAAGGGAAGCGGCCACGGAGTCACGGCAACGAAGGACCGGGCTGGAAAACGATCCGGAAAGTATTTCTTATAGACCGCGTTCACACCTGCGAAATGGCTGTTGTCGGTAATGTAGACCGTTGTTTTGACCACCTTGGCCAGAGAGGATCCCGCGCCCTCGAGCGCAACCTTCATCAGCTTCAGGACCGCCTCTGTCTGCTCTTCAATTGTTCCTTGCACGATTTCTCCGGTGAGCGAATCGAGCGGAGGAATTCCGCAGCTGTAATGCAGTCCACCTCCCTTGACGAGAAGTGAGGTCGGCGTTCCGAGTTGGCCGAATGCCTGGTTCAATTGCGGCAAGTCCACAACCTGTTTCATAGATGTTCTTTCCCGTTGTGTCGTTTTGGGGTCTTCGAAATTGTCTGATCCAAGTCAGGTCAAATGTTGCAAGTGCCGAGCCTTACCCACACCAGTGCATCACCTTGAGATCCGCTCTTTACGTTCCCGCTCCATACTGGTGACATAAGCGTCCATAAACAGGCAGATCACCAGGTAGATGGCTCCGACGAAAAGATAGAGCTCGCGATAAAATCCCTGCCAGTCGCCGTCAAAAAGGCTGGATCGCGCAGCGCCCAGAAGATCAAAAAGCCCGATAATGATCAAAAGCGACGTGTTTTTGACGAATGCAATCGAGATATTGGCAATTGGCTGCAGCGAATTGCCGATCACCTGCGGCAGGATAATCAACCGCTGCCGTTTCCAATATCGGAAACCGAGACTCTTGCCAGCTTCGTCCTGCCCTTTCGGCAGGGCTTCAAGCGCCCCGCGCAGGGCTTCGGCAAAGTAAGCGGCCGTCAACAGCATTAATCCCGTCGACGCTCTTAACAATTTGTCGGCAATGAACTCCTGCGGTGTCAAAAGCGGAATGATGGCAAACGTCATAAATACGAGGGTGATCGCGGGTATTCCACGAACCACGTCGATGTAAGCCTTGCACGGGATCTGGATGGCAATGTTCTTCGACGCGCTTCCGAGCATTAGCAGAACAC
The DNA here is from genome assembly GCF_026191725.2 of Roseibium porphyridii. Lineage (NCBI taxonomy): Bacteria > Pseudomonadati > Pseudomonadota > Alphaproteobacteria > Hyphomicrobiales > Stappiaceae > Roseibium > Roseibium porphyridii. The sequence goes on from NZ_CP120863.1 coordinate 79,632, forward strand.
CAAGTGGAAACGCCCCGGCGAGGCCGGCAATTGTCACGATGATCGTTACCGGCAATCCGCCCCACCGGGCATTGTCGACGGGGGCGAGTCCAAGGAATCCACCCCGCATCAGCGCCATCCCAAGAAGCAGGGATAAGAGCCAAGCGAGCAGAACCTTGGTCTGTCTGCGCGGAAACATGTATCCGTAGACACCAATCGCCGCGACGGTGGAAAGAAACAGGACAGGTCGCCAAAGCTGCTCGTCAGGATAGGCACCGAACAGTATAAGGTTCAGTTTTGCGCCAATAAATGCCCAGCAAGGTCCTCCATTTTCCCGACAGGCGGCTGCGGTGCCAGTAAATGTCGCGTCAAGCACGAGCCAACGCAGAACTGCAGGCCCTGTGGCAACAACAAGAGCGATCAGCAGGATGGATATTGCACTACTGATCGGGGTCCCAAAGTAGTTTCGCCGGAATTTCGAGAACCAGGTTCTACCTGGTCTGACCGGACTGTGCTGTTCCTGGTCCATGGTTGCGAGGTCACCACTCATAGCGCGCCTCCAGGATGTGAGACAGTTTGGTGATCACGATGTTGATGCTGACGTAAAACAGCATGTAAATCGCGATCAGTTCGATTGCCTGACCGGTCTGGTTCATTGCGGTGTTTCCTGCCGACACCAGCTCCGGATATTCGGCGCGAACCGTGACGATCACCCGCAGCTGCGCAGGTACTATGTTCAGCCGCTCCGCACGATCCTCATCGAATTTTCGCGCCACTCTGCAATTGCGAGAGCATCGCATGTTCCTCTTCAACGACTGGGCGTAGAATGAAGAGTTCTGCCTTTAGGTATGAGTGGTGTGTCCTGACTGCCCTCAACCTCGGCGACGGCTGTCTCCAGGCCATTGAAAGCCGGGGGCTGCTCGTCTTCGCTGAGCTTGTCCAACATTTTGCCCTGCCCGGCCCAGGCTCGACTCGGAAACTAGGAGCTCCAGACGCTTATCGATCTCATATAGAACTGCGGCTGGGGAATAGCCCCATCGCAGCAATGGTTTCTGCGGTAGACCCGTCTATGACAGTAAGCTCCTTCACACGTGAGACGAGAAAGACCAACTCCACAGTGATCTTGGCATTGTTCACCGTGGGCGATTTCCATTGGGTCGACCCCTTGTTGAGTCTTCACCAACTACGTCTAAGGGTCCTGGCACCACACCCCCGATGCAGAATGCATCAGAATGGCGATGGAATGAACTTCCATTTTCCTATCGTTTGAATATGGGGCAGCTTTCTCGGGTTTAGGGATTAAATGTTTCCAACACTCGCCTCGCTATCAAAGCGCTCTCGAGCACCCATTCGTCTTCTCGCTTGCTGAGAGCTGCCTGATCGCACTCCCATGGCAACCAGTGTTCCAAAATGATGTTGATCCCGCGTTCATCTGGTCTCAACCGATCAAACACCGCACCAATGTCGACGATGCCTTTTCCCAGCGGCACACCTTCAACTTTGAAACCAACACCATATGGATCTGGTACAAATCGACAGTCTTTGAGGTGAAGATTGATCGCAAATGGGGCCAGTATATTTACTGTCTCCAGCGGCCATTCTCCTGCACAGATCGAGTTTGCCACATCAAGGCATACTCCAAATCGGTCAGAGTCCAGTCTCTGCACAAGAGACGCCAATTCGGGTGAGGAGATTGCGAAGTGGTTTTCAAATGCAATCCGCACACTCTGGTCAACGAGGGATTGCTCTATTTCCTTTAGCTCAGCAACTAGTTGGCACTGCCCTTTCTGAAGATCGGTTGCGTCCAGCGATACCCGGATCAGTTCGCAGTCAAGCTGGTTTGCATACCCTAAATATGTCGTCAGACTTGCTGTGTCTGTCGCTCCGGCTAACCCTAGCTCTACCGATATTCCTTTTGCTTTCGACTCGGTGGCCAACTCCGCGATTTCGCCATTATCACGCTCGTGAAGCGGGATGTTGTCAGCAAATTGAACCAGAGAAAGGTTTGCTAGTTCAGCTCGGTCAAGCAGATCGAGCAGACCTAGTGGCTTTTCGGGGATTCTGTCCTTAAACCCGCATGACCAGCGATAAGAAAAACTACCAAGACCAAGCACAGCAACCTCACAGAAGCGACGCGATTAACTTATTGATATTACGCGCCGGGACACCATCCGCCACCATCGCGTCAAGTTCCTGCATCGATATTTTTTCGCGTAAATTCTCCAGGTTCTCCATGATCTCAAATGTTGCCGCAATGGCTTCCACATTGTCGCCATTTCTTGTGAAAACGTCGTAGGCGAACCAGCCGTTCCATCCCATTCGTTCAATGTAATAGAGAAGTTCAAGCGTTTCCCAAAGGTTCACAGACGCAGGCAGCATGTCCCAATCGGCGCCACGGTCGTTGTCATTGAAATGGACATAGAAGAGACGGTTCAGATCCTGCCCAAGCGCCGCTTCCGCTGCTGGGGTTTCATTAGCCATAAGTGCATGCCCGACATCCATGGTCACACCAAGGTTCGGCGCGCCGATTTTCTCGCATAAAACAAGCGAGCGGGCCATGGTTGGAAGTATAATTCTGTTTTTGGATTCAAAGGCCTTGTATTCAATGGAGATGCGTACGTCGTCACGATGGACGGCGGCTGCCTCGAATGCTTCAACGAGCCATTTCCACTGGTCCTGATAGTCCACCTCAAACGGGTAGTCCCAACCATCAATCAGCGGGCATACAGATATCATGTTCGCGCCGAGTTCAGCCGACATGTCCATTGCAGTTTTCAGGTATTCAATCGCAGTATCGCGGACCCGTTTGTCTCGAGAGGTGAATGAACCCTTGCGGTACATGTCTTCGGTCTTGACGTTTACATTGACAGCGGAAACACCCAACCCGCTGCTCTTAACCAGACCGACAGAATCACCGTTATGTCCCAAATCCTGCGGATAAACGGGCTCGACGCCATCGGTCCGCGGAATTTTTAGCGCCAGTTCGAGCCGCTCTTCTAAACTGCGATGTTTCTGATAGACATGAAAGCGATCATTGTACCGGCCAATTGTGCCGAGCAATATTGAGTTCTTGAAAGCCATTAGTTTTCTTTCTTTACGGTTTCAGGGGCACACCCCCTATCGGTTGTAAACAAGGCTTGGGATCGCGGTCACAAGTTGCGGAAACACCATGAGAATGCACAGCAAGGCCAAGTGGACGCACAGGAACGGGAGAATTGCCCTCATCATCCGGCCGATTTTCACATTTGCGATCCCGCCGGCGACATAAAGGGATAGTCCGACAGGTGGCGTGATCGTGCCGATCATCAGGTTGATTGACATGAGGACACCGAAAAACAACGGATCGATACCAAATGCCTTGATGACCGGCAGCAAGACCGGGGTGAAGACGATAATCGCCGATCCTCCATCGAGAAAACAACCGGCGATCAGGAGCAACAAATTGACAAGCAGCAGGAGCACCAGAACGTGGTTCACGTTGTCCGTGAACCATTCAGCGATCGCAAAGGGTATTTGTTCAATCGTCAACACATAGCCAACGAGGCTAGCTGCCCCGACAATCGCCATAACAAGCGTCGTATCGCGCGCGGTCTGATAGAGAATTTCAGGAACCTGCGACAGCCGGAGTTCGCGATATGCAACACCTATCAAAAACGCATAGGCGACTGCGACCGCTGCCGCTTCGGTTGCGCTGAATGCACCGGTTCGGATCCCCCCGACAATAATGCCCGGCAGCAACAATGCTGGCAAAGACTGGAGAAACACACTTGCGAAGCTGCTTCGTTGTTGCGTGGCGGAAACGGTTTGGTCACTGGGAGCCGGTTTCGCGCTGAAGTAGATGTATCCCATCAAGCCGAGGCACATCAAAACCCCCGGAATAATGCCACCCATGAAAAGCCCACCAATGGAAACTCCAGAGATGACGCCATACAAAACCAGCGGAATGGAGGGGGGAATGGTTGATCCGATGACGCCTGAAGCCGCAACGACTGATGCCGAATAGGACGGGTCATACCCACGCTCTTTCATTCGCGGGATTATCGTTGATCCAATTGCCGCGGTATCTGCAACGGAAGAGCCGCTCACGCCTGCGAACATGGTCGCTGCCAGGACTGCCACGTGCGCGAGACCCCCACGTATCCAGCCGACCAGATGAAACGCGAAACCTATCAGCCGACGGGTAATTCCTCCTGCTTCCATGAGCTTACCCGCCAGCAGAAAAAACGGAATGGCAAGCAGAGGAAAGCTGTCGATGCCGGCATATACCCGTTGCATCACGAGCTGCGCAGACATCAGCCCATCTTGCGTGAGAACCACGATACAGGCGGCGATCAGCGCAAACACAATGGGTACGCCGAGCAGTAACAGGACGAAAAATGCGCCCGCTAGAAGTGCGAGTGCCGTCATTTGATCGCGTCCTGTTTTCCTGTAACAATCAGCACTTCGCGAACAAGATTTATGGCAAGCCAGAATATCATCAGCACAACTGCGAAAAAGATTGTCGAGTAGATCAGGCCGAAAGGTATCTGAAGGGCAGGAGTGAGTTGGTCCCACTCCCGGCCGAGAGCCGCCCAGGCTCCTTGTGCCAGATACCATGAACAGTAGATTCCAACTGCTTGGGCCATGGCGACGCACAGGTGATAAACACGTTTAGGAAACAGCTCTATAATGGTCGTAACCGAGAGGTGTTCGTTGTTTCGGCTTAATACGGCCGCACCGAGAAAAACCAAGCCGATCATACAGATACGAGCCAACTCTTCACTCCACGTCAAAGAAAAGTCGAGTGCATACCTTGAGAAAACCTGCGCTAATACGGCAATCACCATGGTTGCGATTATGGCAATCAGCAAAAAGCGCAGCACAGCGAAGGTGATCCTTTCAAGAAAGGACAACCGGTCGAGCACGTTTTGGAAACTGTTTTCAGCCATGCTGCGCTCTCAAATCAGCGGGTCTGATCGATGAGTTCGATCCAGCGGTTGGCCTGATCGCCGAATTCTTCAACCGCCTGTTCGCGGAGTGGAGCGACTTTTTCCGCAAGTGCCGCGCGATCTGGACGGGTGACCTGCATGCCCTTTTCTTCAAGCACCGCCAGCAAGCTCGCATCGTCGGCCGCAACCTTATCGCGTTGAACTTGCTGACTATCGATCACCGCCTGTTCGATAATGTCCTGATGTTCTTTGGAAAGTTTGGTCCATTGGTCTTCGGAGTACATGACCATGTGGGTGAGATGCAGGTGTCCTGTCAGTGCCAAATGATCATTCACTTCATAGAAGGCGGCTGCATGAATGTTCGACAGAGGGTTTTCCTGACCGTCGACGACTTTCTGCTCCATTGCAGCGTAAAGTTCGCCGAATGCCATCGGCGTCGGGCTGGCGCCCATCATTTCCACGGAGGTCAAGTGATACTTCGCATTTGGAGTGCGAAGCTTCATTCCCTCAAGATCGTCGGGCGAGTTGATTGGGCGGACGGAGTTGGTGACATGACGCATACCGGCTTCGTAGAAACCAAGGTGTTTGACGTCATGTTTTTCGATCAGAGCGGCAACTTCCTTCCCCAGTTCACCATCAAAGGCGCGAAAAGCATGTTCGCGGTCATCGAACAGATAACCGATTTCCAGCGTGTTCATAACGGGTTCCCAGGATCCGAAAAACCCAGTGGTAACCCATGTCATTTCGAGGCTACCATTACGGAGCTGCTCGACGAGCTCGCGTTGATTGCCCAGCTGTCCGTCTGTGAAAACACGCACCTCGATCTCGCCGTTTGAGCGCTCCTCAACCAGGCGTTTGATCTCCTGTGCTCCGACATTTTCAGGATGATCTCCCGATACGACGGTTGCAATCTTCACCGTCACGTCGGCAGCCATAGCGGGGGCAGTCAGCGCCGTGGTCGCGGCAAGAGCAGCCGCAAGCAGAATGTGTTTCATGTTATTCCTCCCTCTATTTTACTCAAGGCACCAAGATTTCGTTCGCAGGCATGTCGCCCGAGCGAGATCTGTTTAAACGTTCAATTATTTCAATCATTTCGTTGGTCGTTCGCTCCCAGTGAGCGCGATACAATTTCGCAATCTCTGCCTGCTGCCCCGCCTCGATGGCATCAAGCATTTCAACGTGTTCCTTGGTCGACTTTTCGGGCAAGGGCCGCAGATGAAGAACAAACAGCCGAGCGCGGTCGGTCAGGACCCGAAGGCTGTTGTATTGTTGGACGAGGCGGTCGTTTCCGGAACTCGCGACGATGCTGAGGTGAAACTTGGTATCAGCGTTCACCCAGGCTTCACGGTCTTCCAACTCGATGGCCTTCTGCATGTCAGCAGCATGTCCTCGCAGTTGAGACAACGCTCCGGCATCACCGTGCTCGCATAGCAGAAGAGCTGCTTCCAGCTCCAAGGCTCTCGCAACTTGGTGGATTTCCCGGACGTCTTTGACACTTAGTGGCAGCACGCGCACACCACGGCGCGGCTGCACTTCAACAAGCCCTTCATCTCGCAAGCGAAGCAATGCCTCCCGGACGGGAGTACGGCTGAGCTTGAAGCGTTCGGACACTTCCCGTTCCGAGGCAAAAAAGCCTGGCACTAGCACGTTGTTTAGAATCGCGTCGCGTAAAACGGCATAAGCCTGATCTGCCAAAGACGCATTCCCCTCAATCGTCGCTTTGATCTTCTGCACGGCAACTCCTCCTGCGCTCAGGATTTATTAGATAATAGATTAAGTCAAGTATCATCTAATATATTAGCTGAGATTTTTTAATTTTGGTATGTCTGGCGCTTTCGTAAACGCACGAAGTAAAGAACGGGAAGCGAGCTTCCCAAAATCAGTGTCAAGAACTTAATCTATTGAAGAAACGAACTTATTTTGAATATCTCGCACCCGTTCAAGCGAGACATTTAAACTGAGGGCATAGCGTTGAATTCCCGCCAGACTACGCTAAGCGGGCACAAAGGTGGAACATCCTACGCGACCCGTTGATCTCCAGTTAGGGTAAGCGGTTTCCGTCCTGATGTTTTGGCGGCCCGGTCCCAAAGGAAGTCACCGGAAAAGGCAATGTGCTCCCATCCAGCCGGTGATGTATGGGGCAGATAGTTGTCATCAATCTGATGACCTTCGGTGCGCAGGTGTTCGATGGCATCCGCCATATAAGTCGAGTTCCAGTAGACAATCGCCGCGATAACGAGGTTCAGGCCCGAAGCCCGATACTGTTGGGCTTCCCGGCTACGGTCGATGACGCGCCCCTGACGGAAGGTGTAGATGGCTTGAGCCAGTGCATGGCGCTGCTCTCCCTTGTTGAGCCCGGCCTGGCACCGGCGGCGCAGGGGCGGATTTTCAAGCCAGTCGAGCATGAACAGGGTCCGTTCGATCTTGCCGATTTCCTGAAGCGTGATGTCCAGCTTGTTCTGACGCTCATAGGCTGCAAGCTTGCGCAAGATCACCGATGGCGCGACGTGACCGGACTTGAGCGAGGCAACCAGCCGGACCACGTCGTCCCAATGATCCCGGATGATATCGGCGCGGACGCGTTTGCCAAGAAGCGGTGCAAGTGAGCCGTAGTTGGAAGGTTGTGAAATCGGGATCAAGCGCCGATCTTGGAAGTCGCGCAATCGCGGACAGAACCTGAATCCGAGCATGGCGCACAGGGCAAACACATGATCGGAAACGCCGCCCGTATCGGTGTAATGCTCCAGGATGGACAGATTGTTGCCATGGTGGAGCAGGCCATCCAGTACATAGGGTGCTTCATGCGTTGCGGCCGTTATCACCTTGATATGAAAAGGCCCATGCTGATCGGAGACGTGGGTGTAGAAGTTGAAGCCGGGATCGACACCGTAACGGGCATTGATGTCGCCGCCCGAGGCACCGCGCTTGGCTCCGCGGAAAAAATGCCCGTCGGAACTCGATGTCGTTCCGTCGCCCCAGATGCTGGAAATCGGCAAACGATGCTGTGCGTTGATGATGGTCGCAAGCGCCTGCCGATAGGTGTCCTCACGAACATAGGCGTCCTGCGTCCAGATGAGTTGGTCCCGGGTCACACCCTGACTGGCTACCGACGACCGGCACCAGAAACCATCGTCCGGATGGACCAAAGCCCAGTCATGCACTATCAATCAAAACGGACCACTTAGATGGGGCAGATCACCGGAAGGGATACGGGGTTGCTTCTGTTAGCCGGTTTTGGCGTCTTTCGTGTTGTCATTGTCGGATTGCTGCGGAACGCTGGATCCGAAGCGAATGCTGAACAGTGGCGGTAGTCCGATTGCGACACTGATGCTGACCTGGCCGTTGTTGCGGCCTTTTTCAGCAGCTTGCTGAAAAAGGCAAAGACGTTGCGGCTGGTGCATTTCAGGTAAGAGAAGATCTTTTTCATGGGTGTCTCCGTTTTGTTGAATTTGCATGATTGCAAAGCAACCAGACGCGGCGGATAGCAGACATATGCACCGCTTGCGGCCGCAACGAAGTGGAGGACCCTTTAGGGTTGCTGAAGTCTGCAAGACGCGTATGTTCGCGCCGCAAATCATCAAAGTCTTCAACAAACGAGATGCCTGAAAGTCTTCTCCTCGGAAAACGGACCAGACGGAACGGCCGCTTCCGCTGAGCAAGCTGCTGAAGAAAGGCTGCGGGCCCAGGTGTATCGGCTTCTCAATCGGGCTGCCGATGATCTTCGGTATTCGCGGGCGCGGCGTCTTGCTCATATTGATTCAATCACAACACGAAAGACCAAAACCGGCTAACCGCAGAGGCCGCCCTCCTGGTGGTCTTCTTCATACGTAGGTTGGGGAGTATTGAGGGGCGGGGCCGCATGGGGGCGCCCCTCGATCCGTTTTTCGGGCGTTCGATGCGCCTGAAAAACGGCCGCGGCTTGGCGATTTCGGGAAAATGTCTTATATTTGGTTCCGGAGTGGGATGGCAGGTTTCCCCGCCACCCCTTTCCTTAAGCGATCATTGAGACCCGCAACGTCACTGTCCAGGTGGTGCGGGTCTTTTTGATGCTAAGGGAAATGCTAATTGGTAAAAACCACATCACATTTCTCTCCGTTTGAGCGGCAAGGCTGTTGCCGCAGCCGGACTAGCCTATCTGGTCCGGTCGCGCCGCTGGACCGGCGCTGCTGCTTCTGCCGCTCAAAACTGAATCAGTCTTTCGATGTCTTAAACCGAATGATCTTGGTGTGCACCCTGCAGCTTGAGAAAGTGTCAATGGGCAGGGTTTCCAGCGTGTCCGCTTCCTCATGATTGTAGGTGATGGGGACCAGCGCAACAAGTGTGGCCGGTTCCGCGTGAGCGTTCCGGCCCAGGAGCGACAGAGCGCCGCGGATATGCTTACGCACATCTGAAAAGGGTGGGTTCATCAGGATACGGGGAAACGCAGCCTTGCCTTTCGCCTCTTCTGCATAATCCAGAAAACAGGACTGGATGACCGGCACACCGAGGGTTGCGACTTTGGCCGCAAGCTTGTGGTGGCGCTCAATGGCGGTGATTCCGGACGGGCTATGACCGGAAGCGAGCAGCGCGGAGACAAGCGCGCCCGTCCCGGCGCTCGGTTCCAGAGTGTTGTAGTCGCCAGTTGGCCCGAGATAGCCCACCATGCGGTGGGCGACATCGGCGGGTGTGATATGGCATTCGCTGGCTTTGTCGATGATCAGCGGCTCATCGATTTGCGTCCGTTTGGGCGTGGCCCCGGGGCTCCTGTACTGGACGGGAATGAACATCGGTTTATTGGGGCGGGCATAGACGGATTTTTTCATTGGTCTTGCCCTTTGTTGAAGCGTCTGAGCTGTTGCAAACAGTCTGCGGCTTCGCTGCGGGTGATGTCTTTTGAGATCATTAGGCACCATTTCGGGAACCTCTTCACGGTGCGGTTTGGATAAATGCGCATAATGGCATTCGGAAAATCGTAGCTTCTGAAAGCGTCAAGTCGGCTCTTAAGCATGGGTTTGCCTCACATCTTCACATTCTTGACGGATGGGAAACGAGGGGGCCAAGCCCCCTATTTGCATATTCGTTCAGGGCAGCTGAAATTGCGGCAGATCTATTTGGTGGCGGCGGAATTCAGAAAGCCAAGCCGGTTGTATTTCGAGATTTCTTCAACTTATCCGGCGCAACTTGTCCAAGTCGATAATTTGGATGCGCAGGTGCGGAACTCAGACTTTGTTATTGTCGACTTCCTTGGGCTTACAACGAAACACATTCAGCACCTCAAATTGCTGAGCGCGCGCACGAAGTTCTCACTGATTGGCGTCCTGGACACCAAAAACAGACAACACATCCTTCAAGCAAGATCCCTCGAATGCAAAAAGGTCATCGATCGCTCAAAACCGTTTGCCGCCCTTCTCTTGGAATTACGTCCCCTCCTCGGGGATTATTCTCATGCGGAGATTTCGAGCGAATGTTCCGTCGAGATGGAAAAAGCTGTTGTGGCCGCTTGCTCTTCATTTGCGCAACTCTCGACTGCTGCATTGATCGGAGCGGATCTACCTTTCGCCAAGTTAAAGAATGGCGCGGAAGAACTGGCAAGTGCGATCAAAGCCGAAGGACTAAACGCCTGGCTATCCGCCGTTGAACTGCACCATAGTCACACCTTCTGTCACACGATGATGGTGGCGGGGCATGCGGCCCACTTATCGATGGCCCTCGACCTGGACTCTGATGAGCAATTTCTTCTCACCGTTGGCGCCCTCGTTCACGATCTAGGAAAGATAAAGATCCCACTCTCGATCCTGGACAAACCGGCTAAGCTGTCATCTGGCGAACGCAACCTGATCAACAAGCATCCGATCCATAGCAGGAACATCCTTCGTAAATGCAATGGCGTACCGACCGAAATATTTGAAATGGCTGTCTCGCATCACGAAATTTTGGACGGATCCGGTTATACACAGGCAGCTCAGTGCTGATTGCGAGCAAGACTATCGAGTTTCAATTTCGGGCGGCTAGACATAAACATAACAGTTCAAATTCAGGTCGCGATCTCACTCAAACTCACCCGGCGTTAAATAACAATTAAGACTAGCTTACTGTAAAACCACTGACATGCCATAGGTTGTGCGGCCATTACTTAAGGTGCAAATTTGAACCATAAGTAATTATTTCCAGAAATGCGCTTCATGGTGGTGTCAATCGCCAGTTAAGGCATATTAATTCGTAAAAAAGATGTTCTTGATATGTTCAATCTAAGCGCAGACTTTTTTACAAACCTTGTTCTGGCCCCAGAAAGGCGCTAGCGGAAATCATTCGACGATTTCCATCGCAAAAATTATCCAATTGCTGGGGACTTTTAGCGAAAAATGGCTCGTGCAAGATGTTCCTACTTTGTATCAGCTTAACGTTGTTTGGCGGGAGACCAACGCTGTGCCCTCAAACTGGCAAGACGAGCCAGGCTCCAGCATTTGAGCAGCACTTCTCGCGCAACCTGTACAGGGCGGAACACTTCTGTCTTTCACGAAATGCCGCATTTGAAACCGTAAAAGGTGGCAATACGATTCCTGGCAAGACGAGGCGATGACGCACAGCTAAGCGCTTCGCCTCCTTCACGCCTATAGCCAAAAAAAATCCAGCTTCACTGCGAGCCCAAAGGGATCTCTATGCATTCAAGGCTGGTTAGTTCCGGCTCCCCACCTCTGGCGCCGCTCCCGGCCGCTATCCAGATTTTGCCATCGTGGACGCAGCAATTGGTTCCATGCCTAGCTCGGTTCAATGCAGGTCCAAGTGACCATTTCTCATTTGCCTCACTAAAAATTTGCATTTCTGAGAATACTTCGAGCCGATGTGCTTCGCCGCCCACGTAGTAGATGCTTTTTCCGATTGACGCGGCCCCTCCAGCGGCGGTCTCAATTGGCAACGGTTCCGGGTGTACCGACCATGCACAGGTTTCGAAGTCATAGACATCAACATCGGCGATCGTCGCTTTAAAGAGCCCGTCATAGTCCATGCCATTGTGCCTGCCGGTTTCCCGCCCGCCGAAGAAATACAACTTGTGACCTAGGATTGCGCAGGGGGCATGGTCCCGCTTGTTTGGCGCGTCGGGCAAGATCTCCCAGTCGCCGGTTTCAGGGTGAACCCGGTCAAACCAGGCCTGCGTTCCGGAGTGGTGCCCATCAACGATGCCACCGACCAAATAGATCCAGCCGTCGGTGTGCAGCACACACCCTGCCGCCCCGCGCCTTCGTGCGGGTGGGATTTCATGTCGAAAGTGCCATTCATCAGTCTCCGGTGCGTATGCCAGCACATGGCTTAATGGCGTTTCGCGCGGAAACTCGCCCGTCATTGTGCCGAGCAGCCATATTTCCTTGCCTACAATAACGGGCTGAAAATGGTGAATTTCCATTGGCGGCGGAGAAGCAGCCGTCCAGGTTGCGCTTACTGGATCAAATATATCCACGGGCTGAACTCGGCGACCGCCAAAAAGATAGAGCTTGCCCTCAAATGCCGCAAAGCCGTTTTCATGACGGCAACTCGGCTCGCCGTTACAGTTGACTGTCGTCCAGTTTGACATTCCTCACACCTCGCTAATGCATTGAAAAAAGTCGCTTTCTTGAATTCTAAATCCGAGAAACCTTGAACTTTTCCCGAACGCCAACAAAAAAACACTTGCACAATGTATATACTGAGTCCACTGTATACAATAAATACAGTGACGAAATTCTGTGTGACAAAGTCAAGGATTGCACCGTTTGACGACTCACAGGGAACCGGACTGTCGCTAGCAGATCAGACTTTCTCAGGAGTGTTTTATGCGCATTAGGTCGAAAACGGCCTCTTTGGAGGATGAGGTCTATCTCCAATTGCGTGAGATGATCTTGGCCGGAGAATTGGTCTCCGGCGAAAAACTGGTTCAGGAAGACCTGTCTGAACGCCTCGGTGTCAGCCGCACGCCCCTTCGCAGTGCCATTGCAAAACTGGAAGGCGAAGACTTCGTTCGGATGTCGTCACGCAGCGAGGCTTATGTGGCTGAATTCGGAACGCGTCAGATCGTAGACCTGTTTGAAGTGCGCGCCGTCTTGGAAGGCCTGATCTGCCGCTTGTTGGCGCCGACGATAGAACAGAAACATATTTTGTATCTTCGCTCCGTTATCACGGCCGCACAGCCAGCTGTCGAAACGGGCGATACGCAAGCTTACCGTGATGCTGACGTCGAGTTTCATACCTATTTGACCAAGCTGGTCACCCAGGGAAATCTCATCAAAATGCTGGATTCGGTTCATGCCATCATGAGCATGTCCTTGTCGCAAGGCATTTTGCGCTCACCAGCGGAAACTCATCCCGAGCACTTGGCGATCATCGACGCACTGGAAGCCAAGAACCCTGATCAGGCGGAGCGCCTGATGATCCAGCATATCCGAAAAACCATTGAATTACTTCGTCTCAGAATTGCCGACGAAGAGGCGAACTAGGCGCGCTTCACACTTGCGTGGGCGGCCTTTCTGGTGAAATGGAGGAATGACACCATGGAAAAGCTGAAACTGACCACAGCTGTACTGACGCTATCAGCAAGCTTTCTGACAACTGCTCCAGCCGGCGCGGAAAGCATAGAGTTCTGGACGCAAACTTATGGTGACCAGATCAAATGGACCGCTGCGATCAAAGAGCTGACAGAAGCCTACGAAGCAGAAACCGGCGTCAAGGTGAACCACGAGATCGTGCCTTGGTCCTCCTCACGCAAAACCTGGTTGGCAGTCGCCCAAGGAGGCGCAGCGCCTGATTGTGCCGACATGTGGTGGCTTCATTCCTTTTCCGCTATCGGCGGAGACAAATTCGGCCCTATGCCGATCAATGATTTCAAGTCCAAGTTTCCTGTTGAAGACTTTTATGAAGGCGCTTTGCAGGATTCGACCTGGCGAGGAGACTTTTATGGAGTTCCGTGGCGAGGCGACATTCGTGCGCAGCTCTATCGCACCGACATAGCGGCCGAAGCCGGCGTGACCCAGGCACCGGAAAACTGGGACGAGGTGATTGATGCCGCCAAGAAGATGACAAAACGCGGTGATAACGGCGAGGTTGAAACCTGGGGCTACAGCTTCGGGTCCGCGGCCAAGGTCGTCGATTGGCTGATGCCACTGTACTGGCAGGCAGGCGGCGAATTCATGACCGACGACGGCAAGACTGCAACGATCGACAATGACGCAATGCGCAAAGCGCTGACCTTCATGCACGACATGGTCAATGTTCATAAGGTCGCCGATCCGGATGCATTCGAGAAAGGGTACAAAGCTAGACCCGCATTTGTCGCTGGCAAGGTCGCGATGATCGGAAGCGCGGAGCAAGCGTGGGGCAACCGTCTGGAAACGGAGAACCCGGAAATGGACGGGAAATGGTCCTTTGCGCGAAGTGCCGCAGGTCCGGCCAATCGTGCAAGCTTTTCAGGAGCGGGATATTTGGGCGTCCTGCGCGGTTCTGAAAAAGTTGAGCAATGTGTCGACTGGCTCGCCTACCTGTCCAAGGACGATAACATGCTGAAACTGTCCCAGGCAGCGGGAACTGTCGCGACCAAGCCTGCTGTTATGGCGACTGACTTCTGGAGCGACCGGCCTTACAAAGTTGTTGTGGCCGAGGCGCTTGAAGATGCACACACCTCCCAGCATCCGGCGCCGTCCTGGTCGGCCATTTCTACCTCTGAGCCCGGCGGCATCCTTTATGACATGATCTATTCCGTCGTGATCGAGCAGGAAGATATGGATGAAGCCATCAGTTCTGCTCAGGACCTAATGCAGGACCAGCTGGATCGCTGAAGCGATCCAGCCCTCCCGGGCGTCTGCCCCCTCTCTCCAGTGGGGGGCAGATCGCTTACTCATCCACTTGCGCCTGCAACGTGTGACCGCGAACCGGTCAACCACAAATTCAAACCCTGTAGCCCGACATGAACGAAAAGAACATATTTTGCTATGTCATGGTGGCCCCTGCCCTGGCGATCACGATCGTTCTCGGTGTTTATCCGATGATAGACACAATGCTGATTTCGTTCCAATCCTACGACCTCCTTACGCTGCAGAACGAAGGAACCAGGTGGATTGGCCTGGACAATTATCGAGAAATCCTGGCAAACGAAAAGTTTCTCCAGACGATATCTCAGACCGTGATATTCACTGTCCTTGCAGTCGGTATTTCGGTTGCAATGGGTCTGTTTCTTGCACAGATTGTCAATGCTGAATTTCGCGGTCGATCGGTGCTTCGGACGATCATTCTCAGCCCATGGTTTGTCCCCCCTGTCGTTGCATCAGCAATCTGGCTGTGGCTTTTGGAAACAAATACGAGCCCGATTAACAGCATTCTGCTCGACGCCGGCCTGATCGAACGCAAGATCCGATTTCTCACCGACAGCGATACGATCGGACCATTCAGCATACCGATGCTTTCAATCGTTGCAGTGCGTTGCTGGAACGGCCTGCCGATCATCATCATCTTTTTGCTGGCTGGGCTGCAGTCGATCCCGAAGAGTCTTTACGAAGCCGCTGAAATGGATGGCGGCGGTGTCTGGGCGAAATTCCGCTATGTGACCCTGCCAATGCTGCAGCCTGTCCTGATGGTTCTGTTTGCTCTCTTGTTTCTGGGCGGCTTTGGGCATTTTGAAATGAACTACATCATGACGGGCGGCGGCCCCAGAAATCTGACCAATGTTCTGGCTGTCTGGACATATCAGGAAGGTTTCCAATTCCTGCGATACGGCAAGGCGGCCGCAGCCGGCGGCATCGTTCTGGTCATGTGTTCTATCATATCCGTCTTTTACCTGTGGGCCCAATCCAAGGACAATCGCTCATGAGTGTTGCCGCCACCGCTCCGGTTCCACACACACATGTCAACTCTTTCAGGTTTGGCGACTGGATCACCCGCATAGCGATTTTCGTCGCGCTTGCCTCCATGCTGGTGTTCATTCTTCTGCCGATATTCTGGATGGTGAAAAGCTCGCTTCAAACGACCGCGGAAGTGAATGCCATCCCTCCCAAATTTTGGGCGGACGATCCCTCATTCGAGCCCTATTGGATCGCAAACCAAATCATTCCGCTGCTACGTTTTATCGGCAACTCCTTGTTTGTTTCCACGATCGCCGCACTCATCGCCAGCGTTGTGTCCTGCATGGCAGCCTATGTCCTTGCCCGCTTCCGGTTTCCAGGTGCCACACTCATTCTTGTGACACTGCTCCTAACGCAGCTCATTCCACCCATAACGCGTGTGTTTCCGGTCTATTTTCTCATGCAGGAGATGGGGCTGCTCAACACCTATGGCGGACTGATTTTCGCCTATGTCGGCTTTTCCATTCCTTATGCAGTTCTGCTTCTAAGGGGCTACTTTCAATCGGCATGCCCTCCAGAATTGGAGCAGGCCGCAATGATGGATGGATGCACCTATTTCGGCGCCTTTTGGAGAGTGATCCTGCCGATCTGCCTGCCCGGCATTGCGGCCGTCACCGTATTCACCTTCCTCAATGCCTGGAATGACTTCCTGTGGGCCAGTCTGCTGCTTTCTTCAGGCGACTATCAGACGATCCAGGTCGGCATCGGCACCTTTGCCGCTGAGGACGGAGCCGGTCAATATCAGAATGCCTTTATGGCCGCGTGCGTAGCCTCGACCATCCCCGCTCTGGTTTTGTTTTTCTTCGTCCAACGATGGCTGGTGGGTGGCCTGACCGCCGGCGCCGTCAAATCATAGTGAGTTTGCAATGACAAAGATCTCGATTCAGGGCGAAAAGTTTCTTATCGACGGCAGGCCCACTCATCAAGGCCGTAGCTGGAAGGGACACAAAGTTGAGGGCCTCCTGTTCAACAACAGGGTTGTTCAAGCAATCTTTGACGATGAAAACCCGGAAACCCGTCATCAGTGGGCCTATCCTGACACCGGCGTTTGGGATCCGGAACGCAATCTGACTGAATTCTGCGCAGTTCTGCCTAACTACAAGGCCCATGGGTGTGACGCTGTCACCATCAATCTTCAGGGCGGTATGCCAATTACTAAAACGGAGACCGTTCAACCCTGGCTTAACACCGCAATTGATCCAGAGGGCAATCTGAAACCTGGCTATATGGATCGTCTTTATAGACTTTTGAGAGCTGCAGACGATGCCGGTGTCATCGTCATTGTCGGACTCTATTACTTTGGGCAGGACAAGTATCTGACCGACGAAGCGGCTGTGAAACAGGGCGTTGTCAATGCCTGCAACTGGCTACTGGAAAGCGGTTACCAAAACATACTCGTTGAGATCAACAACGAGGCAGACATTCCTCATTATACCCATGACATATTGAAGCCGGCGCGGGTACACGAGCTTGTCACCCTGGCCAAAGAGCAATCGAAGAATGGACGCAGGCTTCTCGCAGGCACTTCGTTTGCCGGTGGCGCTTACCACATGAGACACGACGGCGTGCTTGATCTCCAGGACATGGACAGCTTGCAAATCGGCATTCCAACCGAAGACGTTCTGGCGGCCTCAGACTTTGCATTGGTTCATACCAATGAAATGAACATGGCCAATACGCGCGAAGTGGTTCGTCGCACCAGAGCGCGAGAGGCCTACAAGGCTCATCCGATGCCTGTTGTGATCAACGAAGATTCCATTGCCGTTACCAACCTCTTCGCGGCCGTGGAGGAATATGCCCCCTGGGGTTATTACGACCAAGGTGAAAACAACTACCGTGACGGTTATCAGTCAGTGCCGGTCAACTGGGCAATTAACACACCATCCAAGCGTTCATTTTTTGACGCGGTCGCGGAAGTGACCGGCGCAAAGAGCCGCTAAGCACATCCAACACCGAAAGAAAGACATATGGCATCCATAGCAATTCAAGATGTCCGGAAATCCTACGGCCCGCTCGAGGTAATTCATGGTGTGTCTCTGGATATCGATGACGGGGAGTTTGTCATCCTTGTCGGACCTTCGGGCTGCGGAAAGTCAACTTTACTGCGCATGATTGCTGGCCTCGAGAACATTTCTGAAGGCCAAGTCGCAGTTAATGGATCTGTCATCAATCATTTGCCACCCCGCGCACGTGATATTGCGATGGTTTTCCAATCCTATGCTCTCTATCCGCACATGACCGTGAGCAAAAACATGGGGTTTTCATTAAAACTGGCGGGAGTGCCAAAGCGGGAGATTGACGAAAAAGTATTGTCGGCCGCTGAGGTCCTGGACCTGAAACACCTTTTGGATCGCAAACCCGGGCAACTGTCCGGTGGTCAACGTCAAAGGGTTGCAATGGGCCGCGCCATTGTTCGGAACCCGAAACTGTTCCTGTTCGACGAACCACTTTCGAACCTGGATGCAAAGTTGAGGGTGCAGATGCGGTCCGAAATCAAGGAGCTGCATCAACAGCTCAGTACAACCACTGTTTATGTCACTCACGATCAAGTGGAAGCCATGACGATGGCGGACCGGATCGTGGTAATGAACAGTGGACATATAGAACAAACCGGTACCCCCATGGAGCTGTATGACAAACCGCTTACGCGCTTCGTTGCCTCCTTCATTGGCTCCCCAGCAATGAACATGATTGAAGGCAAGCTATTGCCGCAAGGTCGCTTCGCGACAACCTCAGGAACGATCATTGATGTTGCAAAATTTTCCCCGCAAGACGCTTGGGGACAGGATGTTGTCCTCGGTATCCGACCGGAACACATATCTATAGGGCAAGATGGAGTTGCACTCGGAGATGCACACATCCGTGTTGTCGAGCCGACGGGCTCTGAAACACTGCTCTTCGTGGATGCGCTGAGCCAACCCATGCATGTGTTGGACCGCACGCGGTGTGTGTTCAACTCTCATGATGTTGTCCCATTGTCAGCGACTGGCGATGACTTCCACTTCTTTAGTTCAGCGACCGGCAAACGGCTCAACGACAAGAGATGAACCATTGCAGGCGCTAACCATACAAAACAGCAACTTAATGGCACGAGTTATTCCTTATGGTGCGAGCCTTAGCGATTTACGCCTCAGCAGAAAATCCACCCCTCTTGTGCTTGGGTATGATGATCCTGCCCTCTATCCACTCGACGGGCAGTTTATGGGTGCCGTGATAGGCCGATATGGCAATCGCATTGCGGGAGGACAGTTCACACTTAATGATCAGTTGATCACGGTAGAGCAAAACGAATGCAGGACGGGACATCTTCATGGCGGTCGCAACGGGTTCTGGAACCGCGAATGGGACCTGGCAGAGCAGTCAACAACGTCAGTGACTTTCAAACTCGAAAGTCCGGATGGCGACGCTGGGTTTCCCGGACGACTCACCGTTTCTGCTTCTTACGAAATTGTCTCGCCGGCAACGCTGCGGCTAACGTGTTCCGCGGAATCTGACAAGGATACGATCCTGAACATATGCCACCATCCGTACTTCAACTTTTCCGGCACACACTCAATTGCCGAGCACCGACTAGAGATCAACGCACACCACTACTTGCCTTCGTCTAATGCGCTGATCCCCACCGGGAAAATCGCACCAGTCGAAGAAACGCTTTTCGACTTTAGGAAAGGACGCCCACTGTCGAGGATCTCCTACAACAATACCTATTGTTTGAACCAAAGGAATTCGGGAGTTTTTGAAAAAGCTGCGCGGCTGTCATGCAATGGCATATCTATGGATCTTTGGACAACACAGCCGGGACTGCATTTATACAACGGCTATAAACTTCATCGCCACCATATAGGGCATCTTGGCTTACCCTACCCACCTTGCTCTGGCATCTGTCTGGAACCCCAAGGCTGGCCTAACAGTCCGAATGAAGCCTCATTTCCTTCCACTCTACTTTCAGCTGGCGAGCGATATGAACAAACGAACGAATACCGATTTCAAACTCGGCTCACAAACATTGCGTAATTTTTAATGTGCAGTCAGATTTGTTAACGGCGGATGTGACGATGATTGGAATAATCAATTTCAAGACCTTGCTTTTAAAGTTTGATCACGTGCATCACGAATGCTGGTGGCTGCACCCCGTCGTTTCCTGGCAGTTAAAAATCTTAGTAAGTTCGCAGATCTGCCTCAAAGATGCTGACCAGGAACATCGCAAACGTTGTGCGTTCATTAGGTTTGGTTTTGAGAGCTCAGGAACTCGCCGCAACCATACAAAGCAACATGATCGTCGCTTAGTAAAAAGACCGGGAACTGGCTCATGTGTTCGCGCATCCTGCCTTTGTTGAAAAATGAACTTGAAAAAGAACCACCCGGTTCGCCAATGAACCGCTTCAGCGCACGTGTGATGCCCCCTGTTAGAAATATTCCGGAATAGGGCAAAGTAAGGAGCGCCAGATCTCCGGCTGTACGGCCGAGTATCCGCGAAAACTCCTTGCATGCCTCGAAAGCAAAAATGTCAGTCTCATTGCAACCAGCTTCAGCGATCTCGTGACTAGTGTTAAAGATTGCGCGTTGATGATTGTTACTGCAAATGGCGTTGTATATTTCCACAATACCGTTCCCGGAAAGGATACGTTCTATGGAGCACCGCCCATATTTGACAATGAACTCTCTTTGCAGCTGACGATCGAGGGGGGTTTCCGTAACAAGAGTGCTATGTCCAGCCTCGGCACAAACAACTTCTCCTTTTGGTGTAAGAAGGACACAGTTGAACCCGGTTCCAGCACCCAACACCAGTTTTGGTCCCCCGCATTGGACGACAGATGGCTTCAAAACAGTGTTGAAACTCAATTCATCAGCAACCGTTAATGAATACCCAAGTGCCTCGAAGTCATTCAGGAAGTGAATATGCTTGACGCCTAGGCGTTCCTTCAGGATCGACTTGTCGAGTTTCCAATCTCGGTTAGTCAATTTTATGCTGTCTCCCTCGACAGGGGCAGCCAACGCAACAACCAAGCTCTGAACTTCAGCTATTTGTTGTTCATGGATGTAATCGGTGAGAACTTCCTCAAATGTGTCGTATTTCTGATTCGAGTAGCAAGCAATGTATTTTGGCTGCATGTTGTTGACGTCAGAAAGAGCAAAGCGGCAGTTGGTTCCACCAAGATCGCACAAGACATTGGTCATACGGTCACCGTGACTTTGGAAAGCAGAGCCGGATTGTCTGGGTTCGAACCGAGCGACAAAGATAGTTTTTCAATAGCAAGGTAGAATGTTGTGATTTGACAGATTGGGTCCAGAAGGACGTGAGGGGCCTTTACGCTTCTCAGATTACTGTCGCCCTGTTCCGAAAATGTTGTTTTGAGCACATAAGCCCCAGCCTGGTGCAGGTGTGACGCAGTATCCTCGATACCTATCGCGGCCTTGTCCCGGCTCAAAAAACAAAGAGCGGAAAACTCTGAAACAGCTAATGCAATTGGCCCATGACGCACTTCCGCGGAGCTAAAGGCTTCTGCGTGTACAGCGCAAGTCTCCTTGAACTTAAGAGCAGCTTCCTCTGCGATCGCATAACCCGGACCACGTGATATGACAAAGAGCCTTTTGTTTTTTACAAGTCGTCCGATCTGTGGCATCCAGTCAATTTTCAATGCCCTTTCGAGCGCTTCTGGAAGCGACTTGATTGCAGAAACGAGTTCAATATCTTCTTTCCAGGCAGCAACAATTGACGCCAAGGCGACCAACGAGCAAACAAAACTCTTTGTGGCAGCGACGGATTTCTCACTGTCAGCGTAAACCGGGAGAACTTCATAAGCAGATCGCGCCAACAAAGACTCAGTATTGTTTACAAGCGCAACTGTAGACAAGCCAGAGGCAGCGGCTTGGCTGCACAAAGCGGCAAGGTCTTTGCTCCCTCCCGATTGCGACACCGCAATTAAGGCTCCATTTTCTGTGCGTATTTGATTGTCATAGATCGAAGCTATTGAGGGCCCCATCGAACATACGGGCACGCCCAATGTACTTTCGACGATGTACTTAAAATACAGCGCTGCGTGATCGGAACTGCCTCGGGCACAAGTGACCACACAATTCGGTTCCAGTTTTCGTAGTCGCTCTCCTTGTTCCAGATAGAGGTCCAATGCCCGGTCTAATTGTCTTGCGACGACTTCCGGAATTGAGGCTATCTCCTCGGCCATTTTCGTCATGATCAATCCAGTCGCTATTCAGTGGCAATTTGGTCGGCAGCCCATGGGGCTTCCTAACCCTATTCGGCTTTTTGCGATTTAGTCTGATGCCACGCGCGCGACGACGGGAACGTAGTTTTCAAGCTCTTCAGCTGGAAAGGTTACCGTCTGGCCAATTTCCGCGGATCGATATAACCCAATGAGCATCTGAACGACGGCCAATCCATCTTCAAATGTTTCGTCCGGCTTAAGACCTTTGCGAAAACGATCGACCATATGACGGTTTTCGTCGGTGTAACCGTAAACACCGGCTTCGTCTTCCAGAACCGGCATAAGACCCTGTTCCGCATTCTGCTTTTCGACTAGGTCTTCCCCCTCTTGCCCCATTACTTCTCGTGACATGAAGACTTTTAGGCCAGTTGAAAGCGAGTTAAATTCCATCGAGTATTCAGGGCCTAGTAGTTCAAGTTGAATTCGGAGACCGGCCCCCACATATGCCCAGGATGTCGAGGCTTCAATCATGAGCTCGTTACCTTCTTCATCCTCAAGCACGATAGTGGCCCGTGCGAAGTCTTCAGACGGTCGATTTTTGTAATCTACTTTCCCGCCAAATCGGTCGGAGAGTTGTTGTGCATACTTTGGGCGCGTCCATTTGAGGTTGGCCACGGTACCATTAACGGCTTTGACTGTTAGCGAGCTCCGTGGCTTGTTCGGATCTGTCAGCAGGTGACGGGACACCTCCACCGAGTGGCACATCATATCGGAAAGAACTCCTCCCCCCTGTTTGTCTCCCTGCCAAAACCACGCAGCATGAGGGCCGGAGTGCTCTTCAGCCGCACGCGCCAAATATGGTCTGCCTGTTGTTGAAGCTGCACGGCGCCAAATTATTTCCTTGCCCCTTAGAACAGGGGTGCAAAAAATTTGATTTTCAAGGTATCCGTGATTTAGCCCCGCATCTTCTGCCAAACGCAGCATTTCCCTGGCTTCTGCTATTGTTTTGGCTAAGGGTTTTTCACAGGCAACCGCAAAGACTTTGCTACGCTTCTCAGCGACGGCATCGTGAATCTGCCTCATCACATCCAAACGGGTATGGTTTGGTGAAAGGATCCAAACTGCATCGATTTCGTCGGATTCCAGCATTTGGTTTAGCGTATCAAAAGTCGTACAAGGACCGAGTTCCAAATCGTCAGCAAGCAGCTTAAGACGCTCACGGTTCTCAGCGTTCCGGCTAAAAATACCGGCTATGCGGACATTCCGGACACCAATCATGGACTTGAGATGAAACTCAGCAATGAAGCCGGTACCAACGATACCGATGTTGAGAGCGTTTTTTTCAGTCATTACGAATATTTTCCCCTCGTCAAGACATAGTTGGCCATCACCCGGAAAATCTTATTCGAGTGCTTGGTATTGAAAGATTTTTAGAGATTCTATTCAGTATTTGCAGTATTTATTAAATACTGCCAAAATCACCCTAAGGTGGAGCAGTAGTTTCCCGACTGACAAAATGTGTTGGCACGATCATGGTTTCTGTCGAATTCTTTTCACCAGATAGATGCGCCAGCAGCTGCATCATTGCCTGCCGCCCAATTTCCAAGCATGGTTGATTTACAGTGGTCAAAGCTGGAACAAACGCTTGCCCCAAGTAGATGTCATCAAATCCGACGATTGATATGTCCTCCGGCACACCGATATCTTTATTCCTTGCAGCGCGAATGGCTCCAAATGCCATTTCGTCGTTTCCAATAAAGATTGCTGAAGGTGGATGAGGCAAATCTAATAGCTTGTAGGTAGCCTCTTCACCACTTTGATATGAGAAATCACCGTTTTGAATGTAACCTTGGTGAACCGGCAGGGTAGCCGCAGCCATCGCCTTATTATATCCTTCCAACCTTCTCACACTCATACCTTCTGGAATCGGACCAGTGATGTGCCCAATTCTTGTATGACCCAGTGAGATTAGATGATTTACGGCTTCAAATGCGGCCTTTTCATTATCGATGACGACGTGAGAAAGATTCGAACCGTCGATCATTTCAAGTGCGACGACGACCTTGTCTGAAATATCCTTGGGCAATTCATAATCTTGCGGTAATTTTCCAGTCATTAATATCATGCCGTCAGCATGACCGTCGTTCAGCATTTCAAAGTACTCTTCTTCTCGTTTTGGGTCGTCCTCTGTATTACCCATTAGAAGAGAATAACCGGCGGCACGTGCGATACTTTCCGCTCCCTTAAATACATTCAAATAAAATGGATTGCCTATGTCACGAACTACCACCAAAATTGACATAGTCTTTTGAGTGCGTAAATTTCGAGCAACGACGTTTGGGCGATATCCCAATGAGGCTGCAACTTCTCGAATATGCGAAAGCTTTGGCTCGGCAACCAAGCCAGAGTTACTTAAGGCTCGAGAAACAGTAGCCGGCGCGACACCCGCCTTAACCGCAATATCTTTGATTTTGACCTTTGAACTCACTTCACCCTCTCAATGCTTTGCTGCGGCCATAAAACAGGAGCAAAATCAATAAGGTTGCACCGAAAACAACCTGACGTCCCGCTTCTCCCATATTTAGAGTGGTTAAAATTGACTGCATTAGAACCAGCAAAAATGCTCCTGCCATGGTTCCAGTATAGCCACCACTTCCGCCCGCAAGAGCCGTCCCCCCCAGAACCACCGCAATTATTGATGAAAGAACGTATCGGTCCCCGACATTCGCGAAGGAAGAACCGGAATAACCCAAGATGCAAATACCCGCTAACGCTGCAAACATGCCCGAAAATACAAACAAACATATGCTTCTCATTGTAGATGTGTCGGTGCTTGCGGGACATTTCCATTAACCTCCGAATTTTCGGACGATGGAGATGCAGATGAGCAAGGATCAACGCGAGATTCAGTGCAAACTACGCATTCTGAGACATGCAGAAGAGATTGGGCATGTTGCGAAGACCTGTCGATATTTCGGGTTGGGTCGCAGTAGTTTCTACCGCTGGCGTGAAGCCTATCGCAAACACGGCGAAGCCGGATTGGTGAACCACCCACCTATTGCCAAATGGCATGCCAATAGAACCCCGATCGAGATCGAGGAGAAAGTTCTCCATCTGCGAAGCAAATATCATCTTGGCCCCATGCGCATCGTTTGGTATCTGGCGCGTGTCCGTCATAAGGGTATTTGGAACAGATAGCCGCGTGATTTAGCGGAGAGATTAGCCCATCTTGTTTGTTGAATATAAGCGGCTTGATTGCGGTTTTGCAAACGCCGTTGATTGATTGTGTTTCGTTTGATCCTTTCGCGTTCGAGCAGGATGTTTTCGCCACGTCCGAAGTAGACATCGGCAGGGGTGAGATTGCCGAGGCTCTCATGGTATCGGTGATGATTGTAGTGGAAGACGAAGCGCTCGATGCTGGCGATGAGGTCACCGGGCAGGAAGTAATTTTCCAGCAGGATGCGGTTCTTCAGGGTTTGGTGCCAGCGTTCGATTTTGCCTGAGTTTGTGGATGTTATGGCGCGCCTCGAACATGACCTATGCCTTGGTCGTTGAGCCATTCAGCCAGTTCACCAGATATGTAACTCGCGCCGTTGTCCGATAGCAGTCGTGGTTTGTGCCGAATATCGACCTGATCACAGCCGGAAGTTTCAAGGGCCAGTTCCAGCGTGTCGGTGACTTCACCAGCAGTCATTGTCGTGCACAGCTTCCAGGCGACAACATATCGCGAGAAGTCGTCCAGAATGGTAGAGAGGTAACACCAGCCCCAGCCAATGATCTTGATGTAGGTGAAGTCTGTCTGCCACATCTGATTAATGGCTGTGGTCTTGTCGTGGAACTCATCCGCAGCCTTGATGACCACAAAGGCCGGGCTGGTGATGAGGTCATGGGCCTTGAGCAGACGATACACCGAGGCTTCGGACACGAAGTACTGCTGCGTATCGGTGAACCGCACAGCCAACTCCCGCGGTGATAGCTCGGGTTCAGCCAATGCCATCTCAACAATACGTCTGCGAACATCATCTGGTATGCGGTTCCACACCCGTGATGGCTTTGGAGAGCGATCCTCCAGCGCTTCCGGACCACCTGTCAGATATCGGTCATACCACCTAATGGGATGGACGGCTCTCCTTCCAACAGCGCAGGTTAGAAGCCTGTGACAAGAAGGAGAACCGTTATGACTGTAGATACCCTCGGCATCGATATCGCTAAGAATGTGTTTCAGCTGCATGGCGCGAACCGAAACGGCAAGCCTGTTCTGAAACGCCGTGTGATGGGCGATCAATTGATCGAAGTCCTGACCCAGATCGAGCCTTGCACGGTCGTTTTAGAAGCCTGCACCGGCGCGTTTTATTGGGCGCGCAAGTTCGAGTTAATTGGACATCAGGTGAAGATCATCAGCCCACAGTATGCGAAACCGTTCGTGCGTCGCCAAAAGAATGACGGCAACGATGCCGAAGCGATCTGTACTGCAGCGCGCCAGCCGCATATTCCCCTAGTGCCGAAGAAGAGTATCGAGCAGCAGGATATTCAGGCGCTTCACCGCGCCAGACAACGTATGGTCAATCATCGCACAGCCGTCGTCAGCCAGATACGCGGTCTGTTGCTCGACCGCGGCTTTGCTATGGCCAAAAGCATTACCAGGGCGCGCCGTTTGATCCCCGATGTCCTGGCTGATCTGGACAATGAACTAACGCCCATGGCGCGTGATGCAATCGCCGAGCTTTATGATCTGTTCCGCGACCTCGATCGTCGGATTTCGGACTTTGACAAAAAGATCGACCGTGTGTTCCGCCAGAGCCAGACTTGCCAGCGCATTGCCAGGATCAAAGGTGTTGGTCCGAAGACGGCAACCGCAATCGTCGCAGCTATCGGCGATGGGGCCGAGTTCAAGAACGGTCGTCATCTTGCTGCTTGGGTCGGTCTTGTTCCAAAACAACACTCTAGTGTTAATAAGACGGTTCTGATGGGCATATCAAAGCGTGGCAATCAGCATCTGCGCAGCTTGCTCGTACACGGAGCCCGGGCCGTGGTGCGAACGGCTTTAAACAAATCAGATCCCCACAATCAATGGGTCAACCAGCTTCGAGAGCGACGCGGCTACAACCGCGCAACTGTTGCGGTCGCCAACAAGAATGCACGGATCACCTGGGCCGTGCTGCGCACTGGCGGACCAAACCGCGGAGCTTTCTGAAGACTTGCCCAGAATTTGCGAGACGACGATGAAATGAGAAGCATAGGTCGGACCGGCGTGCAACGAGCCTGACTTTTATCGAGGCCCTCGAGGCCTACCAGCTATAGAGGCATGCGCGAGCGGATTCCCCATTTGGGCGCTTCGATAAGATCGGATGACGCCGGATAGATGTTTGCAACGGGCCAAGCTGATCAGTTCAAAATCGACTTGCAATCGGAGAGCCGTCAATAGAGATAGAACGTTGCCTCAGCAATCCCCATCTTCCGACAAATCTCGCTAATTGTCGTACCAGATACCGCTTGCCTCAACGCAAACGCGAACTGCTCATCTGAAAACCGTTTCTTCGGCATCGGCACACTCCTCTCTCACTAGGAATGTACCCAAAAATTCACAGTCAATTCGGATCAGTTTCAAGAGTCAAGACCAATCTGGATCTCCAAAAAATTGGATATTTCTGTATAATCGTATATCGCATAGGCTCTGACGAGACCGATTACCTCACAGCTTTTTAGGTCTGTCAACAGACTGTCGAATAAAATTTGGAATTGATGAAGTATTGTGCAGTAGTGATATAGAATCGAACAGATCTATGATTGCCCGGATCGAAGCAAACTAATAGACCGGCTCTATAGGTGCCATTGGCTAGGGATATACTGTGACAAGAGAGCTTGAGCTAAACCCAAAACCTGAACCTTCGGGGCAATCTGGTGTTTTGACTTTTTTGCCGAGCGTATTTCTTACGATCGCGTAACTGCCCCCCAATATGTCGTCCGAATACTGCGGGAAGCCATCGTCACAGGTGCTTTTTCAAGCGGAAAGGCTTTGAACCAGGACCGGATAGCGAGGGAACTGAACACCAGCAAGATCCCGGTCAGAGAAGCTCTACGGGAACTTGAGGACCAGGGCCTGGTCTATTTCGTGCCCAACAGAGGCTTCGTCGTCAAAGAAACGTCCTATGCGGAAATGATCGAGTGCTTCAAGCTTCGTCAGATGCTTGAGCTCTTCGCGGTCCGGGAATCGGTGCTGCTCTCGACACCGGAATACGTGGCACAAATCGAAGCCATAATCGATGAATTCGAAACCTTGACGGATCCGATGGTGTCGAGCCACTGGTACCTGAAACTGCATTTGGCGCTCTACGCTCCGACCGGAATGGAGCAACTGCGGGAGATAATCACGAGAGCCCACACGGTCGCTCACAGGTATACGCACATCTATATGTGCCTGACCCAGGATGAGGCGGAGACCCAGGAAGAGCACCGCGCCATTCTGGAAGCCTATCGACGTAAGGACGTCAATTTGACAGTTCGCTTGATGTAAGCCCATATCGGCGTTGCATGTGAGCGTTTTGCGGCTTTTTTGAAAGATCGATTATTGTAAAAAATTCGGGTAAGTCCTTTTTGTCTATCGGAGACATAGATCAGGGCTATTTGCCCCATAGCCTGCCCCAAAGGAATATTGCAGCATGGCAGGAGACTATCCTGACCTGCCGAATTTCAATAAACTGAGGGGACCACAATGAATCGCCGTTCATTTCTAAAAAGCGCAGGCGTCGCTGGCTCTGCGGGCGCGGCAGTCTTGGCTACACCTGCCATTGCGCAAGAGCGCAAAACAGTGACAATCGTTTCCAGTTTTCCCCGAGACTTTCCGGGTCTCGGCATGTCTGCGCAGCGGCTTGCGCAACGGATCACCGATCTGTCGGACGGACGTCTACAAACCGAATATTTTGCCGCCGGTGAAAGGATCGGCGCGTTCGACGTGTTTGACGAAGTCGCGTCAGGAAACGCACAGGCCTACATTTCTGCAGACTACTACTGGATCGGCAAAGACCCTGCCTTTGCCTATTTCACCTCGGTGCCGTTCGGCATGACGATGCCGGAGTGGAACGCCTGGATCAAGTTCAAGGGCGGCCAGGAACTTTGGGATAAAGTCTCCGGTAATTTTGACCTGAAGGCTCTGCCCTGTGGTGGCACAGGGACACAGATGGGCGGCTGGTTCAACGTCGAAATCGAGTCCGTTGACGATCTCAAGGGTCTGAAAATGAGGATCCCAGGACTCGGCAGTACGGTCATGACCAAACTCGGCGTTTCAGTCGTGTCGCTGCCCGGAGGACAGATTTACGAGAACCTTGTCGCCGGGGCGATCGAAGCAGCAGAGTGGGTCGGGCCCTACAACGACTACTTCATGAAATTCTACGAAGCAGCCAAATACTACTATATGGCTGGCATGCATGAACCTGGCGGAGGCAACGCGTTCGGCATGAACAAAGATTGGTGGAGTAGCCTCTCCAACTGGGAGCAGGCCATAATTGAGGCTGCATGTATGGAAGAAAACGCCGCTATGAATGAAGAGTTTTTGGCAAACAACGGCCTCTACCTTCAGAAGCTCGTTGATGATCACGGCACAGTTCTCAAGCAGTTTAATGACGAAACGTGGGACGCCTTTGGTGAGGCTGCTGCAGAGGTGTTTGAAGAGACGAGAAGCCAATCTGCGCTCGTAGCTGAAGTTGATGATCACTACCGCGCAGCGCTTTCCGAACTCGGAACGTTTAGGATGGGAGCAGAAATAGCCTACTCCAACCAGCGAAACAGAGTATTAGGCCTATAACCTCTAAGTAATTTTGATAAACTCCCCTGGGGTCATCAGCGGGCCCCTACCTTATCGGCGAGTCTAAGGCTCGCCGATTTTTATTTCGAAGACTCAACCATTTCCGTAAGCAAGTCCTTGGGCATTCTGACCGATTGGCGACGTGATCTGCTGAACTGAACCATTTGTAGGTTTGACCTGCCCCACTTGAGTGGTCCGATTTGATTGTTAGTGCATGCTCTGCTGGAGCTCACCCCGCTTCTGGTCCGGTTTTCATGCAACTTTTCGGGTTTTGGTCTGTTGGGTTGCAAAGTCGCTCGGCGTCAAGTTTCCGAGCGATGAATGCGGCCGGTTTTCGTTGTAGTCGATCCTCCATTCATTGATCTGGGCCCGTGCATCTGCCATGGACAGGAACCAGGAAGCGTTCAAGCATTCTTGCCTCAGACGGCTGTTGAAGGCTTCAATGTAAGCATTATCCGTTGGTTTTCCCGGCCTGGAGGAGTCCAATTCGACTTTGTTCAGATAGGCCCACTGGTCAAGTAGCCGGCAAGCGAACTCGGGGCCGTTGTCAACACGAATGCTCCGGGGCTTTCCTCGGACCCGCGCGAGGCGATCCAGTTCATCAATGACCTGATAGGCTCGGAAGTTGGTCCTCGCAGCAGTCGCGAGAGCCTCTCTCGTAAAACAGTCGACAACGGTCAGAATCCGAAACGGTTTTCCGTCGAAAAGCTTGTCGGACATAAAGTCCATTGCCCAGACATCGTTCATGCCATCTGCGGCGGAGCGACCTGTCCGATATCGGCATGCCCGACGGCGTTTGGGCCTCTGGTGCGGATCGACAGGCCTTCTTCGCAATACAGCCGATACAGGCGCTTGTGGTTTACATGCCACCCTTCGCGCTTCAGAAGGATGTGCAAACGGCGATAGCCATACCGAACCCGGCTTTCCGCCAAGTCCTTCAGGCGCATCCGCAATTCCACTGCCGGGTCTCGCCTGGAACGATATCGATGGGAAGCCCGCCCAAAGCCCATGGCGTCACAAGCGCGTCGTTCAGACACTTCAAAGACATCCTGATAGTGGCTCACGACTTCTGGGCGGCGGACAGGCTTCACCACTTTTTTCTCAAGGCATCCTGAAGCATGGTCTTGTCCAGCGTCAGATCGGCCACAAGGCGTTTCAGTTTTTCAACGATGACACTTAGAACCAGAAAGCGGAACTCCAAACACAGGAGCGTGCTTTCAACAGCCAAATCTCATGGTGTGGTTAACATGACAATCTTTGCGACACGCCCGTTTGACGAGAGACCGTTGAGTGAAGCGGCAGCCAAGATCCATTTGTCTTGGCCGCCGTATTATTTGAGCCTGATCTTACTGAAACATACTTGGTAATCCCGTGACTATACCGGGAAACAAGATCATCAGAACTAGGACCGCGATCATAACCGCCAAAAACGGCACCAGATGACCAAATGCGCTGGCGAGCGATATCCGGGCGACGCGGCAGGCCGCCATCAGGTCTATACCAAGCGGTGGTGTGTTTGCTCCGATCGCAAGGTTTACAGTCATCAGAATACCGAAATAGACCGGATCCACCCCATAATGGCCTAGGATTGGTAGAAAAACCGGTGCGAGGATCAGAATGATCGCAATCGACTCCATAAACGTTCCAAGCACCAGCAGAATTCCCATCATAATCAAGAGCGCGACAGTGGTGCTGTCGGTCGCCTGAGTAATGCCCGAGACGGCCAACTGGGGCACGCGTTCGGCAGCCAGGACCCATCCAAAAATAGACGCCGCGGCAATGACTAGAAGAATGGCGCCGGTGATTTCGGTGGTTTCCCTCAACAGTTTGGCAACCGTCGCCCAGTCAAGAGCACGATATACAAAAAGGCCGATGAACAAGGCATAGGCCACGCCTATGCCCGCCGCCTCTGTTGGCGTGAACAGGCCCGTGCGGATGCCTCCGACAATGATGATCGGCGCGAGCAACGCAAGAAAAGCTTCGCGAAAGGTTTTTCTCAGGCGCATCCAGCTAAATGGATCGCCGCCGCTCCAGCCATTTCGATAGGATTGCAGCCATGCCACAGCCATAAGGCCGAGACCAAGCAGAAGGCCAGGTACGATACCGCTCACGAAAAGCTGGCCGACCGACGTTCCGGTCACCGTACCATAGACAATCAAAACAATGGAAGGTGGAATCACAGTCCCGAGTGAACCTGCGCAGCCCAGGGCCGAAGCGCTGAAACCCGGATCGTAACCGCGTTCGCGCATTGCAGGCACCATCATCGTTCCGATAGCAACGACGTCGGCCACACCCGATCCGGACAACGAACCAAATAACAAACAGGCAACAACCATGACGATCGCCATGCCTCCCGTTCTCTTGCCAACGATGGCAGAGCACAGGGCAATGATGCGCGGAGCCAGCCCTCCATGCACCATCAAAAGCCCGGCAAGCACGAACAAAGGAATGGCAAGAAGCGTAAAGCTGTCGATACCGGCTACAGATCTTTGGGCCACGACGATCATTGGAGCCGTGTCTGCCACAAGCAGATAGACAACTGCGGACAGACCCAGCGCGACAGCTATCGGAGCATCGATCAAGACGAGCACAACGAAAACTGCTAAGAGCAGAAACAGCGTAAAGGTCATTTCCGCCAACCTCCAAGCGCCAGGACGAGCAGTGAAAGAGCGCTGCAGACCGGAAGCGAGAGATAAAAAATTCCGACCGGGAGGGACAGTGCTGTTGTGCTATGTGACCAGGTAAGCTGGGTCAGCGTCGCTCCATTTAAACCGAGCACAATCAAAAAAATGGAGGTGGCCCAAACGGCCAGAACTCGAATAAGTTTTCGCAGACCTGAGTCTCCGAAAACCAGATCAGCGAGCCCTGCGCGAAAATGGCTTCCACGCACAAATGCCGAAACGGAACCGATAAAAGTCAGCCAAACCAGGAGAAGTCGTGGCAGTTCTTCCGCCCAACGTGGTGTGGAATCGAGCAGATAGCGCGAAAAAACCACGTAGACGACTATTGTGGAAAATGCCGCGACAAGGACAGAACCAATCCAGCGATTTGCAAGGTCGAGTCTTCGCAGTATGATAGAAACGGTTGCAGGCTCAGCCACTACCGGATCCACCGTCAAGCTTGCCACACAGCATGCATTCGTCGCAGTAAACTGCGACCACCACCCACTCGTCAGACAACACCTCAACTTCATGTTCAAGTCCGGGCGGCAATCGCAGGGCTGTTCCCTCGGTCATGACGTATTCCTTGCCATCGGCACGCAAGACGGCCTGCCCCTTCAGTGTGAGCGTGACTTCGTCCCTGGGGTGACTGTGAGGGCGGGAGCGCGCCCCCTTCTTCCCGGTTGTTACAGCTAATTTGAGAAAGCCCTCGCCACGTTCAGTCGGTGAAAACAGGACTTTCTGGCTGAAATCGTAAAGTTGCATCGGTGTAACCGATGCAACTTGTTTCAGCTCTGGTCGTTGCCGGCTCATTTACGGTAACTGTCCAAAATCGTAATCAACTCCGGACCAAACACCTCGGCTTGTTGTTCCCAAACCGGAGCCACGGCTTCGACGAACGCGGTCTTGTCGACCTCATTGAACTGCATGCCTTTGGATTCGAGTTCCTCAACAAGTCTAGCCTCAACGGCAGCCGCCATTGCCCTCTGTTCTTCGGCCCAATGCTGCGCTGCTTCCCTGATTACGGCCTGATCCTCAGCCGAGATTTTGTCCCAAGTCGATTTGGAGATAGAAAGGCTTGCCGCGCCAAAGATGTGCTGACTGAGCGAAATGTATTTCTGCACTTCATAGAAGGAAGCCGCGTCGATGATCGACAAAGGGTTCTCCTGTGCATCGAACAAACCCTGCTGCAGAGCTGAATAGAGTTCGCCGAAGGACAGCGGTGCAGGCTCTGCACCGAGACCCTCAAAGGCAGCCAGCCGCACCTTGTCCGGTGTCACACGGATCTTGAGACCTGTAAGGTCCGCTGGCTTTTCAATCGGCCGTTTGCTGTTGGTGATGTTGCGGAAGCCGGTTTCCCACCAGGAAAGAACGACAATACCTTTCGATTCTAGCAACGCCTCAAGCGCATCGCCCAAGTCTGCATCAAGGGCTGTGAATGCCTGCTCGCGGGACGTCCAGGCATAGGGCATTTCAATGATGCCCATCTTGGGTTCAACCGACTGAAAGGAACCGCTGCCGATCACCCCAGCTTGCACAGACCCGAATTGGAGACCCTCGATTACGTTTTTTTCGCTGCCGAGCTGTCCGTCCGCAAAGACCTCTATCGTGACGCGGCCTTCTGTTTTGTCGGCAACGTCCTTCGCGAAGCCTGTCGCGGCTTCATGCCAGCTATGCGCCTCCGGCAGCACGTGTCCAAGGCGGATCGAGACATCTGCGATCGACGTTGTTGCAGAAAGTGCCAGCGCGGCTGCCGTCAGAGCGAAGCTACGTAAGGTATTTACCATTTCAAACCTCCGGATTTATTTGCGGATCAATGAAAAGGCACTTGGAACCTCTCCTGCAAATAGGCCTTGGCTATGGCTTTTAGAACGACTGGCAATACTCGACGTTGTTGATGCAGTTTTAGGCTATTGCGCCCACGCTTGTAATCTTATTTTTCTATTTCGCCGACTATCTTCACATTCTTTTACTATGGTTTCCCGCCGAGCTCTTGGCCGTATCGGTCATGTTAACGCTATCTAACTTTCAAGCTTTGCTGACAGTAGATGCTCTCCGGTTCGAGCGCCTCAATCAAAGGCAGTTCGCCCATATAGGCATCAGCCCATGTTTCAGCGCGCGACTGACACCGGCAGAATACTCGAAATCCTGGCAGCATTCCGCCAAAATTATGACTTCCATAGTCAGCAGCTATTTGACCGTAACACCTGCGAGCACTCTCATTTACGTAGAGCGGGCGCTGAAACCGAAGCATATCGGAGCGTGATCGCTTTAATACGATTACCCAGAGGAAATAAACAATGCGAATTACAAGACTGAGCGGCCTAGTGGCCCTCGTGAGCGCTGCTGCTCTTGGTTTGGCTGATCCCGCATTTGCCGGCAAGGCAGAGAACACATTGAATGTCGCCTTTGCGGCTGAACCTGAACCCCTCGACACTTACAAAATTGCCGGTCGCGAAGGACTTATACTGGCGCGTCATATCTATGATGGTCTGCTCTACAAAGACCTCGATACCGGCGAGTTTAAACCGGCTCTCGCTGAAAGCTGGGAGTTCACAGGCCCACTCACCATGGAATTCGACTTGCGTCAGGGGGTAAAGTTCCACAATGGTGCGGACTTTACGGCCGACGATGTCGTTTCCACGCTCAACAAGGTCATCGGCCCGGAATACGGGACCCGGTATTCCATTTCGGTTGACTGGATTGAAAGCGTCGAAAAACTGGATGACTTCAAAGTCCGCATCAACATGGCCAAACCTTTCGCCGGCGCCGTGGAGATGCTGGCCGATGCGCTGCCGATTTATCCGCATGAATTCTTTGAAGCCGAGGGTTCGGCCGGTATAGCTCGCACCCCGATCGGCACGGGTCCCTACAAGTTGGTCGAGCAGGAACCGGGCGTGCGATACGTCTTGGAACGTTTTTCCGACCACTACACCGAAAGCCCCAAAGGTGACGCAAGCATCGACACGATTGTCGTTCGTGCGATCCCGGAGATGAACACTCAATATGCCGAATTGATGGCTGGCGATCTGGATTGGATCTGGCGTATTCCACCCGATCAGGCGTCGCGTCTTGAGGGCCGTACGCAAATCCTCAGCGCTCCCATTATGCGGATCAGTTATGTCGGGTTCGCGCCGGATTCCCTTGGTGGAGAAAGCCCGATCGCCCAACAGAAGGTACGCCAGGCGTTGATCCATGCGACCAATCGCGGTGCCATTGTAGAGGCTTTTGCTGGCGGGGCCTCCAAGGTGCTCAACACACCATGCAATCCGGCGCAATTCGGGTGCACGCAGGACGTCGTGAGCTACGACTATGATCCGGAAAAAGCAAAGTCGCTCCTTGCTGAGGCGGGATACGGTGATGGTTTCGAACTGGAAATGATCTTCGCCGCTATGCCGAGACCAACTGCGGAAGCGATTGCGGCCGACCTGGCAAATGTTGGTGTCACGCTGAACCTCAATGAACAGCAGTACGCTGCCGGCGTCGGTCAATGGCGCAAGAAGGAGGTTCCTTCTTTCTACTCAAACTGGGGCAGTTATGGCATCGGTGATGTAGTTTTCATCCTGTCCAACTTCTTTGGCGGCGGTGCGGATGATTTGGTTCAGGATCAAGAGCTTGCGGACTGGCTGAACAAGGCCGACACCGCATCCGATAGAGCCGAGCGGGAGGATCTCTATGCCAAGGCCGTCAAACGTATCGCCGAGCAGGCCTACTGGATGCCGATGTACAATTTCAATGTGAATTACGGACTGTCACCAGACCTGTCTTTCACCCCGCATCCTGATGAGTTTGCCCGCTGGTGGCAGGCAAGCTGGAAATAAACTCTGGAACTGGCGGGCAGGATTTCCTGCCCGTCTGATGGAGTCCATGCCGAAATGATCCAGTTCATTTTGAAACGTCTATTTGTAGCGCTCTGCGTCTGCGTTGCGGTCTCAGCTATCAGTTTCGCACTGATGTTCTTGTCAGGTGATCCGGCCATTGCCATCGCCGGATCGGGCGGCCGTGCCGAGGATGCCGAAGCAATACGCATCGCCTATGGTTTTGATCGGCCTATTCCGATCCAATATCTGGATTGGGTCTGGTCGGCGATGCGGGGGGACTTCGGTCAGTCCATTTATTTCAACATTCCTGTTTCAGAAGTGATTGGCAACCGCATCGGCGTTACCTTGAAACTCGGGATTACCGCGTTTCTTGTCGCCCTGGTGATTGCAGTTCCACTTGGCATTGCCGCCGCGCTGAAGCCCAATGGGCTTATCGACCGGATGGCGCTTGTCATCGCTGTGACCGGTCAGGCTATCCCAAGCTTCTGGCTGGGCTTGATGGCGATTGTTGTCTTTGGTGTCTGGTACGGTTGGGTGCCGATTTCAGGTGCCCAGAAGTGGCAGGGCTACATCCTTCCGGTTCTTGTACTGAGTTATTATGCAATTCCCGCGATGATGAGGATCACGCGTTCCGGGATGATCGGCGTGTTGGGCAGCGAATATGTCAGGGCCGCAATTGCAAAAGGGCTGCCGCAGCATCGGGTCATTTTGGGACACGCCTTGCGCAACGCGGTTCTCCCTCTGGTTTCGCTCGCAGCTGTTCAGCTTGGCTTGCTGCTATCCGGTTCAATCGTGATCGAAAGTGTCTTTGCGCTCAACGGTATGGGACGCCTTGCCTGGGAATCCCTTTTGCGCAGCGACTTGCCGGTGGTTCAGGCGATCATTCTTCTGCTGTCCTTGCTTTATGTGGTCCTCACCACAGCCGCCGATATCGTCAATGCGCTGCTCGATCCCAGACTTAGAGGAACTTCCTGATGAGCGACGCAGCCTTGCCCAACAGCTTTACGGCATTCCGCCGCCGCGCTCTGCGGAACTCCGGCATAACCATCGGCGGTACAATACTTCTGGTGTTTGTCGTCATGGCGGTCTTTGCACCTCTGCTTGCTCCGCATGATCCATTCGCCCAGGACCTGAGCCGCCGTTTTTTGCCTCCCTTCTGGCAAGAGAGGTCGGTGCCGGAGCATCTGCTCGGCACGGATCACCTTGGTCGCGACTATCTATCAAGACTGATCTACGGCGCTCGGGTCTCGCTCGGTGTGGGGATTGGCGTAATCGCTATTGCAAGTGCAATCGGCATCACATTGGGGCTTCTGGGCGGCTACTTCGGTGGGCGTGTCGATATAGTGATCAGCTTTATCATAACGACCCGGCTTTCCTTGCCGATCGTGCTGGTCGCACTCGCCGCTGTTGCCGTCGGCGGGGCTTCCCTGCAAACGCTTGTGACAGTCATGGGGCTCTTGCTGTGGGACCGGTTCGCTGTCGTGACGAGGGCGGCAACCCAGAGCCTGAGAAATCAGGAATTCATCATGGGACTCCATGCAATCGGCGCCGGAAGTATCCGAATTTTGTTCCTTGAGATTCTCCCCAACATCCAGAGCACGATATTGGTTGTGGTCACGCTGGAAGTGGCAAATGTCATTCTACTTGAAGCGGCGCTTTCGTTTTTAGGGCTTGGCGTCCGGCCACCAACACCGTCCTGGGGTCTTATGATCGCGGAAGGCAGAGATAACATTTTGTTTGATCCGTGGCTGATCGCTCTGCCTGGGAGCCTCCTTTGTGTGCTGGTGCTGGCGGTGAACCTGTTTGGTGACGGTATGCGCGACATTACGGGGCCTAAAAGAAGATGACCGAGACGCTGTTGGATTTGCGCAATCTGCATATCACCCTGCCCACTGAACAAGGTGACCTTCATGCGGTGCGCGGTGTGGACCTGAAGATTGAACCTGCGCAGACCTTGTGTCTTGTCGGAGAATCCGGTTGTGGAAAGTCTCTGACAGCAAGTGCCTTGATGGGCCTGACACCACGCTACGCAAGGACGAGAGCGGGCAGCTATAACGTTTGCGGCAATGACATCACCGACGTTGATTCGCCGGCTCTGAAACGCCTGCGCGGCGATGCAATGGCCATGATTTTTCAGGATCCGACAGCGGCGCTCAATCCGACGCTCACCATAGGTCAACAACTGACCGAAGCCGTCATGCTTCGCGAAAAGCTGTCGCATGCAGAAGCCGACACGCGTGCCATCAATCTGCTGGAGCGTGTCGGAATTGCGCGGGCAGAAACGCGCCTTGCACGATATCCGCATGAGTTTTCAGGGGGGCAGCGACAACGGGTTATGATCGCGCAGGCTTTGATGAGCCAACCCCGATTGTTGATCGCCGATGAACCGACAACAGCCTTGGATGTGACCATTCAGGCGCAAATTCTGGTTCTGCTCAAGGAACTGCAGGATGAACTGGGCCTGGGCATCTTACTGATTACGCATGATCTCGGTGTGGTCGCCGCAGTGGCGGATGAGGTTTCGGTGATGTATGCGGGTCGCATAGTCGAACACGCCGATTGTGATGCATTGTTCGATCTTCCGTTTCACCCCTATACACAGGGACTGATGCGCGCCATTCCGGTTCCGGGTGTCACTCCTCGCGGCAGCCACCTGCCAGCCATTCCCGGTCGCGTTCCCAGCCTGATAGGTGAAATGCCGGGATGTGCATTTCGCGAGCGCTGTTCAAGCGCAGGAGCCGATTGCGAAAGAGGTTCGGTTCCCCTGCATCGGGTTCAGTCGATCGGTAAATCCGAGCGAAGCTTCGAATGCCACCGCGTTGAAGGAGGACCCCTGGCGTGACCTCTCCATTGATTGAAGTGGACAATTTACGCAAGTCATTCCATCTGCGCCGCGGAATGTTCAAGCCGTTGGAAGAGTTGGTCGCCGTCGACAATCTGACGCTGCATGTTAACGAGGGCGAAACACTCGGGTTGGTCGGTGAATCGGGTTGCGGCAAAAGCACGGCTTTGAAATTGATACTTGGGCTTTCTCCTGCTGATGGCGGTAGCATCCAGATCGCCGGGCAGCATGTTGACCTGATAGATGTTTCAAAACGTGTCCGTCTGATCCAGCCGGTTTTTCAAAACCCGAACGCCTCACTCAATCCTGTCCGCTCCATACGTGATCTGGTCGCGCAGCCTTTGAAACTTCACGGAGGCTCCGGTGCGGGCAGGAAGGCAGATGAAATGCTGGAACGTGTCGGGCTTCCGGCACGTCTAGCGAGTGCGTATCCGGGTGAGTTGTCCGGTGGGCAGCGCCAGCGTGTCGCAATTGCACGTGCGCTTATCCTTCGTCCGAAAGTGTTGATCTGCGACGAGCCGACGTCCGCGTTGGATGTTTCGGTGCAAGCACAGGTGATAAACCTGCTGCTGGATCTTAGACGTGACCTTGATTTGACGATGATTTTTGTAACCCATGACCTGTCCGTGGTCGAGCATCTGGCCGATAGGACAGCCGTGATGTATCTGGGCAAGAAAGTCGAAGAGGCGGGCACGGAAGATCTTTTTGCTAGCCCGCAACACCCTTATACGAAATCGCTTTTGTCAGCGATGCTGTCACCGACCTCACGGCAGAACCTGCCTGATGTTCCGCTTGGCACCGCGGCGGCGGACCCCTTTGCGAAAACACCGGGTTGTGCGTTTGCCCCCCGTTGTCCAAATGCATCTGATATCTGCGAAACCAAACCACCAGAACTGAAGCGGCAGAAGTCTGGAATGGTTGCCTGTCACCTGCAGTAGCCCCTTTGGCCCTGCAGGTGCTGCGGCGATGCATTTCTACCCGCAGATCAGCTGCCTGTGATCCCTCCGTCTTTGATCGCCTCCATGCTTACATAGGTCGAAGAACTCGCCACATGAGGGAGTGTGGAGATCCGTTCTCCAAGGACCTTTCTGTATGACTGAATATCGGTTGTTCGCACTTTGAGCAGATAATCGAAAGGACCGGCTATCATGTGGACCTGTTCAATCTCCGGCACGGTCATCACCGCGGCGTTGAAATTGCTCAGTGCGGCTTCGGTCGTGTCGTGCAACTTCACCTCTACAAACGCAACATGGGTCAAATCGAGTTTTTGCGGATTGAGCAGCGCACGAAATCCGAGAATGTAGTTGCTTTCAATGAGACGTTTAAGCCGTACAGTACAAGGAGTTGCTGACATCCCGAGCTTTTTTGCGAGCTGTGTTATGGCAATCCGGCCATCCAAGGCAACAATTTCAAGAATCTTCCGATCGAATCGGTCTAATTCACTATCTTTTTTAAATTTGATCGCCATTTCACACGCCGAAGGAGGTATTTTTAGTTTTTTCCAATTGTGAATTTTTATTTTTAAGTCAAAGTCACTTTGTGGGCAATGGTATGATTACTCAACTGTTTTGTTGGAGCTGCACCATGACCAAACTTTCCACCCTTCGCCGGCACATCCGCGACCTGCATCTGGCGGAAGAACAGGAGGTATTGTCAAAACTTGTTTCAAAAGACGGGCTGAGCCATGACGAAACGATCCGGGTGTCTGAGCAAGCGGCTGGTCTCGTCCAAAAAATAAGAGACACAGCAAGTCCTGGGTTGATGGACGTGTTTTTGGCCGAATACGGACTTTCGACCGACGAGGGCGTATCGCTCATGTGCCTTGCCGAAGCATTGTTACGGGTCCCTGATGCGCCCACAGTTGATGATCTGATTGAAGACAAGATCGCGCCATCCTCCTGGGGAGCTCATCTAGGAAACTCTAGCTCGCCGCTTGTAAACGCGTCGACTTGGGCGCTGATGCTGACAGGCAAGGTACTGAAACAGCCCGAAACAACCAATCTCGCCGATACTTTACGCGGAGCAGTCAAACGGCTCGGGGAACCCGTCATCCGGACAGCGGTCAAGCGGGCCATGAAGGAGATGGGCCACCAGTTCGTACTCGGCCAAACCATCGCGGAAGCTGTGAGGCGCGGCAAGGCGAATGAGCGGAAGGGATATACATATTCCTACGACATGCTCGGTGAAGCCGCATTGACGGCTACGGATGCGGCAGGCTTCTTCAACTCTTATGCGGATGCGATCCAAACCCTCGCCAGGGAGGCCACGCATCCTGAGCCACGCGACAATCCCGGAATTTCCATAAAGCTGTCGGCGTTGCATCCCCGATATGAAGTGAGCCAGAGCGCGCGGGTCATGGACGAACTTGTTCCACGTGTCAAAGAACTGGCTCTTTTGGCGAAGAATGCGGGCATGGGTCTCAACATCGATGCGGAAGAGGCCGACCGACTCGATCTTTCGCTTGATGTGATTGAAGCCGTTGTCCGGTCGCCCGAATTTGCCGGATGGAGCGGTTTCGGTGTTGTTGTGCAGGCCTACGGAAAAAGGGCCTCATCGGTTCTTGACTGGCTCTATGCTCTCGCGGAGGAGCTCGACCGGACGTTTATGGTGCGTCTTGTAAAGGGTGCGTACTGGGACACGGAGATCAAGCAGGCGCAAGTGGACGGAACGGCTGGATTTCCTGTGTTCACACATAAACCGGCAACCGACGTTTCCTATATCTGCTGTGCCCGCAAGCTTCTGAACTATGGCGATCGGATATATCCGCAGTTCGCCACACACAATGCCCACACGGTCTGCGCCATTCTTGAGATGGCCAGGGACGGTCAGGCTTATGAGTTTCAGCGCCTGCACGGTATGGGAGAGTCATTGCATCAGCTGGTGAAGGATGAAGAAAACACACGCTGCCGCATTTACGCACCCGTCGGCGCACACCGCGATCTATTGGCCTATCTTGTCAGACGGCTCTTGGAAAACGGCGCGAACAGTTCATTCGTCAATCAGATTGTCGATAAGGAAATCAGCCCGCAGGTTATTGCCTCGGATCCCTTTGTTGCACTTCAAAAGATCGGATCCGCACAGAACAAGGCGGTTGTCCGGCCACCAGACCTCTTTAGGCCAGAACGTGTGAACTCCAAAGGCTGGGATTTGCGCCATCGGACAGACCTGGATGGTTTTCATGCGGCCCGTAATCGTTTCAAGTCACATCAGTGGGTGGTCACCCCGACTATTGCGGGCGAGGTCTGGGCCGCGGAGGCAAGGGAGGTCCACTCGCCCTCTGATCCCTCAGAGATTGTTGGATATGTCTCCCACACAACGCCGGAACAGGTGGAAACCGCACTGAAGAGCGCCCGCAGCTGGGCCGGTGCCAGTGCACAGGAGCGCTCAGATACCCTCAACAGGGCCGCAGATCTTTATGAGAAATCCTCCGGTGAGATTTTCGCCGCCCTGAGCCGCGAAGCCGGTAAATCCGGGCCAGATGCCATAGCCGAAATCCGGGAGGCTGTCGATTTCCTACGGTATTATGGTGCAGAGGCGGTGCGCCTGGGCGGTTTTCAAGAGCGCGGTGTCATCTCCTGTATTTCACCGTGGAACTTTCCTCTGGCTATCTTTACCGGCCAAATTGCTGCAGCCCTCGCGGCTGGAAACGGAGTGTTGGCAAAACCGGCCGATCCGACACCCATTGTTGCGTCCATCGGAGTTCGGCTGTTGCACAAAGCCGGAGTTCCCTTGTCTGTATTGCAACTGGTTCCTGGAGCGGGCTCGGTTGTCGGCGCCCGGATAACCACCGACCCTCGGGTAAACGGCATCTGTTTCACCGGTTCGACTGGAGTCGCCCAGAAAATCAGCCGGGACTCTGCAGAGCGGCTGGAACCGGATGCCACCTTCATTGCGGAAACCGGCGGGTTGAACGCCATGATCGTCGATTCCACTGCATTGCCCGAACAGGCGGTCAAGGACATCGTGAACTCTGCGTTCCAGTCTGCGGGGCAGCGCTGTTCGGCGCTTCGGGTGCTCTATCTGCAGAAGGACATCGCCGATACCTTTCTGGAAATGCTTTTTGGGGCGATGGACGAACTAAGGCTCGGGAATCCCTGGGACCTTGCCGTCGATGTCGGTCCTATCATCACAGAAAAAGCGCGCCGGGAAATTCAGGAGCACGTGGACACGGCTTCAAGGGACGGAAAGTTGCTTAAGCAGGTGAAATACCCGGGTCAGGGGTACTTCGTCGGGCCCGCCGTGATTGAGGTTTCTGGTGTCCAGGACCTTGAAAAGGAAATTTTTGGTCCGGTGTTGCATGTCGCCTTGTTCGAAGCCGATGAAA
This sequence comes from Roseibium porphyridii, assembly GCF_026191725.2. Taxonomy (NCBI): domain Bacteria; kingdom Pseudomonadati; phylum Pseudomonadota; class Alphaproteobacteria; order Hyphomicrobiales; family Stappiaceae; genus Roseibium; species Roseibium porphyridii. Next base: position 122,992 of record NZ_CP120863.1, read on the forward strand.
TCGACCGGATCATCGAGTCCATCAACGCCAGCGACTATGGTTTGACTTTTGGACTGCATACGCGGATCGATGATCGTGTACAGCATATCACCAGCAAGCTGAATGTCGGCAATATGTATGTAAACCGCAATCAGATCGGCGCAATTGTCGGGTCTCAACCCTTCGGAGGCGAGGGGCTTTCAGGGACAGGTCCCAAGGCCGGCGGACCACATTACGTAAAACGGTTCAAGAAGCTGAACTTGCCGCTCAACGCGGTCGTAAGTGGCGAGACTGCCGATTTCCAGATTGTCCAGTCGGTGTTGTCGTCTGTTCAGGCGGAGCCTCCTATTGCGTTGGAAACCCGTGACATGCCCGGTCCGACAGGAGAATCCAATCGCTGGTCAACCTATGGCCGCGGGACTGTTTTGTGCCTCGGACCAAGTTTGGCGGATGCTTTGGAGCAGGCTCGGATCGCCCGTGAAGTGGGCTGTACGGCGGTCGTCGTTGTGCCGGAGGCCTCCGGAGATCTGAGCGTTTCTGGCTTTCTGGACCGCGGTGCGCTGGCCACCCTAGAAGGGTTCGATGCAGTCGCTCTCTGGTCTGACCTTTCAGATCTGACCGAAGCCCGCAGGGCGCTTGCGCGGCGGAAAGGGCCTCTAATTCCGCTTATAGCTTCGGACGCGATGGCTGATTTTTGCGTGTTGGAGCGTCATCTGTGCATCGATACGACGGCCTCCGGCGGCAACGCGTCGCTTCTCGCAGCTCAGTTGTAGAAGGCATATTTTGTCCGACTTCATATTGACCTGAGGTTGTGGACGGCCTCCGCATTGGCGCAGTGTGCGATGATTTGGCCGTTGAGCCAGGTCTAAGGAGCATTTCCATGCATCAGGATATTACCGTTGTCGGTCTCGATCTCGCCAAGCGGGTTTTTCAGGTTCATGCTATTCAGCGCCGACGGAAAAGTCGTCGCGAAACGCAAGTTACGCCGAAGCGAAATCGTCCCCTTCTTCTCTGCGCTGCGACCATGCCTTATCGGGATGGAGACCTGTGCCCGTGCACACCACTGGGGTCGGGAGGTTATTGCTCTCGGCCATAAGGTCCGGTCGATGCCACCAGTATAGGTCAAACCCAATGTGATACGAGAGAAGACAGATGCAGCTTTCGCCGAAGCGATCAGTGAAACGGTAACAAGGCCGACGATGAGGTTCGTCGCCGTCAAAAGCCGACAGCAACAGGGCGTGCTCATCTGGCCCAATTGGGCTTGGACACTGCTACTGGACCTGGTGGCGTCAGAGCACTTACCGGTTTGTGCACAAGCTGCAGGACGATCTCCCGTCCCATGCGTACACCGCTCTATTCTCGATCATCGAGCAACTTGAAAAGCTCGCTGAGGAGATCGAAAGATTTGAGAAGCAAATCCTGGCTTGGCATCGCTCCGATGACACCAGCCGCCGATTGGCTACTATACCAGGCATCGGACCGATCACGGCTTCTGCCATTGCAGCAACTGACCCGGACCCAGGACAATTCCGGACGGGTCGTCAGTTCGGTACTTGGCTTGGCCTGACGCCGCGCCCCAACAGCTCAGGAGGAAAGGATCGATTTGGCGGCATCAGCAAACAAGGAGACGGGTATCTCAGACGACTGCTGGTGGTTGGGGCAACCGCGATCGTGCGGAGGGTGGCCAAACGCGAAATTCGCCTTGCCTACGGTATGCTGTTGCCGACGTTTTTGATTGTTCTGTCCATCGTCTTGTTTCCACTGGCTGCCAAATTTGGATCAGCTTCAAGCCCGTTGGGCTTGGCGACCTAAAGTCCCCCGCTCCCACCGTAAATGAGCGCATCAGAGGTGATGCAACGGCGGTCGTGGATATGGTGAGTGTTACATTTCGCGTTCACAACTCTTCCCGGCGTGGCGCTCTTTGCGACGTGGTCACGAAAGACAACTTTCCGCCAAGAACCAATTTCTTCGAAACGGATCTCCGCTCAAGGATGCGCACCAGAAACTCGACAAAGCCGTGCGTCACGCGCAGGGCATGACGAAGTCAGATGATCCGCTAGAGTTCCTTCTCGATCTCAACCAAACCGTGGCAGCAAGGGACGTGGCTACTGAATCGGTAACTGGCCCAGGAATCCCTGCATCATTCAAAGCCAATTCCAAGCTATTGTCTGGTGACAGATTTTTGTTTGCCAAAACCCTAACGACCGAAAGTGCGTCACCTTAAATGGGCCTGTCTATTTGTGTTACGAAAAGTGGGTTTTGCCCCCGAACTATAAGTTCGGCAAAACGAAGAATTTGCCACCGCAGTGAACGGCGGCTATGCAAGCTGCGGCTACAGCATCTTCGCCGATCAGTGAAGGGCAGATCTGGGACGAAAACAGCTTCGAACTTGTGCTGTGTGAACGTCCGCTTCAATGACTTTTCGAACGGAAACCGACGGTCTGTCTCCGGCCCCAAATCCGTCAGACTAGCCACCGACTTATGCTGCCAGCAGCAGAGAGAACAATCGGAGCCTGTAGCGTATATCCGGTGGATGTGTGGATCGGCGGCAGCGCTCCTTCGCTACCATCTTTGCATTGGCCAGCAATCGGGCGCCTCGTTTGAACGGAAAGCGTAAGAATTCCAGAGTGGTCGCCGCGCAAGTGCACTTACGCGCGCCCGGCAAACGGCACCATTGCGACAGCTTGGACAATGACTCAGTGCCAAAATCTGAGATTTCCAAGTTCTTCTTAACTCGCTTACATGACTGCAAACTGAAGAAGCGGGCCAGCGGGCTTCAGCGCAAGTGAAAGGGTGACAGTCCTTTCATTTCCAAGCGATTAAGCCGAAAGCCGCTACCGTCTTGGAAGGATTGACTGATCAATCAAGTCGACCCTAACGAAGCAGTGGCTTCCTATGGCCGAGGATTCGGTTATGAAACCTTGAAACTATGTTCCTGACCACCATCAAGGCGTTCCGCCAGTATCCTGTTCATTGCAGCTGCACGAGCATGGCGATCCATTGCATAAGTTGTGCGCGTGAACTGCACTCCGTCTAGAAGGCCCTGAATGTAACCGGCAATCGTGTCTGCCGCCATGATCAGCGCCGTATCGACCGAGTGGATGTAGCGGCTAGTGATGGTGCCCTGCGCGTGGCCCAGAAGTGCCGCGATGGTCGACTCCGTAAATCCGAGATCATTCGCAATGCTGGCAAAGCTGTGACGCAGCACGTGAGGCGTGATATCAGCAAGTGGCGAGTCTCTTAGGATCTTACGCCAGTGCTTGGGGAAGCCAATGAAAGGCTTTCCTTCGACCGTTCCTTCAAACACGGCACCGGCAATCGCATCACCGTGACGAGCTTCAAGGAGTTCAACAATCGGCAATCCAATTGGACGAACAGACGCTCCCTCCTTGCTGTCGCGTAGCCAAAAACAGCTATTGGCGGCATCGAATTCCCTCCAGTCGAGATTGATGATCTCCCCACGTCGGCAGCCTGTGAGCGCAAGAGCGCGAACCATTGCAGCTGCGGTCGAGAGTTGAGCGTCCTGGTCGGCATCACTGAGCAATCGACCAAGAAGCCGGTATTCATCTTCAGAAAGCCTGCGGTTGAGCTTCTGATCGGCGACCTTGCGGATTCCATGCGCCGGGTTGGTGTCGATAATGCCATTCTCGCGCGCATAGGTAAGGATAGCACCGAGCAAACCCAATGTGCGCGTACCCGTACCTACGCCACCTCGCACGATCGTTTTGCCGTGCTTTCTGGTTTTCTCGGTCATCTTCGTCCTCCCGGAAGCAACGTCACGCATGAAGCGCGTGATATCCGCAGATGTCAGGTCCTTGACCCTGCGGGATCCAAGCAGAGGGACAATGTGGCGTTTGATCCGTCCCTCGTCGGTGTAGATCGTAGATTCCTTTTTAGGGCGGCGCTTCTTTCCGAGGATGAGCCCAGCCTTAGCATCCTCTAAATAACGCTGGCAGAGCTCCTTGACAGAGATCGCCTTGTGATCGAGCTCACGCTCCTCAGCTGGGTTCTCGCCCTGTGCGACACGCCCAAGCAACACGCGGGCTTCCTTGCGGGCAGTCTCGGGTGTCCAGACACCATGCGGACCGATGGTGAACCGGCGGGTGCGCCCCTTGGCACGGTACTGAACGACATAGCTTCGTCTTCCGGAGGTGAAGACCCGGAGGCCAAAGCCTTGGAGGTCGTCGTCCCAAATGAAGTAGTCGGCTTTGCTCATTTTTGCCTGGTCGACAATGCGCTTGGTGAGTTTCGGCACGTCATTTCTCCTGAACAAGAGTGGTTCCGGAGGCGCTATTTCGGAAGCACCACGGAAGCATCCGGAAGGAAACTGCGACGTGTTCCTGGATACTGACTTCGGTGTGTAGATCTAGAAAAATCTAATCTACGTAATGACTTAGCGTGCCATGGCGAACAATTAGAAACAACAGCGAAGACCGCCCAGACGCGCTCCGAAGGCAGAGGTCACAGGTTCGAATCCTGTCGGGTGCGCCAAATCTCCAAGATTCAAAACACCGTTGTCTGGCAATGCCACCTTCCCGAGAGTTGACAGGTTGCATGTCTTACTTGAAACCATCACGTTTTTGAACTGCCTCCTGCCAGAGTTGGTGCAAAATGTTGGTCGGAAGGTGCGAAATCGGGTGAAATTGAACTCTGGGGTCGGGGTTTCTCAAAAAAATGATCACGAAATCGCGACTTAAACTTATGCGATAGTAGGAGCGTGTGTTTTATTTACTCAACCCTGCATGCTTTTTGGGCAGAATTTATTTCTTTTGTTCACAAGACTATTTTTGTAGCCGGTACCAATTGTTGTCGAAAGTATTTCATCCATTGCCGAACACTCGACTGGGCCATCGTATATTTGGAAGAATAACACTCGCATTGCACTGCAGCATTACTGCAAAATTCGACACCCCCTCCTGCAGCTCAGAGTTTAAGTGGTGGTTGTATTCGAATTTTCTTTAGATAACTGGGAACTAGACAAGTCCTTTTCCTGAAGATTTCAGCACTTTTGATGCAAATAAATCAAACAAACTTGTAAACCATAATACATCTATGCCCAAATTTTGATGCAACTGCACCAAGACAAGAGCTGCAGCTTTGATCTATTAGTTTGTTAATACTTTTTTAACGCTCCGGCATCTGGGGCGTACTTATTCAAAAACAAAAATTATCAGTCGCCATACAGAAGCGACCACTTAGACAGACAACAGACTACGGCAGCTTTACTTAGGTGGGGGCACCAAATGTATTTCGGTTCTCGGCATTTCGGAGAAGACATTGCCTATGGCGGCTTTTTACAGGACCGCCGTTCACGCGAAAAACTCGACTTTCCCTACATGCTCGCCAGACGATTTGAGTATCTCGTCTTCAGCGTCTTTGTTTTCGACTCCTTGCGAAAATCAGTGGAAGCACAGTTTACGACAGACGACCCGGGACGGCTCTGGGATGCAAGTTTCCTCATTGAACAAGAAAAAGAAACACTGGCTGCATTGAAACGGGATATCTGCGCACCGGTATATCACGATCCGGTTGTACTGCGCTGTATCCAGGAAAATGGCAGCGAAGACCCGGCAAAATCGGTTTTGGAGACTGATCGGGCTGCGGCCCTTTCCGTCGATCTTGGTAGCGGGTTACAGCTCTTTTTGACTGCGCACATTCCTTGCGGCTTCTCCGAGCAGCTCTTCCAAGGTGTTATTGCCTATATGGGAGATATTTTCGGGGGCTTTCGCAGTTATGCCGAAGAACTCGTTTTCGGCTTCAACAGGATAGACCTGAAAAGCTCTGATTATTGGATCAAGCACATCAAGCATGCTGCATTGGTCATCTATGGCAATGGATATCTTCTAACAAAAAACTCTGCTGCAGAAGCTTTGTTGCAAAGCGGTGAAGACCTGAGGGTCATTGATGGAAGGATCTCAGGACCCGCTGACCTTCTTGCCCGGTTCTCCCCAGCAACAAGCGTCGACACATTGGCTGTCCGCGGACTTTTGCGAGGCTCGCCTTCAACCCAGCGGCACATTCTGCATACGGCGACAGGAACGCAGTTTTTGTTAGAGCCGGTGCCTTCATTTTCTGATGAAGACAAACACGACGACCCGGTTCGAAACTACTTCACCAAAAAAATTCTCGTTGCCTCGACTGATAGTCCCATCAACGCGGATCCGTTGCTGATCAAGGCAACCGCCGGTGTGACGCTGCAACAGGCGCGCCTCATACAGCAACTGATCGCCGGCAGGAGCGTCCGGCAGGCCGCCGAGGAAATCGGCATTCGCTACAACACTGCGCGCAATCACATCGCAATGGCGCAGCAAAGACTTGAAGTCAGTTCACAGGCTGAGCTGATCAACGTCGTTCAAAGGGCAATTTCCATCGCCCCGGAACTCGAAATTAAACAATAAAAGTATGGAGTTAGGACAATGCTGAAGTTTCTGGCGTATTTGTTCGCCACTGTGGCTACCATTGCAATGTTTTTCATTGCGACCTTACCTTTGTCCGTAGAGGTGCAGCTGTTTCTCGGGCTGTTCCTACTGCTCGCGATGCAATTTACAAAGGCTATTCCCGGCACTCTTGGGAGGGTCATTTTTCTCTCCCTGGGCGGCATTATCGTTGGCCGCTACGTCTATTGGCGCGTTACTCAAACGGTACCACCAATCGAAAATCTGGCAGACTTCGTGCCCGGCGTTTTGCTTTTGGCCGCCGAGCTTTTCTGCATTCTCATGTTCTTTCTGTCCGCGCTTATCGTGTCGGATCGCTATCAACGGCCACGCAAGGTTCTGACAAGGGATGAAGACGCCCCGAGCGTTGATGTTTTCATTCCAAGTTACAATGAAGATCCCGGCTTGGTGGCCTGCACGATCGCTGCGGCCAAAAACATGGACTATCCGGCGGACAAATTCAGGGTCTTTCTGCTCGATGACGGTGCAACGGACCAGAAACTGAATGCCTACGACCCAGCTGCTGCGCGCGAAGCCCGGGATCGGGCGGAAACACTGAAACGCATTTGCGACGAACTCGGCGCAACTTATCTGGCCCGTGAAAGGAATGAACACGCAAAGGCGGGGAACCTGAACTACGGTTTGTCACGTTCCGAGGGTGATTTGGTTGTGGTCTTTGATGCCGACCATGCACCGGCTCGTGAATTCCTGCGCGAGACAGTGGCCTATTTCTCCGATCCCAAGCTTTTTCTGGTTCAGACACCGCACTTTTTCCTCAATCCCGATCCCGTTGAGCGCAACTTGCGCACCTTCAACTTCATGCCGTCCGAAAACGATATGTTCTACGGCATGATCCAGAAGGGTCTGGACAAATGGGACGCCACGTTCTTCTGCGGATCTGGGGCAGTATTGCGCCGGTCTGCTCTCAATGAGGTCGGCGGGTTCTCCGGTGTCTCGATCACGGAAGACTGCGAAACCGCATTGGAACTGCACTCTCGTGGCTGGAAGAGCGCTTATGTAGACCGTCCAATGATCGCCGGCCTTCAACCAGACACGATTGCTTCCTTCATCGGTCAGCGGTCGCGCTGGTGCCGGGGAATGCTGCAAATACTCCTTCTCAAGAACCCGCTTTTCAAGCCGGGCCTGAACTTCATGCAGCGCGTCGCGTATGTTTCAAGCGCACTTTTTTGGCTGTTTCCCTTTCCGAGACTCGTCTTCCTGCTGGCACCCTTGCTCTTCATCCTATTCAGCATGAAGATCTACATTGCCTCGCCTCAGGAATTTCTCGCCTATACGCTCACCTACATACTGGCAGTTGTGACCATCCAGTCAGGCCTCTACGGCAAGCTGAGATGGCCCTGGATCTCCGAACTCTATGAGTACATCCAGTCGATCTTCCTGTTCCCGGCAATCATTTCGGTTTTGCTCAATCCCCGTAGCCCGAAATTCAACGTGACCACAAAAGGCGAAACGCTTGAAAAGGAACAACTGTCGGTCCTGGCATGGCCTTATGTCGTCGTGTTTGTGCTGATGCTGGCCACAACAGGTGTGCTGTTTTGGCGCCTTGAAAATGACCCTGGCCAAACAGCTCTCCTGTCCGTGGTGGGCATCTGGCATGTCTTCAACCTGATTGTTACCGGAGCAGCGTTGGGAGCCATTCTGGAACGCAAGGAAGTTAGGACAGCACCTCGTATACGTGTTCAACGCAAAGGCATTTTGAAACTTGGCGAAGATACTGTTCCCGTCACTTTGGTGGAGGCCAACACCAACGGTGTTCTGATGCATTTCGACAAGGTGCCGCATAGCGGAAACATGCTAGGCGAACGGGGGCTCCTGAAGGTGCTTCCGGCTCAAAAACAAGGCCGAAACACCAGTACATCGACAGACATGGGTGACTTTGGCCCGGAAGAAGGCATCAGCGTGAATATTGCTTCTCAACGGGCAAGTTCCACAGGCCTTCTCGTGGGGGCTGGTTACATCGACACAGTTGCCAAGTGTGCCCAGGCGTCGAGCGATCTGGTGTTTGCAGACCTTTCCATTCCAAGAGCACTGCACAACCGGAAACTAACCGGAGCCTCGCCTGTTGGGGGCATGCTCCGGCTTGTGCGCTGGTCGGTACACTACGGCGTACGTATTCCGGTGATCGCAATGTTTTCGCTCCTTGGCAGCGGTGCGCGTCGCAAACCCGCGCGCGTTGAGAACGACCTTCCCGAAACCTTTATGACTCCTGCAGAGTGAGGTCCCTCATGATGAAGAATTCAATCGTGTCGACTGGAAGCATGTGTCTGAAATCAGCGCTTCTGGCGGCAGCTGTACTCACAGTTCCCTTGGGAGCAAATGCCCAACAGCTCGATCTGTCTGTTCTGGAAACAAAAAAGGAAGAACGACGCACGATACGCCGACTCACCGCCACGGCAGACCAGATGCGCCTTGAAGGTGAGTTCTCAGAATTGCGTCTTGCCCTCTATGCGCCACGTGACGAGGCTCTGCTTTATCGCAAGCTGCAGGTCGACTATCTGACGGCCGTCTCCGCAGCGCCGGAATATTCCAACCTGAGCGTCATGATCAATGGACAGCTTGTTGGTGACATTGAACTGACCTCCGGCGAGCAGGCTTCTTTGCGTAGCTTCGATCTTCCACCCGGACTGATCGTCGAGGGATTTAACGAAGTCCGCTTTGTTGCAAGACACAAGCACCGGGTCGATTGCACTATCCCGGCAACCTATGAGCTTTGGACGGTGCTCAATCCGGCCAACACTGGGCTTGTCTTCGACCCTGGCCCCGACACTGCACCAAAACTCGTTTCCGGTCTTGAGGTTCTAAGAGCAATTCCCAACGACGTGACTGGGTCGACAAACTTCCGGCTGGTCCAGCCTGCAAACATGAGCACGTCCAATCTGGATCGGTCTCTCGCCGTGGCACAGACAGTCGCGGTTTTCGGAAAGTACCAGAACCCGAATATCGAGATCCGGCCAGAACCGGGCACAAATGCCGGGATGGACATTATTGTCGGCACGCGCGCGGAACTGTCGAAAGCCGGCTATGCAGTCGGGCGAACCCGGTCCGGAATTCAAGGGCTTGCGCTCATGCGCAATCCGGAGACAGGTCGTCTGTCGCTTTTGATCGCCGCAGACAGTCGACCGGCATTGGATCATGCCATCGCTCAATTGCAAGAGGCACTGGCAAAGCTGCCAACCACCGGCACGAAGCGCGGGATTCAGGTTTTCACGAACAAGTTTGGCTACGAGATAACGCCAGGAACGCCCGTTTCACTTGCGGAACTGGGGGTCAGCAGCCAACGTTTCGACGGTCGTCTCATGCAAAGGGACTTTTCCATCAAATTGCCGGAAGATTATTTCGTTGGTGACTATGGAAAGGCGACATTGAGCCTTGATATTGAAGCTCTTGCAGACCTTTCGAATGCGAACCGGCTTCAGGTGTTTGCAAATGGCGCTGCGCTTGCTTCAGCGGAGTTGACCCGAGACGGGATCACTTCCCGCTCACCGGTGAACATTCCGCTCGGTGGATTTTCGCCGGGTTTCAACGAGCTTCGAATTGAAGTGTCCTCTTTGACCTCCGAGGATGAGGTTTGCGATGTTTCATCGCTCAACGGTCCAGATCGTTTGGCCTTCGAGGCAAGCACCTCCACGATTGAATTTGACTCTCTGGCCAGAATGCGTGTCACGCCAAGCGTCTCACCGGGTAATCTGCTGCCTCAAAGCACTGCGGATAATCGGCCGACTTACATTCAGGTGCCGTCAAATGACCGCAGCAGCCTCGAAGCCGCTGCACAACTTGCCGTCGCGACAGCAGCAATCAACCAGACTGTCCAGCCTGTCTCAATTGTCCTAGGCGCCGGCGACGTCGGTTCACAGCCAGGCTTGATCGTGGCACCTGTCAATCGTCTTTCCGGCCCGGCAAAGCAAGCTTATACGGACACGCTTCAAGATACCCGTCGCAGCGCCGCTCGTGGCCATGTCGCAAATTTCTTGGGCCTTGAAACTCCTGATGCAAATGAGCCGGGCCTTTGGGCTGATCTGAGAAGATATGCCAACTCGGCCTGGCGCAACATGGGCTTCAAATTAGGTTCTGAATTCCAGGCACAGCAAAGCTTCAAGCTTGAAAAGAACGATGTTCTCTTCTCACAGCGCACCACCGATCTCTCATCGCAAGAGAGTTGGGTTGCGTTTTTTGGAGCACCTGTGAAGCAGGACGTTTGGACCGTCGTGACAGGATTGACGGGCGACGATGTCAAGTCCGGAGTTGACACGCTTCTTCGGGAAGGCAGATTGGCCTGGCTCGGCGGTGACACGTCGCTTTACAAAACGTCTGACAACACCGTTTTGTCCGACCGTTTCTCTGAAGCGAACTATTTTGCGTCGCTCGCCAATCCTTCCGAACTCAGAAACAGCCGCTTGGTTGTTGCCGGTGTAATTTCACACAACATGCTCGACTTTGTTGTTTTCATGGTGCTGTTCGGCGTCGTTCTGGCGTTCAGCTACTATGTTGCGCTCAGAAAATCAGGGCGTTGAGATGTTGAAAACGCTCATTTCGGCACTGCTTGCACTTGTTGTTGTCTCAAGCGGCGCCGTCTCCGAACCGGTGTTCGGAGACGGTGCTCGCGAGAAAGATGCCCTATCGCTGTGGCTGCGTTCAGCATGGCGTGACTACAAGAGCCGCTTCGTCACGGATGCTGGTGCTGTCATTGACGACGCCAACAAGGGCATCAGTCACAGTGAAAGCCAGGGCTACGGTATGGTTCTGGCTGTTGCGGCTGATGATCTTGACGCATTTCGGCTCATTCGTGACTACACGTTTGAAACGCTTCAGGTCCGGAACGACAGCCTTTTCGCCTGGAAAGTCGAACACACGGACCAAGGTCCCAGCATTGCGGATATGAACAATGCAACGGATGGGGATCTGCTCGTTGCTTGGGCGCTTTTAGAAGCCTACAAGCAGTGGAACGATCCTGAAAACCTAGCCTCGGCACGTAAAATCCTGCGGGACGTTGCCACTCTTCTCGTACACGAAACAGGCCTAGGTCCGGTTCTTCTGCCCGGTGCGAAGGGGTTTGTTGACGAGGATGGAAAGACCTTGACGGTCAACCCATCCTATTGGGTGTTTCCCGCCCTGGAGAGCATTGCCCAATTCGACAGATCGGCCAATTGGGCAGAAATCGCTGTTGTCGGCGAGGAAATTCTGGATCTTTCCCAAAGGGCCCCCACCTACCTTCCGCCAGACTGGGTTGACATCAGCGGTTTCAAACTCGTGCCTTCTGACAAATTCCCGCCGGAGTTCGGGTACAATGCCGTTCGCATTCCGCTTTATCTCGCGTTTTCCAACAATGCATTTCGCGAGAAGAAAGCAGCCGATTTTTCAACACTGCACGGTTTCAGCAATCCAGAAGGGCCGGCGGTCACTCATGTTGTGACCGGCGCGATACAGTCGACAATGAGTGAGACCGGATTTCGATCCATCGCCGCATTGTCGCGCTGTATCGACACCTCTGAACCTTTTCCGACCTCACTGCTGCAGTTCGGATCAGACTCTTATTACTCCTCAACACTTCAAATTTTTACAGTTCTCGCACTTGCAGAGAGGAACCCAAAATGTCTTTCTCCAGAATGGTGATTGCTACCCTTGCGCTAACGCTCGCCACAAAGGGCGTCGATGCGCAATCCGCCCCATGGGAAGCCGCGCCGAGCCAAACGCCCGGAAGCCTTCCCCTAACGCTCAATCTGCAAAGCGACAATCAACCTACAGTGAAATCGGCGAGCGTTTCACCCTTTTCACTCACAGTTGACCAGGCCTCTGTGCCTTCGAACGGGCAGGCCATCGTCACCGCTGAGCCGGAGGTGGATGAGTCCGCGCTACGCTACTATGCCAAGAATGGTGAAATCGGACGTGTCTCGGCGGAAATCAAGAGGCTCAAGAGCCTTCACCCTGAATGGGAACCACCGGAGAATATCTTCGACACCAATCGGATCGAAGTAAACGAGCAACCTCTTTGGGATCTGTTTGCTGCCAAAAAAACGCAGGCGCTTTATGCCAAGATCCGAGAGTACATAAAGCTGTATCCTGGTTATGGACCCTCCCCTGAACTGCGCCGACAAATTGTCAACGCAGAGGTGCGCAAGTCGCTGATTCAGGCGTCAAACAACGAAAACAATGGAGAAGTGATCAGACTTGCAGTGGAGAACCCTGACCTGCTCGTATGCCGCGAGATCGATGTCATCTGGCGGACCGCCAAAGCGCTGTTGAACGCCGGTCAGGAGCTGAAGGCCCTTGAGGCCTACAAGTACATTCTGGCCAATTGCAGCGATGAACAAGAACGCATCGCAACAGTTCAAAAGGCAGCTGAACTGTTGCCGCGCAATGCCGTCGAGCAACTGGTACAGATGGGCAGAACCCGACTGGATGGGCAATCGGAGTTCAATCAGGTTTATCTGAACATTTTGCGCGGAGAAATTGGCAACGGAGCAGCAGACATCACTGCGCTCGTTGACACCTCTGACCTGGAGGCGCTCGGCCGCGCGGCCAAATCGCTCAAGAACCCGGAAGATGCTGAACTTCTCGGCTGGTACTTCTATTCAAGAGAAGACTACAAAGTCGCCGAAACCTGGTTCCGCACCGCCCACAAGATGAAGCCCACGGTCAAATCCATTGAAGGAATAGTGGTTTCTCTCAAGGAGGCTGGGAGCTACGAGGAAGCGGAAGAGTTGGCCTACAAAAACCGCAGGAGAGATCCTCTCATCCTCAAGGCCTACCTTGAAGTGGTTGCGATTGCGCTTATCGAGGGATACGGCGAGGAAATGGAATTCAAGCGGCTTTCACGCTTTGCCAACGTTATCCAGGATGCTGAATCGCCAATTGCCGCACAGGTTCTCGGTTGGCACTTCTATGAGATGCACGAATTCGAAGAAGCGGAAATCTGGTTCGACAAGTCGATGCAGTACCAGCCCAATGAAGCAGCGGTGCTTGGCCTTGTTGTCGTCGCCCAGCGCACGAAGCAAAAAATCCGTGAACGGCAGCTTGTTGCTGAATGGTCGGGTGACTTTCCTGCACTCAGAACAGTTGCCACCAAAAGCAGTAAATCAACCGTAGTAACCAGCCGAAAGAAACGGCCAACGGCGTCCCGTTCAAACTCTGCTATCCGTTCTGCGGAACGTGAAATGGGTGATGGTGATTGGCGCGGTGCGCTCACCTATCTTGAAAGAAACGCAGCCGGCGGCAGGGAAAGCCGCAAGGCAAAGCTCATGCGGGCCTGGTCGCTATATCACACCGGCAAGAGCAAGGAAGCTCACAGGCTCTTTGCTGAGGCAGACAAGGCTCGGTCCACAAAAGAGACACGGCAAGGCAAATGGTTCTCCGAAAAGAAGATGTACAAGTACCAGTAGGTAGCGACTGCTTCCCTGCGCCTGCCAATTCCTCCCCGGGTACTGTTACCCGGGGACTTTCTACTTCAAGGAAGCGCTTTTCAAAAACTCTTCTGCGGCATCTTCGATGCAACACTGATCGCGCACAATAATGTCCGCGCAATTTTCAGGCGGTTCTTCAATCTGCCCTTAAGTTCAACAAGTTGTTGATTGCCTATCATTCGGTTTACATTAAAAAGAAATAGGTTGCTTGCTTTATGGCAAAGGTCGGTGCAACCCTTCCATCATAGTGGAACCGAAAGCGTTCTATCGGTCAAACAGCAGGGGCCGGTCAAAGGCAGATCATGACCCAGAACAACGCAGGGGATCTTGGGATACAAAAGGGGGAGCGCCGCCAGCTCACTGCCCTCTTCTATGATCTGGTCGGTTCGACCTCCATGGTCACGAATATGGACCTGGAAGACTACCGGGAAGTGCAGCAGGCGCTGCACCAGGCTGCCCACCATGCCATCGCAGGGCATGGCGGCCATCTCGATCTTTTGATGGGCGATGGCGGATCGGCCTATTTCGGCTATCCGATTGCAGACGAAGACGCCCCTCAACGCGCCGTGGCTGCGGGTCTCGCGATCCTGAAAGAGCGTGCCGACATCCAAAAACGCTTTGATTGCGATATTCAGGTCAGGGTTGGTGTCGCCACGGGACCAGCTGTTTCAGGACCCGCGGGAAGCGGGGCGCTGGCGGACCGGGAGGAAATCATCGGCATTGCGCCCACGCTTGCCGCCCGCATTCAAGGCATCGCACAAGTTGGGACCGTAGCCGTTTCAAACGCCACCTACCGGGCAACGCGGCGCATCTACCATTATGAAAGTCTCGGTGCCCATTCCCTGAAGGGGTTCGATCAACCGCAAAGCCTCTGGCAACCTCTTGGGCGCCGCGAGACAGTTGACCGGTTTGAGAAACTTCGGGACGCCGGACAACCATTTCTGGCAAGACGAGATGAGCTGGAGGAAGCGACCGACCGGTGGCAACAAGCTTCCCACGGCGAGGGCCAGGTGCTCTACGTTCATGGCGAACCCGGGATTGGAAAGTCCCGGCTGTCGTTTCAGGTTGCACAGCAGGCCCGGGATGAAGGAGCACATCTTCTGGATTTCCAGTGCGAACCTGAGTGCCGTGACATTCCGTTTTCGCCCTTTGTCAAAAGTCTGCGTGCCGAAATCAGAAGGTACGACCCTTCATTTGATTTTGAAACGCCTTCAGCTGAGGCCATTGCAGACGTTCTGTCCCTTCCAGGAAATCAGTCGCCAGAGTTTTATAAAGCACTTGCGTTTCTGCTGTCGCCTTCACCTCAGCAAGATGATGCTGACCCGCATCCTGCCTCTTCTGTCGACACGCTGGTTGATGCAGTTATGGCCATTGCCAGTGCAAAGCCCTGTGTCATCAAACTTGAAGACCTGCACTGGGCCGACAGCCAGACGATTGAGGTGCTGGAACACCTCCTCGACCGGATTGCATCAGCTCCGGTCTTCATCGTGGTGACATCGCGCGAGCGGCCCGAAACCAAGTGGACCGAACTTCCTCACTTTTCCAAGCTGCGCCTGTCGCGACTGGGTGAAGACAGCATCATTGAATTGATCGGAAACGTTGCAGGGGCTGCAGCATTGTCACCGCGCCTGGCCCACGCCATTGCTGCGCGTTGTGAGGGCGTACCCTTGTTTGCCGAAGAACTGACGCGCTTCGTGGTAGACCGCGGCGCGGAAAAAATGTCGGACGAGAGTGCCTGGGAGTCCCTCTTTGATTCAGAAGAGACCGCCAGCCTTCAAGATCTGCTGGCTGCGCGGCTAGCAGCGTTGGGCAAAGCCAAGATCGTCGCCCAGGCCGCAAGCGTGATCGGCAGAAGTTTCAATATTCTGACGCTTGTTGCTCTGCTGGCATCTACCGGCACACCGGCTTCTGCGGACGAAAGCCTCAACCAGCTCATGGCGGGCGGTTTCATCGAAAAGCATTCAAACGAGGCGGAACCGGCATACCGTTTCCGGCACATGTTGCTGCAGCAGGCCGCATATGCCGGACTGTTGCGCGCGAACCGACGCACATTGCACACAGCGCTCTACAGAATTGCGACAGGTAACGAAGCCAGCGGGCAACCGTTTACCAGTGCTGAGCTTGCGGTTCACGCAGAGCAAGCCAGAATGCCTGTCGCGGCGGCCCGGCACTACATTGACGCCGCCCGCTCTGCATCTTCCCAGTCTGCACTCAAGGAAGCGCGAACACATTTGACCCGTGCCCGCTCAATTGCGGAAAAGATCAGTGACAAGGCCGTTGCCGCTGAGCTTGAGCTGGAAATCGTCAAACTGCTCGGTCCAGTTGTTGCCACGATGGATGGAACCGGTTCGGAGGAAGCATCAGCTCTCTACCAACGCGGCGTGGAGCTTTTGCATGAAACGCCCGAGACCCATCGTGCGACCGGGTTTCCGCTCTATTGGGGTTGGTGGTTCACAGCCGCAAATTTCAAGGAACAACGCGAACGGGCTGAAACCATTCTGAGCGATCTGACGGGTGTCAACGACAAGGAAATCGAGCTACAGGCCCACCATTGCCGATGGGCTACCGCGTTCAATCTTGGCAATCACAATGATTGCCTGGAGGCCATATCCAAAGGGCTTGATCTTTATAGCGAAGATGAAGCGCTGGAACACAGAACCCGATATGGTGGCCACGATGCCCGAGTTTGTGGTCTCGGCGAAAAAGCCTTGTCCTCCTGGTTCATTGGGCAAACGGAATCTGCCGTTTCTCATATGGAACAATCGGACGCCTGGGCCAGGCACATTGACCATGTCGGCAGCAACTGTCACGCGCTTGATATCGGCATCATGCTTCATCGTTACAGGGGTGATGTCGACCGGGTGGCAAGTCTTGCAAGGCGTATGAAAACAGCAGCCGTGGAGCACGACCTCAAATCACTGGAGGCCAAGAGCCTGATCTTTGCAGGCTGGTCACAGGGAATGTCGGGAGACCCCGAACGTGGTCGCGCCAACCTGACAGAAGGTTTGTCCATACAACAGGAAATCGGCACGGAAGAAGATTTTCCCGTTTATCTTGAGATGGCAGGCGAACTCGACGCAATGCTGGGCCGGTTTGACAACGGCTTGGCCGTTTTGAGCTCCGCGATTGAACGCGCTGAAGCAACGGGCCATGCCTTCTGGCTTGCAGAACTCTACAGGCGCCGCGCCCGCCTTGGCGCCAGAGCCGGATCGGGAGCAGACCAGATTCTGACAGACCTCGCCAAGGCCGAAGATGTCGCCTTGAACCAGAATGCAAAAGTACTGGTCTTACGGGCCTTGGCAGACTTGGTGATGCTGCAGCCTGACAAAGCAACACCAGGACATTTGGAGCGGGCGCGGCGCATTCTGCAGGAATTGGAACAAGGTAGCGAAAAAGCTCGCATATCAGCCCTTTTGGCGAGCCGCCTGAGCTGATGGGATGGATGAAGTCAGCCCAAATCTGGAACTGTTTGACGAAATCAGCGCGATATGCCGCAATTCGCCGACTTCGAAGCTCTCGCGGCGCTTTAGCGCTGACGAGTATCTCTCCCGTTTAAAGCCTCATCTGACGTCCTTCGGCATTTCGCGGCTGGCAGACGTCACCGGTCTTGATCGTATTGGTGTTCCGGTTGTCCAGGCCGTCCGACCGTTGGCGCGATCGAACGCCGTCAACCAGGGCAAAGGTTTGACCCTTTCGGAGGCTGCCGTCAGCGCAATCATCGAAGCTCTTGAAACCTTTGCCTGCGAATCGCCTGATCAAATCGGTGGCAGAGCATCTCCAAACGAGATTTATGGGCACGCGGCAATCCACAAGCTTTCCTGTCACTTACCGCCAGAGATGGCTGAAGAGTGGATGGAGAACCCAATTGCGTTTATGCGCGGAATTGAACCGATGTCGCAGGATATCGTCAGCGTGCCCGCTGCCCTGATCAGTACGGATTATACGCCATCCTCATCTCATGCAGTGTCGCCTTTCGTCCGCACCACGACCGGACTGGGGGGTGGCGGAAGTCTGGAGGAAGCAATTCAGCATGGGTTCCTCGAGGTTCTGGAGCGGATAAGCACCGAAAAGGCCATGACAACGCATGGGTTCTTTGAGAAAAACCGCATTGCGCCCGACACGAATGTCGACGCCTGCACAGACGAGCTCATAATGCAGGTTCAAGATGCCGGTCTGTTGTTTGCTGCCTATGAGTGCCCACCGGTTGGGCGCTTTCCCGTCGTCTGGGTCAGACTTCTCGATGAGCGTGCTTCAGCAACTTCTCTTCCATTTGCCGCGGACGGTTTTGCCTGCCGCCCCACCTTTAGCGGAGCACTGCGAGCAGCGCTTTTGGAAAGCATTCAGACACGCGCGTCAGTGATATCAGGCTCCCGCGAAGACATAACCCGCCGTTCCTATCCAAGAAATCACGATGATCAACTGATCGCCTTCGAACGGCGGCAAATGAGTAAGACGCCTGCCAATAGTCCATCATTTGCCGGGAACAATTCAGCAGTGAGTGTGAAGGATTTTACCGAAGCGCTGGCAGAGGCAGGTTTGACCTCGGCTATTGTGCCCGTCCTTGCTCTTGAAGACGTTCCGCTGTTCATCGTCCGGGTGGTGCCGCTGGTCGGCCAGCGTTGGAGGGCATGATGCAGGCTAAGCGTCCTCTCGTCGTTTTCATCGGCCCGAGTTTACCCCCCGAAGGCCTTCCTGAGGCACTCCAGGCCGATGTACGGCCACCGGCAGCCCAGGGAGACATTGCTGCCGTATCGCTTGAGGCAAAGGACTGCGTCATTGCTCTGATCGACGGTGTCTTTCAAGGAGCTCCGGCCGTCAGGCACAAGGAGATCCTCTGGGCGATCGATCGCGGCGCCACCATTTTTGGTGCGGCCAGCATGGGCGCTCTCAGAGCCGCTGAATTATCGAGCTTTGGGATGCACGGGCGAGGGCTCATCTATCGGTGGTTCCGGCGAAATGCCCTTGCACCAGATGACGCGGTCGCGGTCCTTCACACGCCAGAAGAACTCGGTGCGGTCGCGATCACCGATTCCCTTGTCGATTTGCGCATTCGTTTCAAGCAATCGCGAAAGGAAGGCCAAATCACAGCGTGTCAGGAAAGCGCTCTGGTGACTGCGGCTTTTCAGCTTCACTACACGGAACGGCACCTGAAAGCCGTGTTGGCTACCGCTCGGGATAATGGGGCGAACATTACGATTTCAGATCTGGCGAAGCCCGATTGCACTCAGAAGCAACTTGATGCGCAACTTCTACTAGATGAACTTACTGATCGCCAGAAATCCGGCCTCTGGCCTCTTCCCACACCTGGAGCGGCGTTCGTGCCAACAGACGCGTTTCTGCAGGATCTCGCAGACGCGGGATTTTCATTGGACAGCTTCTCAGGTGCTTGATAGTCTTTTAATAATTCCCCTGCGGAAGGTTCAAACAGTACGGCAAAAACATCTTTTTTGATGCTGTGCGGGAAGTGGAGAAACAATTTAGGCGCGCGCGCAACAAGAGATTGTGACCAACACCGGTTTCCAGGCCGGTTGTAAAAATACCGGATTTCAGAGGTTGAATTGAGTATCTATCTCGACCAGGAAACCATCTCACCTGAAACGGGCCGTCTCGGCACCCGGTTTCTTCTGTATCCGCAGGTGCCGCACCTGGCCGGTTATGAAAAACCGGAAACCGTCTGGATCAGCACGTCGCCGAACGAGATTCAGCCAGGACCGGCTGACCGCCGCATGTATGTGGCAGAT
Organism: Roseibium porphyridii; assembly: GCF_026191725.2. Taxonomy (NCBI): domain Bacteria; kingdom Pseudomonadati; phylum Pseudomonadota; class Alphaproteobacteria; order Hyphomicrobiales; family Stappiaceae; genus Roseibium; species Roseibium porphyridii. The sequence continues at coordinate 142,564 of NZ_CP120863.1, forward strand.
CCGCTTTTTGAAAAGCCTGTTTACGAGTATCCCTTCCAGCCTCCTTTTACGGGCGAACAACACCCGCCGGCAGAAGCGGGGCCAGACGGACATTTCGATCATCTGGACCCATCAAGCCGCCAATTTGTCTGCGCCCATGTGTTTGCTTCACTCAGACGCGTGCTCGACATCTGGGAAAGCTATCTCGGGCATGAGGTTGTCTGGCATTTCTCGCAAACCTATGAACGGCTTGAGATCATTCCATTCGTAAGTTGGAATAATGCCCAGTCGGGATATGGCTACATGGAGTTCGGTACCGAGTTGAGTGACCGGGAAACGGTCTATCCATATGCCTTGAACTTCGATGTCATCGCGCATGAATTCGGTCATGCGCTCATTTTTGCGGAAATGGGGACACCCGTCGGCGGGAACGCCAACCGTGAATATTTCGGTTATCACGAGAGCGTATCGGACCTGATCGCACTCATTTCGCTTCTTCATTTCGACAGCGTGCTCGACCGGCTGCTGCGCTCGACCCGCGGCAACCTTCTGACCATGAACGAACTAAACCGGATAGCGGAGTTGTCCGGTGACCGACAGATTCGGACTGCCAGCAACGACCGGAAAATGAGCACCGTCACAGACGCCGTGCACGATCTGTCTAAGCCCTTTACCGGCGCGATATTCGATACCCTTGTAGAGATCTATCACCACAATGCCGTAGACGGAAACTTGGTCGATCTTCCGGAAAGTATTTCGCATGACCGGCTGTTCGAGCTCGGCCATCATGAAATCGAGCTGATTGGACACCGGTTTGCCGATGCCTTCAACGCACGTGAATTTTTGCTGAAATCCGCGCTTGCAAATGCGCGAGACCTCATGGGATCCGCAATCGCACGATCCTGGAGCGCACTCAATCCCGACACACTCAACTATGCACTGGCCGGCGCTGCAATTGCCGACCAGTTGGATGCGCTTGGCAATTCTGCTGCCGGGGACATCTTGATGGAAAACCTGGCATGGCGGGAAATTCTGGTGAGAACCTGACATGCCGTCGACAACCTGAATTCCCAAAGGGGGGAAGATAAATGAGCGATCAACTGCCGACCATCCTATCCATACCGCCGTATGATCCTGCGGAAATTATTCTCATTGGAAGCAACATTGCCGGCAGCGGCAGCAAGACGGTGGCCGAGGTCAAGATCGAGTCCGGCGGCAGCCCGGATAGTCGGCTGACCATCCAGTTGATGGACACGGGCGCTGATCAGCAGATCGCATTGATACGGGCCTATGTTTATGAAGGCAACTATTACGAGTTGCCGAAGCCTAAGATCATGGTGGTCACGGGTGACGCAACCGATATCCCAGGCGACTACGTTCCCAAAAACCGCAAGCTTCAGTTCTGGCGTATGAACAAGCTCAACAGAACGACGGAAATCTCGGTAGAAGACGGATTGCTTGAAACACTTGTTCTGGAAGCCAACATGCCTGGTCGAAGGTCGCCAAATTCCTATGCCGCCAACATGCAAATGGCGCATAAATCTGGAAGGCTGACGTCATAAGCCCTGCCCTGTAGACACGAATTGCCAAATCGCGCTGAGGTCATCGCAGAAAGCCCAAAGGGCATGGCTACCGATGGCTGTTCGGCAAACAAGATAGCAATGCCAAAAACGTCTTCTGGTAAGTGCGTGTGCTCTTTGACGCTGACACTACCGCCCGCACCGGCCCAGAAGCATTGAGGACGAGGAGGATCAAGTCGCGATGTCCGATGACAAAAAGCCTTTTTGCGGAACCTATGAAGTCGGTCAGATCAGGATCACGGCACTCGACGGCCAGGAAAGCCTTGCCAAAGGCGTTGTGCCAGGCGAGATGACCGTGACGTCGGCTGAATTCTCCTATGTACCCAACACCCCTGACGAAACCGCTCTCGACGTTTCCATCGAGGAGTTTGCGACCTTCAACAGCTCAGGTGACAGGATCGTTCATATCGAGGACCTGAAGCTGCTCTTACAAAGCGACACCAGCTATTGGGCAACTGAAGACGTCAAAGCAGCCTTCACAGTCGAAGACGCTTTCGAAATGTCCGTCAAGATGCGTGCGGATAAGTTGTCTCTAGCCCCAGGCCGTCTTTACGTCCGTTTCCATTGCGAAAAAGGCAGCGAGGGGTAAGAACGCTCACCAGGGCGGACGGAAACTGACCGGTGTTGCATTGCGCTCCGTCGGTCAAATGCCGGACTGCTGTCAGGAAATCGTCAGTTCGAGCGCGGGGTGCAGGCGTTGAAGGTTGCGGAGGGACTTGGATTGCCAGGGGATGCTCTTGGAGCCAAGAACGCGGACGCCGACTTCCGGTTGTTTCCGGATCTCGATGGTGAATTTCGCAAAGAGGTTGATGCCGGAGCTGTTCAAGAACTCAAGTCCGGTCAGGTCAAGCGTGATGAGATCGGGTTTGGACCCGAGTACGGAGTTCATGATTTCAAGTATCGGCGCATAGGCTTCCGTGCCTGAAAGCCGCATGGTGCCTTCATAGTGGATGGACGCACCTTCAGTCCAAACGCGGTAATCGTTGGTGCTGATTTCCATGTTGGTATCTTCCTTTGGAATAAGTCAGCGATCAGGAAAGTCGCAATGAGGCAAACGTAGTCAGCTTTACGCCTTCACTTACATGCTCGCGGTGGAAAGACCAGCCCAATTTGGCTTCGTAATCGCTCATGAGCGTAAGCAGGCCCAGGCCTGAGCCGGTCGAGTCGGGATTAAGGGCATTTTCTTCGATTTTCTCCAACAAGAGCTCACCGGGTTCGCGCTCCAGAAGTTCGCGCAGAAGCTCCTGGAAACGAGACGCGGTTTCTTTGTCGATCTTGTTGATAATTTGAATCTCAAACGTTTCACCCTGGAGGCTGCTGTCGATGGCAATGTCACCGCCATATCGAAATTTGACCGCGTTCTCGAGGATCTCGTTGATCATGTAGCTGATGCTGTGGCGTGCATCCACCGGATCAACTTCTCCGGGGCATGCCCGGCTGAAATACTCGCCAATGAAATCCGATGTCACGCCGCAATGATGCCAGCTGAGTTCCAATGGCTCGGCCATCAGCGTCAGGCAAAACCGCGTCGCGTCGCCACCGTTTGAAGAGTGAGTATGTCCAAAATCTTCAGCCATGACCTACCTGTGCTTCAAAACCACGAGCGTGATATCGTCAAACACCTTGTATTCCCCGATATGCATCTTGACGTCATCGATGACGGCTTCAGCGATGCCCTTGGCCGATTTGTGGCGATTGCTGTGGGCACTGTCGCTCAACCGGTCCAGGCCAAACATGTTTCCGGCCGCGTTTTCAGCTTCCGTGATACCATCGGTGTGAAGGATCAGAATATCGTCCGGACCGAAACTCAAATCCAATGTTGCGACAAATGCGGAGATATCTGCTTCCAAACCGACCGGGAACCCGAGATCCATAGTGTCGATGCGTTCGGTCTCGCCGGTTGATCGGATGATCAGCACTTCTTCATGCTGACCGGACAACGTCACCTTGCCATCAACGTAGTCGACAAATGCAAGGGTCAGATGTTTGTCGGATTTGGTCCGCGTGATGTTCTTGTAGACGGCCCGGTTGAGCACATCCAGAAACGCGATCGGGTCCTTGTCACCCTTTTCCTGCAAGGCGCGGGCAACTGACTGAACCATCAGCATCAGCACGCCACTCTCCAAGCCGTGGCCGGTCACATCGCCGATACCCACCTTGATGTGTTCACCATCAAAGAGAACATCGTAGTAATCGCCGCCCACCTCATCGGCCGGTTCCATGAAGGCGGCAATCTCGATTTGCGGAATGATCTCGAGCTCGCTGCGACGTGGCAGCACCATCTCCTGAATGCGTTTGGCGACATCCAGTTCTGCGCCCAGACGCACATTCTCCGACTTGAGCCGCTTGTTAAGCGCACCAATTTCCTTGTTCGCGGTTTCGAGCTTTTTCGTTCGCTCCTCGACCAGGTTCTCAAGGTTTTCGGTATGGAAACTGATTTCTTCGGCCATGCGGTTGAACGCAAGACCGGCAGCTGCCACCTCATCGCGGGTCGGGATATCAACCCGGACGGAATAGTCCTTGTTCTGCAGCGCACGTGCTGCGCCGGCCAGCTGTGACAGGCCTTTGGTGATCCGACCGGAAATGGCGTAAACGGCAACAGTCACGATTACCAGACTGATCAGAAGCGCCGCGATCTGCCAATAAACGATCCGCTCCGTCGCCTCGGACAATTCATGCTGTACAGCCGTCAACGGTGCATAGATTTCGTCCTTGGCAACCATGAAACCAAGGGTCAGATTTTCAGAGACAATCGTTTCGCCATTCCAAAGATTGATGGGCGAAAGTTCCTTCAGAACAACGATATATCCTTCACCCGTTTCTTCGTTGAAATCGCCATCGCCGCCGAGCGTTATGGAATCGATTACTGTGCCTGTATTGTGCGGCAGTTCAAGATTTGCGACCTCGGGGAAACGGCTCTTCCCGAGGAGCCGATCGATCCCGGTCACACCCTGACCTTCACCACCTACAGAGACAAGACCAAGCGTTTCGGCACCGGCCTCACTCACGGCAATGACGTTTCCTGCCGACGACGTAAGAAAGCCGAACCCGGTCTCAGCGATCTTTACATTCTCAACCAGATTGGAGAGCTGATCGAGCGTGATGTCGACAGCCGCCATGCCTGCGACATCCGAACGGTCAGCTGTCCAGAGCGGGTAAAAGAAGCTGACTATGCGAGCGCCGGTGATTGCATCGATATATGGATCCGTGCCAACGATATCGCGGTCAACCGGCCGATTGGCCGGGTCCTTGATCCAGCTTTGCCAGCCTTCATAGACGCCAGGAAAGAAGAAATCCCAGAAGTTGTCTTCGTTGTGGCCGGGATAAAGCTTGTCGAATGTCTGCGCCTGATCCGTATAAGGCGTCGTGCGCATGATCGGCTTGTCTTTTGGGCCGACATAATACATCTGCAGTTTCGGCGACCCGGTCTTGAGGATACCGGGTGCAATCAGGTTGAAAGCGGAGCTGTCAGAAATCTGTGCCTCGACCTCAGGCAGCGGATTGCCGTCGTCATCCAGCAGATACCCCCAGACACTGACAACGGATTCTCCCGGTGAATTCTGTGACCAGCCAGCTTGCGGATTAAAAACAAGTTTGTCGCCAAGCTTGGGGTCTGCTTCGACAGTCCTGCCGACATTGGTGCCGGTCTGAGGATTGTCAATCAAAGTCTGCATGGCACCGCCAAGCGCTTCAACTTCGGAAAATACCTGATCGAGCAGCAGATCGGTTCTGAGCGCCGTCGTGTCGATATATGTCCTCAGGTACTCTTCCGTGGCGCTGGTGAGACCGGTCGCGACCTTCTCGGTCGCGTCGTTGGACAAACGTTGCACATTCCAGATGGCAACGCCGCCGGCCAGCATGAGATCGAACAGAACCGCCGCGCCGACGACCGCAATGAATTTGGCCCGAAAACTGTGCCTCGAAAACCGGCCAACTGACTGCCCGTCCTGCGGCTCCGGAGTTTCGGTCCCTACATGCGTGACACTCATTTTGGTTTCCGTCCCGAAGCGACCCAAATCGGCCAGCCTGCATATCCCCGTGGATGCTTGGCCGCGAAGATATGGTCCTGGAAACCCTGCCTGAATTCGCGGATCTGCTCTTCACTGTCACCACGCTCGACAGCCATCTTGCCGGCGTAGACATCTTCCCAGGACTGGATAATATCGGCGAAATCCTGGGGATCGCCGTCCAGGTTGGTCACCATGAACGATTCCATCTGAATGTCTTCAAGGCCTGCATCGATCAGGTATCGCCGGCTCTTGGGGCCAAGCTCGATATCCATGTTGAAATGGGCCCAAAGCCGCGCAACTTCATTGTAGGTGCGCTGGATTGATTCCGACCTCGGCTCACCCAGACAATGGGAGTTTTTCTCGTTGGTGATGTAGATGCGGCCGCCCGGCTTGCAGATACGCAGCAGCTCCTGAAGGATCAGTTCAGGCCGATCGAACACCTGAAGGGAATGGCGGCAGGTGACGAAGTCGAACTGGTCGCTTTCCAACAGCATTTCGGACGCATCACCAAACACATAGTCGATGCCGCGAATGCCGAAATCCGTCGCGACCTTGCGCGCATAGTCGAGACTGGACCGACTGTGATCCAGAGCCACCAGCCGATCGGGCTGAAATTCCTTTTGCAAGAGAACCGCGAAATCCCCGATACCGCAGCAGATGTCTGCCACCTGCAATCCGGGTTCCAGGCCATGGCGCTGCAAGATGGCCCGTTCATGGCGCCATGTCAGTTTGGTCTGCGTGCGCAAAATCGGGATAAAGCCACCCTCTTCAAGGAATGTCTGGCCTGGATAAAACTCGTTATCGTATTCCCCGACGGTGATATTTTCGGACATGGTCTCAAGCACCGCGAATTTGCGGGTGGCCCAACCGACCACGCTCGAGGTTGTCACGTGAACTTTCAGATCGCTGCGCCCGCGCACCAGGTCCAGAATCTTGCCGGCGAAGGCATGAAAAGCGACATTGTTCATGCGCACCAAGCGGCGAACATTGACATAGAAGCGCCCACTGACGCTGGAAACGGAGCTTTCAAGCGCGGAAATGCAGCTGTTCATTTCCTCGCTGCGCTGCGGCCTCAAGCTGCCGTGCAATGAAAATTCCTGGTCGTTTTCGTTGAAGTTCCACTGAAACCCTTGCGAAATACTGTCAGCAATCATTCTGTTTCGTCCTCAAGCGCCAATTCAGCGACCAGACACATGCGACCATTTTCAAGCCTGTCGATTGTCAAACGCGCACCGTAGTCGACGCCCAGCTCCAGCAGCCCCAGGCCAGCATCCGGTTCGTCTTCTGTGAACAAAGCTTCCAGATAAAGGGCTTCCGCATCAGAGGCCTGCACCTTTTCGATAGCCTTCCGGTAAGTCTCGAATGTTGGTTGATCTGCAGGAAAGGTCAGCTCTATCCGGTCGTGGTTGCCCTGGCGGTGCACGGCGCATTCAAGCTTGCCGTCTTCTCCATGAACGCGAAATACAGTTTCCAGGAGTTCGTTCAACGCGGATGAATAAAGATTTGAAAAAAGCAGAGAATCCAGCCGATTGTGGCTGACCATTCGAGCCAGATACCCCGACATCAGATCGCAATGCGCCCAGTCAGAGCAAAAATCCTTGATATCCAAATCCATATGGAGCATCTGCGGCACGTCGGAATTCAATGACATGCCTTCAGAAGTCGCCTGCATTTCTATTCCCCCGTTGGCATAGTCCCTTGCACCCTTATGCGGAGTGTTCGCTGTTTTACACTTTGCACGGAAAAACGCTCTGGTGACACGTGTGTCATCAGTAATTCACTTATTTAATAATAGGGTTTCGCTCATTGTCGGCGATATAGCAACAGCAATCGCGTGGAAGGTTTCATGAAATCACGAGGTTAAGCCTTTTTGGTTTTCTCCCAAGGTTCCAAGTTGCTGCTTCGCCTGTCATCATCAAACCCGAAAACAAGAAAACCCGCCCGGAAATATCCGGACGGGCTCAATCGGGTCACCCCGAACAGTGTGTCAGCAACTTACTTGTAGTCGTACTGACCGTCTTTCCACTCATACCAGACATAACCAGGCAGAGAGACGTCGCCCTTGTCGTCGAAGGACAGGTCGCCGAGAACGGTTGCGAAATCACCGGCGTTCAGAGCACCAACGACAGCATCATAGTCCGTGGACTTTGCAGTCGTTGCAGCAGCCGCCCATGCCTGGATCGCCGCATAGGTGTACAGAGAGTAGCCTTCTGCGGTTTTGCCGGCATCTTCAAGCGATTTCACGACGGGTGCCGCAATCGGGTTCTTGCGTGGGTCCGGAGAGAAGGTCATCAATGTGCCTTCGCCGGCCGGGCCGGTGATTGACCAATACTCGTCGGTGACGAGTGCATCGCCGGAAACGAGGATGGTGTCCATACCCTGGTCAACCATCTGACGCTTCATCAGGCCTGCTTCCGTGTGATAGCCGCCGACATAAAGAACGTCGATGTTTTCCTGCTTCAGCTTGGAGACCAGCGCGGTGTAGTCCTTTTCACCAGCGGTGTAGGCTTCGTAAAGAGTTTCGTCTTTACCAAGGCTGTTCATCACACCTTTGGTTGCGTCGGCCAGGCCCTTGCCGTAGGCAGTCTTGTCGTGAACAACGGCAATGTTCTTGTCGCCGAATTCCTCAGCCAGATAAGTACCTGCGACCTGACCCTGCTGGTCGTCACGACCGCACACGCGATAGACACCCGGACCAGGACGCTCATCGGTGAATTTCGGGTTGGTAGATGCCGGAGAAATCTGAATGATCCCCTCTTCAGCATAGACAGCGGACGCCGGGATGGACGAACCAGAGCAGAAGTGACCCGCCATGAACACGACACCCTTGCCGACCATCTGGTTTGCAACAGCAACGGCCTGTTTCGGATCGCAGGCATCGTCGCCCACTTCCAGAACGAGCATTTCGCCATTGACGCCACCGGCGGCATTGATGTCAGCAACTGCTTGCTCGGCACCAGCTTTCATCTGCGCACCAAAGGACGCGTACTGACCGGTCATCGGACCGGCTGTTGCAATCACGATGTCCGCAATAGCGGCAGTGGACATGGCCACACCGGCAACAGCAGCAACACTCGCCAATAGATATTTTTTCATCATTAACTCCCCTGGTTCCAGTTTTCTGGACCATTTTGGACACGAAGCCTGCGCTTCCCAAAACGCCTGCTTCAATTTTGGCCGCGGTCAGAACGATTCTTATCTTATTTCGCCCAAAACCCAGCCGGTTCCCCATGGGCACACAATATGCGCCCCTGGAATTCTTCAGCCCTCAGCGTAGCGGTCAGATTGTCCTTCACGCAACCGCCAAGTGAACGGACCTGTTTTTTGGTAAAGCCAAACATACTGTGTTGTCATTTGGTTAGTCCGCGTATAGCGCCAGCCCCCGAGACCGAAGGCAAGCACAACCAGATAGTCCACAATCAAATAGTGCACGGACAACAGCGAGCCTTCAAAAAGGGCAAAGGTCAGGAACCTGATTGCCAGCGTCAACAGGAACAGGAACCACAACAACACCAAAATCGGACGCCAGGTGTTGGCGCAGGCACGTCCCGTCATCCAGGCCGCACCGCCTCCGAGCCCGCACAGCAGGATCAAAAAGACGCCTATGTTCGTTTCGTAGAGAATACCCATGTCGCGCCTCCTAGTGCCTCCCGCCTTCAAGGTAAGCTGCCTGCACGTCTTCACGCGCCAGCAGTTCCTTGCCGGTTCCGGACATGGTGATCTTGCCGTTCACCATCACATATCCACGGTGCGCCAGTTTCAAGGCATGATAGGCATTCTGTTCCACCAGAAACACCGTCAGACCGTCGCTCTGGTTGAGATCCCTGATCGCATCGAAAATCTGCTTCACAATGATCGGTGCCAGACCCAGGGAAGGCTCATCGAGCAGAAGCAAACGCGGCTTGGACATGAGTGCCCGCGCAATGGCGAGCATCTGCTGCTCACCACCCGATAGTGTGCCGCCGCGCTGGTTGCGTCTTTCCTTCAGGCGTGGAAACAGGTCAAATGCCCGGTCCAGGCTGCCGTCAACGTCCTCGTTGCCGGCCATTTCCGCACCCATGACAAGATTCTCCATCACACTCATGCGCGGGAAAATCCTGCGGCCTTCAGGTGACTGCGCAATGGACTTTCGCATGATTTCATGCGTCGGCATGTGTGTAATGTTTTCGCCGTCATAAAGAACCTCGCCTGACGAGGCATGAGGCGTTCCGCAAATGGTCATCATCAGGGTGGACTTGCCCGCCCCGTTGGCTCCGATCAGGGAGACGATCTCTCCATTGTCAACCGTCAGGTCGACACCGCGCAGAGCGATAATCTTGCCGTAATGGGTTTCAACATTGCGGACTTCAAGCAAATGGCTCGGAGCTGTCATATGCCGACCTCCTCTTCCACTGCATCTACTTCTTCATCCGGAACGCCGAGGTAGGCGGCAATCACCTTGGGATCATCCTTCACTTCTGGCGCTGTGCCATCAGAAATCTTTTCACCGTAATCCAGCACCACGACGTGATCGGAAATTTCCATGACAACGCTCATGTCATGCTCGATCAGGAGGATCGAGGTGTCGTGCTCCTTTCGGATATACTGAAGCAAGGAATTCAGTTCAGCACTTTCCTTGGGGTTCAGGCCGGCGGCCGGCTCGTCAAGGCAAAGTAGTTCCGGACCGGAACACATGGCCCTTGCGATCTCAAGACGGCGTTGATCACCGTAGGGCAAATCAGCTGCAGGCGCGTCGGCACGATCAATCAGAGCTGTTTTTTCCAGCCAGTAGCGAGCCTTGTCGACAGCCTCGCGTTCAGCGCTCCGGAACGATGACAGGCCGAAGATGCCCGCCACCGAATACCCCGAAGCCACCATGAGTGGATTGTGCTGTGCCACCATCAGGTTTTCCAGCAACGTCATCCCGCCGAATAGGCGAATGTTCTGGAACGTCCGGGCAACCTTTGCACGCGCGGAGATCTGAAAATCGGGCATGCGCTCCAGGAGATAGTGCTCCCCGTTGGAACGGTTCATCACCACCCGGCCTTCCGTCGGCTTGTAAAAGCCCGTGACGCAGTTGAACACCGTCGTCTTGCCGGCGCCGTTCGGTCCGATCAGGGCCGTGATATCCCCACGGCCGACATTGAAGGACAGATCGTCCACCGCAACCAATCCACCGAAGCGCATGGTCAGGTGCTCGATTGTCAGGACGGGGTTGTTGTCCCAGGAGCTCATCCGTGACCCTCCTGCACCAGATCGGAACTGATCCCCTTGCCTTTCTTGCCACTCAACGTGATCGAAGGATTACGGGTGGAGATCAGGCCGCGAGGTTTCCAGACCATGATGATGACCATCAAGAGACCGAAAACGAGCATGCGGTATTCTTCCAGGCCGCGGAAAAACTCAAACCCGCCAATCATCACGATCGCGGCAATGACAACGCCGATCTGGCTGCCAAGGCCGCCCAGCACGACGATTGCGAGGATCACCGCCGATTCGATGAAGGTGAAACTCTCCGGGGAAATGAACCCCTGGCGTGTCGCAAAGAAAGATCCGGCAAAACCACCGAACATCGCACCGAGAGCAAATGCGGTCAGCTTGGTGTTGGTGGTGTTGATGCCGAGCGAGCGACAGGCAATTTCATCTTCGCGCAAAGCTTCCCAGGCGCGTCCAACCGGCAGTTTGCGAAGCCGCATCGTCACGAAGTTCGTGATCAGCGCCATCAGCAGGATGAGGTAATAAAGGAAGATGATGCGGTGGATCGAGCTGAATTCCAGTCCGAACGTGTCCGCGAACCCGCCTTCCCCTCGTGTGAATTCGATGCCGAAGAAGCTCGGGCGCGGGATGCCGGAGATGCCGTCAGGACCACCGGTGAACTCATACCAGTTGAGCAGCACGACCCGAATAATTTCACCGAATGCCAAGGTTACGATAGCGAGATAATCACCGCGCAATCGCAACACCGGAAACCCGAGAATGATGCCCCAGAATGCCGCCAGAATGCCGGCGAGCGGGAGGCAGATCCAGAAGGAGAAGCCAAAGTACTCCGCCAACAACGCATACGAATAAGCTCCGACTGCGTAGAATGCGACGTAACCAAGGTCGAGCAACCCGGCCAGTCCGACGACGATATTCAATCCCCAGCCAAGCATGACATAAGTTGTCACCAGAATGGCGAGGTCGAGATATTGCCTTGAGCCGCGTGCGCCATAAGCGGACATCAGCAGGAACGGCAGAACCACCGCCAGCACCAGGAAGATCGGCATGGCGTATTTGCCGAGCGGCGCAAGCGACTGCAAATTCGGCATCAGGCTGCCGGCCGTCTGAGTCACGGGTGTTTCCGCTTTCCAGACGAAGAGGTTCAGAAGCAGACGACCGCCAAAAACGATGGCCACCGCAACTGCAACAGCTCCCCAGCGGTAGACGATGCCGAGCTGACCCCCAAGGCCGCTGGCGACTTCAGCCTTCATGCCGATGAGGACTGCAAAGAGTGCGAGCGCAATCAAACCACCCGCCGCTGCATCCTTCACCGAATCCATGAAGAAGTTATCGGATTTCACTGACATGGATCAGACCTTCTCCACTTCCGGCTTGCCGAGCAGACCTTCGGGCATGAAGATCAGAACGATTGCAAGGATGGAGAAAGCGGCGACGTCCTTGTATTCGACCGAGAAGTAGCCGGACCAGAACGTTTCGATCAGGCCAATCAACAAACCGCCCAGCATTGCACCAGGAAGCGATCCGATCCCGCCAAGCACCGCTGCGGTGAAGGCTTTAACGCCTGCAAGAAAGCCAATGTAGAAGTCGATCACACCGTAGTAGAGCAGGAACATCAAGCCGGCGACCGAGGCGAGGCCAGCCCCCATGACGAAGGTCAGCGAAATCGTGCGGTCAACATTGATACCAAGCAAGGACGCCATTTTGCGGTCCTGTTCGCAAGCCCGCTGCGCGCGCCCGAGAGACGTTTTGTTGATGAGCAGCGTGAAACCGATCATCAGAGCCACGGTGACAACAATGATCAGGATCTGGGTATAAGACAGCTGAACAATAAAACCGGATCCGTCGGCACCGCCATCAGTCAGTGTGAAACCGCCGGAAATCAACGGCTGCAACGGCTTGTTGCGTGCGCCTTGAGAGATCTGGACGAAGTTTTGCAGGGCAATGGACGCACCGATCGCGGTGATTAGCGGCGCCAGGCGGAACGAGCCGCGCAAGGGCCGATAGGCAATGCGTTCAACCGTCCAGCCCCAGGCAGCCGTCAGCGCCATGGATACGATCAGGACACCGATCAGTGCCAGAATCAAAAGCGCCACGGGCAAGGATGCCGTAATGCCGAGGGTTACAATAAAAATCAGCGCGATAAACGCGCCGACCATGAAGATATCACCATGAGCAAAGTTGATCATTCCGATGATGCCGTACACCATCGTGTAACCGATGGCGATCAGGCCATAGATCGAACCCAGCGTCACGCCATTGATCAGCTGCTGAAGAAAGTATTCCATATTGTTCTTGTTACCCCCGGAGGCTATTGCCGCTTTTTTAGCGAGGCCTTTTTTGCCTTCATGAAGAAATCATTACCAAGACCAATTTGGCGTGACAATTCCTCTCGCGATAACCGCTTGAGAAAAACACATTTCTCCGTTTTTTGCGCAAATCAGGAAAATTTTCTCGGCAAAGACCCATTCTTGCCTTTAAAAGCCCAGCTCGGTGCCGCGCAAGGTCTGAGCTGCGCAACCTCACAACACAGGCTGCCTTCGCTGTTAGGCTTGTGCGATGCGCTGATTGACCGTTAGTGTTCCGACAAAAAGCAGGACAGATGTTGCCGGAAAACGAACCCTCCGCCCCCCAGTTCTTGACCACCAAGGAAGTGGCCGACCTGTTGCGGGTCAAAGAGCGCAAGGTCTATGATCTTGCAGCTGCAGATGAAATTCCCCACCGGCGGATCACCGGGAAACTTTTGTTTCCATCTGTCGAACTTCATGCCTGGATCGAAGGATCCGGCGAAATCAAGCCTGCTGTGCGGCCCGATGTGCTGGCAGGATCTCATGACCCCCTTTTGGATTGGGCAATCCGGGCCTGCGGATGCGGTTTGGCAACGCTGTGCAACGGAAGCCGAGACGGCCTGATAAAATTCGAGGCCGGCACAGCCGCGCTCGCAGGCATTCATCTGCCGGAAGAGAATGGCTGGAACATTGCTTCGGTGGAGACACTTGGCGTTTCCGACACCGTTCTGATCGCCTGGGCTGTACGAAAACGTGGTCTTCTTGTTTCGACCGACGACGAAGCCAGTGTTCCGTCCATCGCCAGCTTAAGGGGCAAGCGATTTGCCATGCGGCAACCAGGGGCAGGCGCTGCATTGCTGTTCTCCAGACTTCTTGACGATGAAGGACTGAGTGAAAACGACCTTGCCTGCAGCAAGGATTACGCTCACACGGAAAACGAGGCTGCGGCCATGGTGGCTGCCGGGGAGGCAGACGCCGCCCTTGGGCTCCAGTCCATGGCTCGGCAATTCAAGCTTGCTTTCATACCGCTGATCGACGAACGATTTGATCTTCTCATCGACAGGCGCTCTTTTTTCACCGCGCCTGTTCAGACGCTTTTCGCATTTGCACGCTCGCAGGACTTTCAAGACAAGGCTGAAGCGCTTGGCGGGTATTCCCTTGAAGAGACGGGTACCGTGCGCTGGCTGTCGGCATAACAAACAGGCAATACAAGATGAGCGACGTCCGTCCCCACGAAATCATGGTTCCCACGACCGCCCCCGATGATGCCCGACTTCGTTTCATCGGTAAAATCCACACACCCTGGAGCGATCGCAAGGACTGTCCAAGGCAGGGAAAGATCGATGGACCGGAATGCCGGATCGAGATCTTTGAGCCTTGGGTTCCGGCACTGAAAGGCATTGAGGACTACGACCGGATCGAAATCCTTTATTGGCTCGACAAGGCGCGGCGTGACCTCGTGGTACAGAATCCGGGCCATAGTGACAGTGTTTTCGGCACGTTTGCCCTCAGATCTCCAGTAAGACCCAATCCGATAGGTACGGTCCTGGCGAAACTCGTATCAGTTGACGGAGCAACCTTGGTTGTGCGGGGTCTTGATTGTCTCGACGGCACACCATTGCTGGATCTGAAACCGGACCGATGCGCCTTCTCACCCAAAGCTTCGCCAAAGCCTGCAGCAACTTAAGCGATTCCCTTTGGTCAACTTGACAAGTTTCACGCGGGACCGACAATCCCGCCAAAAGCCGTTCGGGTGAGCGGCGACGGGAGGTATTTATGCAGTCAGGTTCGCAGACCGGTGTGAATGACGTTGTTTCAATCGAGCGGCATGGACAGACCGCTCTGATTGCCATCCACAATCCACCGGTAAACGCGGCCTCGCACGCCGTGAGGTCAGGTCTTTGTCAAGCACTTGCAACGCTTCAAAACGAGCCGGACATAAAAGCGATCGCCATTTACGGCCGGGGCCGGACTTTCATCGCAGGTGCTGACATCAGAGAGTTCGGCAAACCGCCTCAAGACCCCTGGCTGCCCGAAGTCTGCAACATTCTCGAAAACAGTCCGGTGCCGATCGCCTGTATTCTCCATGGAACCACTCTGGGTGGCGGCCTGGAAGTCGCGCTTTCCTGTCATGCGCGCGTTGCGCTGAAAGGGACAAGGGTTGGCTTTCCGGAGGTCAATCTCGGCATCCTGCCAGGCGCAGGGGGCACCCAACGCGCCCCTCGTCTGGCCGGTATCGGCGCGGCCTTAAACCTTGTGACCAGCGGCAAACCCATTTCAGCCGATGAAGCTCTCGAAATCGGGCTCATCGACCGAATTCAGGACGGAGATCCGCACGAAGTTGCTATGCAAGCTGCTGAAGAGATTGTCGGCAATATTCTCAAAACCAGGAAAACAGGAACGTTGGCCGTTGAAGCAGACGACAGGGCTCTTGATGACATGCGCGAAACCCTTCGCAAACGACAGCCTCACTTGTTTTCGCCGCACAAATGCGTCGATGCCATCGCCGCTTGCCTGCTGCCAATTGAACAGGGGCTCAAGGAAGAGCGACGGCTTTACAATCAATGCATGGACAGTCCCCAACGCGCCGGGCTCATCCATGCCTTTTTCGCAGAACGCGCCGTCGCAAAGGTTCCGGAAGCCGCTGCGACACCATCAGAGATCACCGAAATTGGCGTGATTGGTGGTGGCACCATGGGCTCAGGTATTGCGACCGCCGCGCTGCTTGCAGGGTTTCCGGTCACACTGACAGAACGAGATGGAGCCGGGCTCGAGCGAGCCAGAACGACGATTGCCGGAAATCTTGAAGGCGCGGTCAAACGCGGCAAGCTTTCAGCCGAGGCACGAGACAAGATCTTTGCGGAGAAACTTAAAACCGACACCGACTACGCAGCCCTCAGCAATGCCGATATGGTCATTGAAGCCGCGTTTGAAGACATGAGCGTAAAGCAGGACATATTCGGAAGGCTCGACGACGTCGCAAAACCTGGGGCCGTTCTGGCCTCCAACACCTCCTATCTCGATATCAACCAGATTGCTGCCGCGACCCGGCGACCTGAAAGCGTTCTCGGACTGCATTTCTTTTCACCGGCCCACATCATGCGACTGATGGAAATCGTCGTCGCCGACAAGACAAGTGCCGAAACGGCTGCGACGGGTTTCTCCCTTGCCAAGAAACTCAAGAAAATCGCCGTACGTTCGGGTGTTTGTGACGGCTTTATCGGCAACCGCATCATGACGTTTTACAAGAAAGCGGCCGATTACATGATGATGGATGGCGCTGCACCTGACGCAATCGACAAGGCCATGACCGGTTTCGGGTTTGCCATGGGCCCCTACCAGGTTGCCGATCTTGCCGGCCTTGATATCAGCTGGGCAGCCAACAAACGTCGCGCGGCAACACGTCCATCCGAGGAAAGATACATCCCGATTGCCGACAGTCTTTGCGAAAAAGGGTGGTTTGGCCGAAAAACCGGAAAGGGTTTCTATCTCTACGGGCCCGAAGGTCCACACCCCAACCCGGATGCGCTTGCAATCATTGACGCGGAACGCGGCAAGGCCGGTGTGACGCCACGCCCGTTTGCGGCTGAGGAAATCACCGACCGCTTCATGACCGCGATGATCCTGGAAGCAAACCGGGTTTTGGAAGAAGGAATCGCCCTGCGCCCTATCGACATTGATGCCGTGTTTCTGTTCGGATATGGCTTTCCGCGTTTCCGCGGCGGCCCAATGCACACGGCAGACCAGATAGGAGCGGCAGAAATCGTCAAACGGATTGAGGCCTATGCGCTGGAAGACAGCTATTATTGGCAGGTACCGGAGCTTCTCCGCAAACTGGCAATAGACGGCGGCACTTTCGCGGAGATGAACGGCAAGGCCTGAGGAGGCGGGCTCCCCCTCCCTCAGACAGTCCGAGCAGCTGCAAGACCGCCAGACGCATAATCCGGGACACTGGCCCCGAGTTTCAGGCCAAGTGCCGGGTTGGAGGCGTTGCCGTCCAACGCCCGTTTCTTGACACCTTGCAAGATGGCCCCCATCCGGAAAAAGCAGAAGGCAAGGTAGAAGCCAAAACCGGGGATGCCAGGCAATCCCATGCGTTCGCAATACCTGTCGATGAAGGCCTGATCCTCCGGCAGGCCCAATGCTGACCTGTCAACGCCTTCAAGACCGCGCCCTTCCACACCGGGCGGACGCTGCCATTGCATGATCAATGCCGCCAGATCGGCAAACGGGTGCCCGATCGTCGAGAGCTCCCAATCAAGAACTGCAACACAGGCAGAACCATTTTCATCAAACAACAGATTGTCGATGCGATAGTCGCCATGGACCAGCGTCCGGATTCCATCGTCGTCCGGAACGTTGTTGTCCAACCAGCTCATCAACGCGTCCATCGCGGCAATGGGTTCTGTCTCGCTGGCACGATACTGCTTGCTCCACCGGTCGATCTGCCGACGGTAATAGTTTCCTTCAGGGCCGAAGTCCGAAAGGCCGCGCGCCGACAAATCAATTGTGTGTATGGCGGCCAGAACCCGATTCATCTCACCATAAATACCAGCCCGGGTTTCACGATCCAGCTCTGGCAAACGCGGATCGTCGAAATTTCGCCCCCTGACACATTCCATCACGTAGAAAGCTGAGCCGATAATGTCGCGATCCTCGCACAGAATATGCATGTTCGCGACCGGCACATCCGATCCGGCAAGCGCTCTTTGGACCCTGAATTCACGATCAACAGCATGTGCCGACTTGAGCAGCTCACCTGGAGGTTTTCGGCGCAAGACATAGTGTCCAGACGACGCTTTGAGGTGAAACGTCGGATTGGATTGCCCGCGATTGAACTTTTCTGCCTGGACCGGACCCGCAAAGCCTGGCAAATGCTGCTCCAGCCAGAGGGCAGCTGCATCGATATCCAGGTCACTTTCCTTGCCTGACACCGGTCACACCTTGCTGTTGGTGTGTTTCTTCAATTCCGCTCGGGCAACCTGACGGCGATGAATAGCATCCGGACCGTCGGCAAATCGCAATGTCCTCAGATTGGTCCACATGCCGGCGAGCGGAAAATCCTGGCTGATGCCGGCAGCGCCGTGCATCTGCATGGCTTCATCGACAACTTTGAGTGCCATCAGGGGCGCGACAACCTTGATCTGACTGATCCAGGGTTGGGCCGCACGGGTGCCTTCCGTATCCATCTTCCAGGCCGCCTTCAGGCACAAAAGTCTGGCCATTTCGATTTCCATGCGCGCATTGGCGATGATGTCGTAATTCGCGCCCAGATCGACCAGTTTCTTGCCAAAGGCTTCGCGTCCCAAGGCACGTTTGCACAAAAGTTCCAGAGCCTTTTCTGCTTGGCCAATCGCCCGCATGCAATGATGAATTCGGCCCGGACCTAGACGCCCCTGCGCCACTTCAAAGCCGCGCCCCTGTCCCAGGACCAGATCGGTTTCAGGCACCCGCACATCGGTAAAACGAATATGCATATGGCCGTGAGGGGCGTCGTCCGCCCCAAAAACCCGCATGGGGCGCAGGATTTCAATGCCCGCTGCATCAGCGGGCACAAGAAACATGGAATGACGGGAGTGCTTTTGTGCTTCCTGATCAGTTTTGGCCATCACGATATAGAGGCTGCATCGCGGGTCGCCTGCGCCCGTCGCCCACCATTTTTCGCCATTGAGCACCCACGCTTCACCGTCGTGCACCGCCTCAAGCGCCACATTGACGGCGTCGGAGGAAGCGACGTTTGGTTCCGTCATCAGATAAGCCGACCGTATCTCCCCTTCCAGCAGCGGCTTCAGCCAACGCTGTTTGTGAGCGTCGGAACCATATCGTTCCAGAACCTCCATGTTGCCGGTATCGGGTGCGTTGCAGTTGAATACTTCTGCCGCGATTCCGGCTTTTCCCATCTCTTCTGCCAGATAGGCATATTCCACCGTCGTCAGCCCGAAACCTCGCTCGCTGTCGGTGAGCCAGAAATTCCAAAGTCCACGTTGTTTCGCCAAAGCTTTCAGATGGTCGAGGATTTCCAGTTGCCGCTCTGTCATCAAAAAACGGTTGCCGCTCGGATGGCGACCGACCTCTTCATGATATTCCTGATCGAGTGGCGCAATTTCGGTTTCAACCATTAGCCGAACGTTTTCGATCAACGGGCGCACCCGGTCAGAGATACCCAGATCCATGTTGGTCAATATCTCTCTCCCTCACATCAAATCTGCACGCAACCGGGCCAGGGCGGCGCGAAACTCCGTCTCCAGCCTGTCGACCACTTCAGACGCAGGACCGACGGACTTTATCGAGCCGATGCCCTGTCCCGCACCCCAGATCTCGCGCCAGGCTTTGGGCAGCTCGCTGTCATCGGGCATCACGCTGACTTCCCAGGATCCGGGAAGCGCTTCCGGATCGAGCCCCACTTTCCGAATGGACTCTTTCAGGTAGTTTGCAGGATGCCCGGTGAAGAGCTTTGACGTCATTACGTCTTCTGCGCCGCCGGACACCATCATGTCCTTGTAGTCCTGTTCGGCATTGGCTTCGTCTGTCGCCACAAACGGCGATCCGACGTAACCCAAATCAGCACCCAGGACCTTTGCCGCCAAAAGCGCTTCGCCGGTCGAGACAGCGCCGCCCAAGAGCAACGGGCCGTCGAACCACTCTCGAATTTCCCGCACGAGCGCAAATGGCGATTGAGGCCCGCCATGACCGCCGGCACCCGCGCAAACCGCGATCAGACCATCGGCTCCTTTGTCGACTGCCTTGCGCGCGTAGGTGTTGTTGATAACGTCGTGCAAGGCAATGCCACCACAAGAATGGGCAGCGTCGTTAACCTCCACACGCGCGCCCATGGAGGTGATCCAGATCGGCACCTTCCAGCGCGCACAGATTTCAACATCTCTTGCCAATCGTTCATTGGACCGGTGAACAATCTGGTTGACTGCAAATGGCGCTGCGGGACGGTCGGGGTTCGCCTGATTGTGTCGGTCCAGTGCTTCGGTGATCTTTTGAAGCCAGACCTCGAGCATCACCGGCCCTCCCGGCTCATCCCGTGCATTCAAAGCCGGGAAGCTACCGACAATGCCCGATGTGCATTGTGCAACAACCAACTCGGGACAGGACACAATGAAAAGAGGGGCTGCCACTGCAGGCAATCGCAAGTTTTGCAGCACAGCTGGCAATCGCCGGTCCTTCAGCATGCTGCGACCTCCGGATCCTTCGTGAGGTAGAACCGATTGAGCCAACTCGCGACCAGCGCCGGGCGCCGGGCGTTTGCAATCTCCACTGTAGCATCCCACACAACATCGATTTCGCCGGTCTTTGGCCGTGACAATCCGGCAAGCACAAACCGTCCGCGCACGCTGTCTCCACTACGAACTGGTGTCAGAAAGCGGACCTTGTCGAATCCGTAGTTAATGCCGATCTGCGAACCGATGATTTTCGGTTGCGCTTCCTGCGCCATTGAGGAGAGCAGCGAGAGCGTGAGAAAGCCATGCGCAATTGTTCCACCAAAGGGTGTTTTCTCCGCTCTTTCCGGATCGACATGGATGAACTGGTGATCGTTCGTGACACTTGCGAAAGCATCAATCGTCGCTTGATCGATCTGCTGCCAGTTGGAAACACCGACTTCCTGACCGATCTTCTCTTCCAGTTCCTCGACCGTGAGTGCCTGAGTGGACAACATTCCAGTCACTCATACGCCTCCTGGAAAAGGTCCGGTCCCGTTTCGACATTGATGCCGCCGCTGATTGGCAGAATAGCCCCGGTCACGTAAGAGCCGCCTGGCCCGCACAGATACTGCAATGCCGCGGCAATATCCTCCGGCCGCCCGACACGGCCCAGCGGGACCTGCGCCCCGACCCGGTTGCGGATTTCCTCGTCCGCAGTGGCGAATGCTGTCATGTTGCTGATGAAAGGACCGGGCGCCAGCGCATTCACCGTGATGCGCTTTTCGGCAAGCTCCTTGGCCAGGATACGCGTCAAATGATGTACAGCCGCCTTGGAAGCCGCGTAGCTGTAGGCCCTGTCTCCGTGTGCCGTTTCGCCCATCACAGAACCCACATTGACAACGCGCGCAGGGTCGTCGTCGCTTGCCGAGGCTTCCAGCAGCGGAAGCATCGATTGCGTTAGATGGAAAAGGCCGGTGACATTGACCCGCATCACCCGGTCCCAGGCGTGATAGGGGAACGCTCCCAGCGGCGTGCCCCAACTGGTGCCCGCATTATTCATCAAAATGTTCAGCCTGTCCGTTCTGTCGTCGAGCAGTTTTACAAGTGCGTCAATGCCTTCTTCGCTCGAGACATCTCCACCAAATCCGATTGCCTTTCCTGAATACCCCAGCGCATTCAAAGCATCGGCTGCCGCCGTGCACGCTTCTTCCTTGCGGCTGGCGATAAAAACCTTTGCACCGGCGGCCATCAATCCTTCGGCAGCCATTCTGCCGATGCCTGTTGCCCCACCGGTAACAAGAGCAATCCGTCCTTCCAGGCCGAACACGCTGTCAGGCCTCATGACGTCTCCTCAGAATAGTGTTTTCTCAACGTGAGTTTTGAGACCTTGCCTGTTGCGGTTAGCGGAAGTGAATCCACAAATACGACATCGTCCGGCAGCTGCCATTTGGCGACACGTTCGGCGAGCCGGTCCAAGATATCCTGTTTTTGAGGCTGCGCGTCCTCACGGGCTTGCACAATAAGCAGCGGGCGCTCATCCCATTTCGGGTCGGGCACAGCAATAACGGCACAGTTGGCGATGCCAGGATGCGACATGACGATGTTTTCAAGATCCAGCGAACTGATCCATTCACCGCCCGACTTGATCAAATCCTTGGAACGATCGGTAATCTGCAAGAAACCATCGGGATTAATGGATGCAATGTCGCCAGTGCAAAACCAGCCTTCGGCGTCAAAAACAGGCTTGGACGCTTCCTCGTTTTCAAAATATCCGGAGGTGATCGTGTTGCCCCTCACATAAAGATGGCCGGGAGTTGAGCCGTCATGCGGCAGACGATTGCCATTGTCGTCAACGATTTTGAGATCAACCCCGAACACACGCCTGCCCTGAGACTGTTTTCGGTCGACGCGCCGATCAAGCGGCATTTCATCCATGGACGGAGGCAGATTGCACTGCGTGCCAAGCGGACTCATCTCCGTCATTCCCCAGGCATGACAGACGTTGACGTTTTTCTGTTCGAAGGCCTCAATCAAGGACCGGGAGGCGGCGGACCCGCCCACCACAATATCCGAGAACCCGTCCGGTAAGTGACCGCGCTGGTTGATCTCGTTCAAGAGCCCGAGCCAAACCGTCGGCACACCCCAGGCCGACACAACCTTTTCACCATCCATCAGATCGAACAGGCTTTTGCCATCGAGCGCCCCTCCTGGAAAAATAAGGCTGGCGCCTGCCAGAGGCGCTGCATAGGGAAGCCCCCAGGCATTGACATGAAACAGGGGAACGACAGGCAGAATACGAACGCCTTCGCGCAAGACCTTGGGGATCGTCACGCACAGACTTAACGCATGCAAGACCGTTGAACGGTGCGAAAACAGCGTGCCTTTTGGGTTTCCCGTTGTGCCGGAGGTATAACAAAGACCGGCAGCCTGATCTTCTGGAAAGTCCGGCCAGTCGATTTCCTGCGGTTGTCCGTCCAGAAGCTCTTCATAGCATAGCGCGCCTTGAAGTGTTGTCTCAGGCATGTGCGCCCGGTCTGTCATCACGACGATTTGCAGATTGTCCGGCAGATGCGCGCGCAGCTTTTCAACAATCGGCACAAAGGTCAGGTCCACAAAGAGAACCCGATCCTGGGCATGACCGACAATGTAGGTCATCTGTTCGGCCGACAGCCGCGGATTTATGGTGTGGCAAACAGCACCTGATCCGGATATGGCGTAGTAAAGCTCAAAATGCCGATAACCGTTCCAGGCGAGCGTTGCCACCCGGTCTCCTTCTGTCACACCAAGCGCTTTCAAAGCATGCGCAAGCTGTGCAATCCGGCCGGCAGTTTCCCGGTAGGTCGTCCGATGGATATCACCTTCGGTCCGCACGGAAACGAGCTCTGCAGACGGGTGATTTTCCGCTGCGAACGTGATGAGGTCCGCGATTTTCAGCGGACGGTGCATCATCATGCCCTTCATGTGTTTCCTCCCAGAACACGCCCACGATTTTCGCGGTGCTTTTAAAGGGTTAGACATGAAACCTAGCGCGGCTTGGAGCACATAGAAAGGGGCGAAGACCGGAAACCCTTTGACAGCGGTCACCAGTTACGCCAAACCCTGCCCGAACACATCCAACCCTGATGGAATGATCGCGCTTTTCTCATGACCCAGAAACTGGTCATTGCCGTTTGCACCGCGCAGCGGCCCAAGATGCTGATGTCCTGCCTTGAAAGCCTTGAAAGGCTGGTCAGGCCGGCGGGGACCGAATTGTCGGTGGTTGTCGTTGAAAACGAAACCAAGCCGCATTTTACCGGCAACACGGCAGAAGAAGTGCGGGAAAAACTTAGCGTGCCTGTCCATTTTTCTGCCGAGAAACGCAAAGGCATTCCGTTCGCGCGCAACAGCGCCCTGGAAGCTGCACTTGAGCAGGAACCAGACTGGATTGCCCTCATCGATGACGATGAACGTGCCGAACCGGACTGGATCGAGAAACTGCTTTCCGCTTGCACGGCGTTTGATGCTGAGGTCGCCAATGGTCCGGTTCGCCGGATCTACGAAAAACCTGCGCCGCACTGGTGGAAGTCGCAGCTGCTCAAGCCACGGCCGACCGGTACGGAAATAACAGAGGCGCCGACCAACAACATATTGATGAGCGCTCGCATTGTCGCCAACAGCGGCCTTGGCCTTCGCTTTGACGAACGCCTGACATTCGGCAGCGAGGACATCGACTTTTTTCGCCGCACACACGCAGCTGGTGTCAAAATGATCTGGGTGGACGATGCCTTTGTGGAAGAAGACATTCCAGCCTCACGTGTCACCACCGGGCGGCTTCTCAGCCGCATGCACATGGCTGCAACCTCCGGCGCATTCAACATAGTTTTGCGCGAAGGACGGCTGAAAGCAGCGCTGCATTTCATCCCCAAAAGCTTCAGACGCATGTTCCTTGGGTCGCTGGCAACAGTTGTTGGCTTCACATTGAAACCCTTTGCCAAGAAGCGTGGTGAAAAACTTTACTATTATGGCCTGATCCGGTTGATGAAAGGGTCCGGCAATTTGCGTGGCCTGCTTGGCCGTGCCCACAACTATTATGATGTGATCGATGGCCACTGATGCGCCGCTGCAACTGAAGAAGCTTGCCCATATTCACCTTGGCGTTGACGGCGGTGCGGAGAGGTTTTTCGTGCGCCTTACGCGGGCATTTGCCAAACGGGGTGTCGAACAGATCGCCTTCATTCGCAAGGATCGGCCCTGGCGGGACGAGCTCGCAGAACACTGCCAGGTGCGCGAGATGACTTTCAGCCGATCACACATCAAGCGCCATGTCATTCGCTGGAACATCGCGCGTCAGATCAAAGGCTTCGGAGCGCGCGTGACCATGGGCTGGATGAGCCCCGCCAGCAAATGGCTGCCGAAGCCCGGCCCAGACATGCGCACGTTCCTGCGTCTTGGCGACTGGCCGGACGGCTTTCACACATACGGCAATGTGGAGCAACTCATTGGCAACACGCCTGAGATCGTCCGCCAGGCTGTAGAAATGGGCTGGCCCGAGGAACGGGCACACGTGATCAGCAACTTTGTCGATCCGCTGCCGGAAAACCTCCAGCCCGTGAACCGGGCGGATTACAACACGCCGAACAATGCGACCGTGCTGATCCATCTGGGCCGCTTCGTGCAACGCAAGCGGTTCGACCTTGCCATTGAGGCTGTCGCGAGACTTCCAGAGACTGTCCACGCCTGGCTGATCGGCGATGGTGAGCTTTTGGACGACATGAAGGAACTCGCCAAAAAGCGCGGCGTCACAGATCGGGTCCATTTCCTTGGTTGGCAACGCGATCCGGCCTCTTTCTTGAAGGCCGCCGATATTCTTCTCTGTCCCACGGACGAAGAACCCCTCGGCAACGTCGTCCTAGAAGGCTGGAACGCCGGCTTACCCGTCGTTGCCACCACGTCACCCGGCCCGAGCTGGTTGATTGAACATGGGAAGACGGGACTGCTCAGTCCGTGTGGGGATGTGGATGGATTGACAGATGCAATCAGTCAAATCTCACGATCTCCAAACTTAGGAGTAACGCTGGTGAACAAGGGAAAAAAAACTCTAGTTCAGCAACATCTAGAAAGTACTATTTCGCGGCGCTACGTTGAACTGCTAGGTGACAACGCCACTTAGTTTTTCGCTCATCCTAGCTATTCATCGAAACGATTTGCGACGCTTCCTAGCACTGTCATATGAAGGCGTATGGATACGACGCATTTTCAGAAGTATCCATCGGCTACTTCTACATGCCTGCCAAGTGCCGGAATCACAAGTAAGCAAAACGTTACCCGCCGAAAGAAAGTCCCTACAAGCCTTGTCAGAAGCTTACCAGTCTGTGCCAAGTCTTCGAATCGTTACCAGCGAGTCTAACTGCAGATCTCGCAATTTTTTCTACTTCATTTTTTACTTATTGAATGTTTGCAAGGTCAATTCTAGGCTCTTAGAGTTATCCTCAACCCGCTTGTTTGTGTATCTATGCACAGACAACAACCTGCCTCTAGAAGTATCGAACAAATAGCATTGTTGCTTTTACCTAATGCAACCAAAGTGAAGACTGTCGCTCCTATGCGGCCTTACTCCCAGATGCCACATGCAGTGTTCTCAACTAGAAATTCATTTTCAACTGCATAACGTCTAACGTTGACCAGAAAGTGTAGTCACTCTCTATAGACCATAGTAGATTTTTTTCTTCTATCGTGCCAAATATTTGAGAAGGCACGGTGTTAAGAATGAAGTAAAATGTCATACCCTTGGCAAATTTCCAAGAATGTCTTTGTTCGGATCCCTTTTGAGATCAAATCGGTTTTTGACATTTTTTGCCCTAGCTATCTCGTCTGCCAGATCGAGAATCATTCGCAATTTTGATCTGCGGAAGCTATAGCTTCCGATGAGTGTGAGCCAACCCACGAAGCTACACACGTGAGCCGTTCTCCATTGGATGGAAAGCAAACTTCTTTGTTGGAGCAGATATGAAAAAAGTGTGCATTTTCACTTATTCGTTTATGCACAAGCATCATACGATGGTGAATTTTCACATCGAGAATCTTTTCGATGGAAACTCGTGTGTTTGCGTTGAAAATGAAACGGACTATCAAACAGTTCAAAGACCAATTCTGGTGCGCAATGAAATTAAGCTCGGCATCAAGGACCGGCTTCTTGGCCCCTTGAAAAAAATGTCGAATAAGGCCCGAAAACTGCCTGCCAAGTCTATATTCGGCACGGAGCGCAAAGAAATTCTTGAATTCCTACGACGCGAGAAGGTTGACGTCATACTTTGTGAATTCGGTTGCGTCGGCGTGGACATCACTGAAGCAATTTCAGACTATGGAATACCGATTTACACCTATTATCGAGGCTATGATGCTACGATGCGTATTCGCTCAAGGAGGCAGCAAAACCTCATCAGGAAAACGCTACCCAAAATGGCCGGCGTCTTTTTTGTCTCGGGTTTTTTAAAAGACAATTTGTCAGCGCTTGGCCTAGAACATCCCAATAGTTATGTCGTCCCGAGTGGTGTCAACACCCAGAAATTCTGCCCCGCAGAAAAATCTGAGAGGAGCTTTGTGGCCGTTGGCCGTCTCATTGAAAAAAAGAGACCCGACTTAACCGTACGGGCATTTTGCCAAGAAGCGAAATTCTTTCCAGAAGCTGTGCTAAATGTTTTGGGTGGCGGTCCAATGCTGGATATGTGCGGAAAAATCGTGCACGAAGCTGGAATGGAAAACCAGGTAAAACTACACGGAGAGCAGCATCACGATGTGGTCTTGAAATATGTACGAGAAGCAGAGTTTTTCCTGCAACACTCAGTTACAAGTCCTAGTGGGGACGCTGAAGGTGCACCGACTTCCATTCAGGAAGCTATGGCCTGCGGTTGCGTCGTCATTGCAACCAGACATGCAGGAATCCCTGACCTGATCGAAGAAGGTAAAACTGGCTATCTGATCGATGAACTGGCAATGGAAGACTATCGCAAACACATCAAATCAGCGCTATCAGGTGAAATAAATTCAGACAAAATTGCTCAAGCTGCGCGGGACCACGCTGTAACTAACCTGGACAATCGAATGCTCATCGAACATGTTGAAAGCATCCTTACAGCTACGGACACAAAAAACGGGAACTGAATCACTAAGGACTGGCACCGAATCGGGAACTCTCACGAAAAGGCCCTGTTCCTGAAGAGAGCACAGATCCTGTCGTGCCGAATGCTTTCCAATTCGAAACCATTTCGAAGCAAATAGTTCATCACGGGTACTAACGTGCTTTCAGACTTTTTACCACGTTCGAATCCGAGGTCTGCGGAAATGTATTCAATTTGGTCGAGTTTATCACCAATTCCCTCGAGAATTTCCGGTTCCGCCCCTTCTGCTTCAAGTTTGAGGAATTTGATCTCATTTTCGATTAGAGCATCAAGACGTTTTGTTTGAACTGTAATTACTTCGTCGAATTGAGAGGGCTCGATCAGGCTGGAATCCGCGCCTTGAGAACTAACATAGAATTGAAGCTCATCGTCGCGATTCCAAAGTCCAAGATTGTAAACGAGATGCGGAGCAACATTTTGTTCGGCGCATTTGAATTCCACCGGACTGGGCTCAAACCCTATATATTCGATTTCCAAATTTTTGTGATCAAACCAAAGAAACAGATCACCAAGATTGGCTCCACAGTCAAAAACAATGTCACCGTCTTGAAAATTCACGTTCTCCAAAAAGTAGGCTGACCCTAAATTTTCTGCCCGTGCGACCAACCCATCGGAATAGGCCAGAAGCCCTTGTTTTTCATGTCGAAAAACGTATTCACGACGGGGCATTTCAGGGTCGGAAACAATATAAACACTGCCGTCCCACACCACTCGGGCGGAGGTGCCGCGTAACTTTGAGGTTTCATTGAATAATTGCGCATAAGCGGCGCCTGTTGATCTTCGCAGGGCTCTCTTGCTCTGCCTCAATCGGCGGGCTTTAAGTTTTTCAAGAATTTCCAATGCGTCACCATCTTGGTTGCGACTAGTTGGGTCTTTGAATTCTTGGTCTAAATAACACAATCATTTGCTGAATTGTCGATCATTCTTCCAAAGTGCTAAACTGAACGCGGACGCGTGGAGGACGCTGAGGCTCGGGCCGAATTCCAGAAACTACTCACAATGACTATCGCTGTTTCCAAAAACGCAACTTCCTAACAAAGCGTCTCAGGACAGACTTTTTCTTAGTCTTCTTCTTGAAACCAAACCCGATCTTTTCATTTTTCTTGACTGAAAAATGTCGTCGATCAAGATAGTCGCTGATGACCGATTTATAGACTTTGTTCTTTACATCAGCGCTCAAGCTCAAGAACTCCTGAACAACGTCAACATCCAGAAAAGGGTAGCGGGCCTCCATTCCGAACGAGCCTGCCACCATTTCTTCTTTCGCCAAGTAGGCGGCCTGCGTGCTGCCGAAGAATGACGCCCATGGAAATCGACCCAGCAGATTATTTGGAAACATGCCACCGAAGTTACTGTGAGCAAAGTACTTTTGCCCGCCAAAGCCATAGTCCGATACTATTTCATCAGCTCCACTACCGGAAAGATATACAAGTGCTCCTTCTTCCTTCGCCCGGGCGCAGACACCCGCCAAGATTAACGCCGCATTGTCTCTATGCACGCTCTTGCCAATCTCAACCCTTTCTCCCGCGTCGTTGATGATGAAATATGGTTGATCTTCAACATTCTCATTGAACCAAGTCCTCAGGTCATCGATGTTCAAGCTGTCATCGGGGATTGTAATCGCGGTGTTTCCTGAATTACGTACGCTGGCTAGGCGATCGCGGACAACGTCGTTGTCTTCACGTCCTTCAACGGTGACGCTGATAAAGTCCTTGTTTTGAAAAATCAGTGAAGCAGCAATTGCACCGCTGTCATAGCCGCTTGAAAGTCCGACGAATACCTTACCCTTTACGTGGCGCACTCGCTTTTCGACCGCGCGATCAAACGCCCGAGCCCAATCCGACATATCTGTCTTGTATTGGGCGAGATTGAACCTAAAAATCTCCTGCTCGAGAATGCTCTGTCCGTCAAGCTGATATGCGATAGCGTGATTTGGTTTCAATGCTCTGATGCCTTCAAAATTTAGGGCAGCCAAAGCATCACGATAACTTGCAAAGCCGAATTGTCCGTTCCTGGAACCAAAAAACAGTGGTTTTGTACCAAAGCAGTCTCGAGCAACGTGAACCACGGATTTCCCGAAGTCCACAATAACAATAGCAAATTCACCATCCAGGCGCGAAAAACACTCAGCACCTACTTCTTTGTATAGGTCAAAAAGATAATTCGCTTCGCTCTCATAGGTTTCAGGACAGCTGTAGATTTCGCCATTGAACATCACCACGACATCATTTGCGTCGGATACATACGGCTGACTAACGTAGTCCCCGCGCATCGACAACAAATTATGGCAAAAGAAGCAATTGTTTAGTACTTTACTTTCGGTGTAATCTGGTCCACGCAACGCCATAATTCGATTAAAATCGTCCGTGGTTGGCTCGAAAGTGGAAAAGAGGAAACTACACATTTTGCGTCATTGCATCTTGATTAGAATTGATAAGCTTAACAGCGGCTCTGGTGGCAACAGTCGAAATCTTCGAAGCAGATTTCAAACGCTACTTAAGGAAGTTACTTTAAGGGTTGGAATTAGTTTAAGCAGTTCATGATCAAGTCATTTTGCCACGTTTCAACTCCAACGAATTTAGCCGCTTCGACAGCGTCAACCAAGTGAGAAATCTGCTTTTTCTTTGTTCGGTGGTTAGTTTGAGACTTTTTTTTTGGAAAATCATTGAAACTTTTTGTTTCTTGCTCAAAGGTTCGTGGTCGATTGTAAGACTTTCCGAATTCAAACCTCAGGGAATATTATGGCCCAGCTGAAAGGCAATTCGGTCGCGAGTTGAATGCCTATCATGCTCTATGAGTTATGAATCGGTCGCAAATACGGTTTTTGCACACTCAAATCAACCCAGAACCAGAAACGCGTCCCACCGACTAATTCAAACGAGAAACCCAGTTTCTTAGAGCAGGTGTTTCGCGCATGAGGCCGCAGTCTATCAGTGTCTCCACGCTGTCGAACCTGAGACTGCAGAATGAACGCAAACCTTTTTCCATCAAGCTCTCAATTTGAGAATTATAGTCCCGGTAATGACCAGCATTATCGGTGTGCTGCTTGCGTGTGATCGCCTCGGCGACCTTGCTTTTGAAATCGTCAAGATATTTGAAGTGGAGCAAGACGCCCCAGTCAGGAGCGACGGGGACCTCCCTGTCAATGCCGTGTACGCCGCCGGAAAAACAAATGCCGGCTTGCCATTTGAGTAGCGGGATCTTGCTTTGAACGGCCGCAGGGCTCGGCAAGGCATTTTTAACGAGCTTGAACAGCAGATGATCCAGTTTACGGCCAAACGCCGTAACACTTGCTTTGGCCCGCAAGGAGAAGACAGAGCCCAACAGCCAGCGGTCGAGTGCGGTTGTGGGCCGTTTGGCATGTTGGTGGAAAAGACGCTCGCGTGTGCCGCCGAATACATGGCGCGCGGGCGTCTTGTAGCGCTTGCCGTGAGAGCCTTTCAATGGATTGTAACGGTAACCATCGCCGTCGAACCAGGGGCAGCAATCCAGAAAGCGCTCGCCTGGCTTGTAGGTTAAATTGTTCAATGGTCCGTCCGGATACATGTCGACCATCGGCGTGAACAGAGCCTGGTATCCTCCCGAGTCGAGATAAAGCGTCAGGTCATTTATTGAAAGATCCGGCCAGCCTGGATAAACCAGCAATTCATCGACATCCGGGAACAGCACCCAGCGGTCTTGAAGATAGCGGTCACAGAGGAGCTGCCGCCAGACGGATTTGTAGTCCCGGTAGGGCTTGTGCGTTTCAACGACGCTAACATCCGTCTGACCGTTAAGAAACGCACCCGTACCGTCGTCTGAGCCGTTGTCGATCACAATAAAATGCCTCACGCCTAAGGTGCGATAATGATCCAGAAAATGCGGAAACCTCAAAGCTTCATTGTAAGCAAGAATCACGGCTACAACGCCGTCGCGCGGAAGGACAAGTTTATCCGCGACCGGCGTGCCGAAAGCGTCCAGCAACTGGTGGCTGAGCGACGTGGAAACACGTGTCTTCTCAGTAATATCAGGTCTCGGCATAAAGGACGCTCTTTGTTGCCGGTGTGTCGAAGTCAAAGCCGAATCGCTCAATATCGGCTGCGTACCAATCGGCAACGATCTGAATGGTTTTCTCGGTGTAGAGATCGCGGTAGTCAGCGCGCGACTTTGTGCTGATGTTCCGGCGCTTGAGCTCGCTTGCGAACCCGAGATAGGTCTGCATCTCGGCACTCAGGTTTTCTTGACGCAAAATGTCGGCCGCCAAGCGGCCTTTTTCATCAAGAACGTAGTCTTCTTGAGCGTACCAGCCAGCCACTGCCCGGTGCCAAAAATATTCGACGCCACCCCACTTGTGCCGTTCTTCCAGAAATGTCTCGAATTCGGCCACGGTGGCCTCTGGCGATGTATCTTTGTAGGTTCTTGTTTGCAGAGCAAATTTGAATCTAGAAACAGTGCGTGACCAGGGATTGCGAACAATTGCGAAGGCGCGCGCTGCCTGGCGCACGGAAAGATCAACATCACGTAGCCTTGCATGTTCATAACCCGGATTGCCACCACGTTCACCCATGAAGGCTTTCAGCTTGTCCGCATAGGCCTTGCTTTTCAGACGACGGCGATTGGCGATCACGAGCCTGTCCTGCAACTGCGGCGCTTCGCGAATAGCCATGCCACCATTTTTAGGAATGTGAATAAACAGATGCATTTTCGGCGCCAGCCCCAATCGGGACGGAGCGAATTTCAAAAAATTCCTGATCTGATATTCGTCCATTCTGTCCTTGTCCGAACCCGGTGGCAAAAACCTGCCGACCGCAATTGCGTCGCACCTGTCGACCGCAGCTGCCATATCCGAAACCGCGAGAACTGTCCAATTCAGCTGTCACCACCAGAACCAGCTTTGCGCGTTGACGGACAAGGCTTGCGGGTCTAAGTAACGCCGGCTTCGAGTGGCCTGGCAACTTCGCTCCTGGCTGCGATCAGCAGAACGGACGGCAAAGGTGACAAAACCTAGGGTCTTGGTCCTGTTCCCGATCTATAATGGCGAACGGACCATGCGTAACAGCCTCGATTGCATCGCCAATCAGGATTATCAAGATTTCCGGGCCGTTATCGTCGACAACAAATCGACAGATGGCACCGCCGAGATTGCACGTGCCTATTGCGAACAAGACCCGCGTTTTGAGGTTCTGACCCAGGAAACCCACCTGTCCGCCGTGGAGAATTTCGTTTTTTGCATGGAATATGGGCAGGACCATTCCGACTATTTCTGTCTGCGCGCCTGTGACGACCTGTCGAGCCCCAACTATTTGTCTCTGTTGATCAGTGCGTTGGAGCAAAATCCTGACAAATTATTGGCGG
Source organism: Roseibium porphyridii (assembly GCF_026191725.2). Classification (NCBI taxonomy): domain Bacteria; kingdom Pseudomonadati; phylum Pseudomonadota; class Alphaproteobacteria; order Hyphomicrobiales; family Stappiaceae; genus Roseibium; species Roseibium porphyridii. The sequence continues at coordinate 175,259 of NZ_CP120863.1, forward strand.
CTCCAACCGTCCGCAGGGTGAGTGAAGTCGGAGAACGTGTCCTGCACCCGGACCCGATCATTTTCGGTTACCCCCAGTCGCTTGCAGCCGGCATCGTGCCGTACGCACTCGCCTATCCGTCTGAATGGTGCTACGGCTTGGTGCGCGCTGATGGCGGTGCCGAGATTCTGATCCGGCGCTGGAGCGGGTATCCACATGCCTGGTGCGTGGCGTCCTATGTGGTTGCCGAATTCGTCATGCGCGACCTGGCGATCTGGGTCGAAGACGCCGAGTTTGTTTTCATGGAGGGCTCGGGGTCTTTCGAAAAATATGGAGCAAAGTCGTTTTTCGATAAGCTCCGGCAGCGCCTGAACTACACGCTCGGCTGCTACAAAGTGATCCGCAAACTGCGGCGGGTGTCCCTTGCAACCCGGATCAGATTGTTCCGAAGGCTATGGCGCGTATCCCGTATCAAGACTCGCTATGACCTAGAAGACCACATACTGAAAGCACTTCGGTTCAGAAAGTAGCTTGAAAGCAGTTTGCAGCCAGAGTGGCCTTTGCTAGATAGTCGTCGAAACAACAAGACGTAGCGGCTTAACCGTGTCCGGATATGCGGAGGGTCAGCCGTGGCAGAAGCTTGGCTCATTCGTGCCTATGCAGCCCGGTCACCGACCAGCAGTTCGGCTCCGATCCCGTCAGGCGATTCAGGTGTGTGATATGAAAGCAGTTATTCTGGCAGGAGGTCTCGGGACGCGGATCAGCGAAGAATCCCATCTGAAACCCAAGCCAATGATCGAGATTGGTGGTCGACCGATCCTCTGGCACATCATGAAGATCTATGCCGCCAACGGTATTACAGACTTTATCATCTGCTGCGGCTACAAGGGTTATGTGATCAAGGAGTATTTCGCCAATTACTTCCTGCACATGTCCGACGTTACTTTCCACATGGACGAGAACCGCATGGAAGTTCATCGACAACAGGCTGAGCCTTGGAAGGTGACTTTGGTGGATACCGGCGAAAACACCATGACCGGCGGCCGTATCAAGCGCGTGTCGGATTACATCGACAACACCTTCTGCCTGACCTATGGCGACGGCGTCGCCGATGTTCGCATCGATCAACTTGTCGAGCAACACAAGGTTAGCGGGCTGGATGCCACAGTGACCGCCATTCAGCCACCCGGTCGATTTGGCGCTCTAGACATCCAGGACAACCGGGTGACGAATTTCCTGGAGAAACCTCAGGGTGACGGCCAGTGGATCAACGGCGGATTTTTTGTTTGCGAACCCGAGGTGATCGACCGGATTGCCAGTGATGATATGCCTTGGGAGACTGAACCGTTGCAGGGCTTGGCCAGGGATGGCCAGCTTGGCGTTTACCGGCATGACGGGTTTTGGGCGGCGATGGACACGCTCCGGGAAAAGAACCAGCTGGAACAACTCTGGCAAACCGGCAATGCACCCTGGAAAGTCTGGTAGGCGGCAATGGGTTTCTGGCAAAACAAAAAGGTTCTGATCACAGGGCATACCGGTTTCAAAGGGGCCTGGCTTAGTGAAATGCTGCTCGCTCGCGGCGCCCGGATCTTCGGAGTTGCCCTACCCCCAGAGGGCGACAAGAGCCTTTTTCAGCAACTCAAGCTGCACGAGCGCATGCAGGGTGCCTTTGTCGACATCCGCGATGCCGCGGCCTTGACAGCCGAAATCCGATCCTTTGACCCCGAAATCGTGCTTCATCTGGCAGCCCAGGCTCTGGTGCGACGGTCCTACCGAGACCCTGTCGGCAACTGGGCCACCAATGTTATGGGCACCGTGCATCTGCTTGATACTTTGCGTCAACTGGACAAGCACGTCACTGCGGTGATCGTGACCACCGACAAGGTCTATGAAAACAACGAACGGGACTACGCCTATCACGAGAGCGATCCGCTTGGTGGTTATGACCCTTACTCGGCGTCGAAGGCTGCCTGCGAGCTTGTCTCGGCCAGCTGGCGCCGTTCCTTCGGCGGCGATAAGTTGAAGATCGCGACAGCACGCGCCGGCAATGTCATTGGCGGTGGTGACTGGTCGGAAGACCGGCTGGTTCCGGACATCATCCGCGCGCTCGAAAGCGGCAAGACCATCGAAATTCGCAATCCGGCTTCGATCCGACCTTGGCAACATGTGCTTGATCCATTGGAGGGCTACCTGACGCTTGCCGAGAAGGTTGATCTGGCGACTGACGGGGCCTTTCAGACAGGCTATAATTTCGGTCCCGAACCGGCTGACATTCACACTGTGGGCGCTCTGGCTGACACTATGATCCGCCATTGGCCCGGACACTGGATCGATGCCTCCGATCCCGATGCGGTGCATGAAGCAGGACGGCTCAACCTTTCGATCAACAAAGCCCGCAGCGAGCTTGGCTGGACACCCGTCTGGCAGTTTGAAGACGCCATCGACAAGACGGTGCGCTGGTATCAAAAGGTGGCGTTGGGCGCAGATGCGCTAGAATTGACACAAGCTCAGATTGTTGCCTTTGAGGCCGCCAGATGATTTTCACACCTCTTGCGCTCGATGGCGCTTATCGCATCGACCTGGAGCGCCGTGGCGATAAACGCGGCTCCTTCGCTCGAATGTTCTGCCAGGAAGAGTTTCGGCGACATGGGCTGACAAGCATCTGGTCCCAGTGCAACGTCTCTCACAGCAAATTATCGGGTACGCTGCGCGGTATGCACTTTCAACGCCCTCCGAAAGCCGATGCGAAACTGGTCAAATGCATGGCCGGCTCTGTCTTCGATGTCATTGTCGATTTACGACAGGGCTCTGAAACTTATGGGAATTGGGCTTCAGTCACGCTGACGGCAGATGGCGGTGAGATGATCTATATTCCGAAAGGCTTTGCCCATGGCTTCCAGACCCTGGCGGAGAACGCACAGTTGCTGTATTTCCACTCCGACAGCTACAGCCCGGGCGACGAAGGCGGTCTTCACCATGCCGATGACCAAATCGGAATCGCATGGCCGCTGGAGGTCACCAGCCTCTCCGAACGCGACAAGACGCTGCCGACCCTTGCCAAGGTAAAGCCAATCTCATGACCCAGACTTGCCGCCACTGCGAAGCCGAACTGACCCGGCAATTTCTCGATCTTGGCTATGCCCCGCCATCAAATGCCTATCTCGAGGCCAGCGATCTGAGGGCACCAGAGACTACCTACCCGCTGCGCCTGATGGTCTGCGACAGCTGTTTTCTGGTACAAACGCAGGACTACACAGCAGCCGACAGCCTGTTCGACAAGGACTATGCATATTTTTCTTCGACTTCAAAAGGATGGCTTGCCCACGCCGCCGCCTATGTAGAAATGATCCGGCAACGGCTTGATCTGTCTCAGAACAGTTTTGTTGTCGAAGTAGCTTCGAATGACGGCTATCTGCTAAAAAATTTCGTCCAGGCTGGCATTCCGTGCCTGGGCATCGAGCCAACGATATCTACGGCGAAAGCAGCTGAAACCCTCGGGATTCCGGTGGAACGACGGTTTTTTGGCGAAGCTTTAGCCCAAGAGCTTGCAGCGGTTGGCAAGAGGGCCGATCTGATCATCGGAAACAATGTCTATGCGCATGTACCAGAAATCAACGACTTCAGCCGCGGCTTGGCTAGCCTTTTGAAGCCGGAAGGCGTTGTTACTCTAGAATTTCCCCATCTGATGCGACTGGTTGAGTTCAGTCAGTTTGATACGGTCTATCATGAGCATTTTTCTTACCTGTCGCTGGGAACCGTTGCACGTATCTTTGAAGCGGCGGGCCTGAAACTGTTTGACGTCGAAGAGCTGACCACCCATGGCGGCAGCCTTCGGGTCTATGGCTGCCGAGCAGAGAGCAGCTGGACCGTTACAGCCTCCGTGGAAGGCCTTTTGGAGGAAGAAAAACGGCGAGGCATGGACACCCCAGGCTATTACGCCGATTTCCAGGGTCGTGCAGAAGAGGTCAAGAACCGGGCATTGTCCTTCCTGCTCGAGGCCAAGCGTGAAGGCAAGAGCGTTGCCGGATATGGCGCGGCAGCCAAGGGCAACACTTTGTTGAATTTTGCTGGCGTTGGACCAGACCTTTTACCGTTTGTGTGCGACGCTGCCCCGGCCAAACAGGGCAAGTTTCTGCCCGGGAGCCACATTCCTGTGCTGCCTCCCGAAGTGCTGACGGACAAAAGGCCGGACTACCTTATCATTCTGCCATGGAACATCGCCGAGGAAGTCCGGAAACAGAACGCTCTGCTCACGGAGAAAGGCACTCAGTTCGTGACCTTTGTTCCCGAAACCCATATTGTCGGATGAGCGCTTTGAAGTTGTTTTTTCAATTTACCGACACTGAGACTCGATGACACTTCAGATCGATCCAACCGCACGTATTTCCACGCTGGCAGACATAGAGGACAGCGTACGCGGCACCGTCATTCGCATAGGTGCACGTTCGGTTGTCGACAGTTTCGTCAAGATCAAACCAGCCGGTGGCTCAGGAGATGTGGTCATCGGGGAAAGCGTGACCCTCAATTCGGGTTGTGTGATCTATACCGGCAACGGTCTGACAATCGGCGACAACGTGGCCGTAGCGGCCAATTGCACTTTTGCACCCGTCAATCATGCCTTTGAAGATCGTGAAAGGCTAATTGTCGATCAAGGCTTCCAGCCCAGCAGGGGTGGTATCACCATCGGCGACGATGTCTGGATCGGAGCCAATTGCGTTTTTCTGGACGGAGCCGTCGTCAACACCGGCTGCGTCATTGCCGCCGGGACGGTGGTGAAAGGAAACGTCCCGGCCTATACGGTGATAGCCGGCAATCCCTGGCGTCAGATGGGAAAGCGGTCATGAAGGCAACTGTTCTCGGCTCAAGCGGGTTTGTCGGCAGCAATCTGACGAAATATCTACGGGGTATCGGCTATGACGTCGCGACACCAGGCCGATCTGAGGTAGCCAATCTGAAAGGCTCTCTCGGGCGGGTTTTCTATTGCATCGGCATGACCGGAAATTTCCGCGCACAGCCGATGGCTACAGTCGATGCACATGCGAGCGTCTTGGCGAGGTTTCTGGAAACCTGCGAATTCGAGTCCTTCGTGTATTTCTCCAGTACCCGGATCTATGCGAAAGCCGAGGGCCCTGAAGAAACCCATGAGGAAGCGCTGATCAAAGTCTGCCCTTCTGCGAACACGACCTACGATCTGTCCAAGATGCTGGGTGAAGCCCTTTGTCTCTCGCTCGAACGACCCTCTGTCAAGGTGATCCGGTTGTCCAACGTTTATGGCCCGAACCAAAGCAGAGCGACGTTTCTGGGGTCTCTACTTGAAGACCTGTCTCTGTCTGGCAAGGCCTCCATTCAGGAAAGCTCAGATTCGTCCAAGGACTATGTTGCCGTCTCCGACGTCGTCAAAATGGCTGAGAAGATCGCGCGCAGTGGCATTCACAGGATCTATAATGTTGCCAGCGGTCACCCGCTCAGCCACATTGAAATCGCCAGGACCGTTTTGGGAGAAGGTCTAGATTGCACCTTTTTGCCAGGCGGCGCGCGCAGGGTCTTTCCCAAGATCAACATTTCCAGACTAAAAAAAGAATTCGGCTTTAACCCGCGTCCCTTGCTTGACGATCTGCCGCAGCTGCTGCGCGCGGCCGGTGACGGGAGCGCGGCCCAATCAGGAGCAATTTTGTGACCAATTCCAACGACCCGATCCGGCAATTCGAGATCGAACGTGAAACTCGCATCACGACTTACCGCGACCAGGAGGCCTGGCGAGCCCAGTCCAGGGATTGGATGAAGACTGCTTTCGACCAAAAGTACATGTACAACTTCGCTTGGGGTGGTCGACCGATTATCCAGCTGCCGACCGACATGGCGGTGTTTCAGGAAATCGTCTGGGAAACGAAGCCAGACCTGATCATCGAGACTGGCATCGCACATGGCGGCTCGCTGATCATGAGTGCATCGCTGTTGGCCATGCTCGACTATTGTGATGCGGTCAAAAGCGGTGGTGTGGTGGATCCAAAGACGGCACGACGTCGTGTGCTCGGCATCGATATCGACATCCGTGCTCACAACCGCGACGCCCTGACCAGCCATCCAATGTCGGCCAAGATCGATATGTTCGAAGGATCTTCGGTCGCCGACGAAATGATCAAGCGGGTGCATGATTACGCCAGGGACTACGAACGCATACTGGTGTGCCTAGACAGCAATCACACCCACGAACACGTCTTGGCAGAACTTAACGCTTATGCCGCGCTCGCGTCCAAGGACAGTTATTGCCTTGTCTTTGACACTGTGATCGAGGATCTGCCGGAGGATACGTTCCCGGACAGGCCATGGGCACCCGGCAACAATGCCAAGACTGCTGTTCACGAATTCCTGAAATCCCATCCGGAATTCGCGATCGACCAGGAAATCAACAACAAGCTCCTGATTTCAGCTGCACCGGATGGCTGGCTAAAACGGGTAAGTTAACTCGTCAAGCATCAGAACCTCACCGCCGCATGTCGATGCAGTGATGCCTTATCGCAATCTGCCAGGACTGTCCATTTCTGGGTTCGCCGTCGAGATTGAACTGGACCGATTTTTCGGTTTCGATCTGAACATGGCGAACTCTTCGCATGATTAGACCATGCGTCAGATCGTCAGCTCCTCTGTCGAGGAGAGTTTGGAGGAGGTCGATGGCCTTTCCCGATTTTGGGAAAGGCAGGATTGTCAGGTCGAGGAAACCGTCATCCAGTTTGGCACGGGGGCAGAGGCGAATGCCGCCTCCGGCGCGGCGGCCGTTGCCGATGGCAAGCGCAAGAAAAGCGCCTTCCCACTCAAACCCTTCTGCCTCGATCCGTGCCTGACAGGCTGCAAGCTCGGAAAAGCGGTTGAGACCGGTAAATAGATAGGCAGCCCCGCCCAGCACGCGCTTCAGGTTGGGATCGGTCTGTGCCGTGACCTGCGTGCCGAACCCTCCAGTTGCCATATTGACGAAGGAACAACCGTTGACCTCTCCGATATCCATCGGTTTGGCGCTGGCCCTTGCGGCAAATCGCAGACAGGAAGTGATGTCTGAAGGGTCAAGGCGAATGTGCCGTGCAAAATCATTGGCGGTACCAAGTGGCAAAACGGCAAAGGCGAAAGGGGGGCTTTCACCCACCGGCACGCTGTGCAGAACGGCATCCACGACCTCGTGAAGCGTTCCATCGCCGCCACCACTGACCAGTGTGTCGATCTTTTGATCTTCATGATCCCTGAGGGCTTCCTGAGCCAACCGGGTGATATCTCCGGCTTCGAAGGTGACCCGAACGGATACCACGTGTCCCATGGCCCGCACCGCCTCAACAGCAGAACGTACGTCGCTCCGGCCAGCAGATTTACCGTTTAGGATCAGACGCAGATGCTGTTTGTCCAAGGTTCTGTCCTTTCTGCCCGGGTGTTCGCGGTGATGTCTTCAGATCCGGTTCAGATAACCGATTGCACGGCGCATGTGGAGATGTTTCGAGCCAGATCAAGCGGCAGTCCAGTTTCAAGGTGCAGCACTCCGACCGTTGAGACGCGGCGGCAACGTCGTGCCCGGAACATTCGCAAGCATAGCCGTCTTTGAAGGTCAACCAGGGAGCATGGTGTCCCGTGCGGTACGCGCAGCACGGGCTTCTTCCATCAACCATTGGCGAAATGCGGAAACAACCGGTCGCATGGTGCGCCCTTCCGGATAGACAAAATAATAAGCGCTTTGTTGCTGCACAGAAAGGTCGAACAGGCGCACCAGACGGCCGGAAGAGAGTTCCGCCTCGACGAAAAAGCGGGGAATGAGCGCAGCACCCGCATGATGGATGGCGGCCTCCGAGATCATGACAAACTGTTCGAAACGCGCGCCTTGGAACGCTGCATCGGTTTCCACACCGGCAAGGTCGAACCATTGCCTCCAGGCAAACGGTCTCGTCGCCAGTTGCAGTCGCGGCACGCGGACAAGGTCCATGGGCGACCGAATCTCGTGCCTGTCCCGAAATGCCCGGGACGCGACCGGAATAACCTCTTCGTCGAACAAGTGTTCGGCGATCGCTCCGGCCCAGACCGGATCTCCATGATGAATTGCTCCATCGAACGGTTCTTCACCAAAATCGAAAGGCTGCAGGCGAACACTCAAGTTCAATCCGGCATCCGGATAACGGCGCGCAAAGCCTGCGAGCCGGGGAGCAAGCCATCGTGTGCCGAAGGTCGGCAGAACGGCAAGGTTCAGGACGTCTGCGCTACCGGCATAGGACATGACCTGGCGCGTGGCAGCAGTCATCTGCTCCAGGGCGCCGCGGATGTCGTGCAGATAAAGCCGGCCGGCGTCAGTCAGCACTATGCGCTGCCGCACACGGCGAAACAGCTCCACGCCAAGTCTGTCTTCCAGTTGGCGCACCTGTTTTGAGATCGCGCCCTGTGTCAGGTGCAGCTCTTCTGCGGCACGCGTGAAACTCAAATGTCGAGCTGCGCATTCGAAGGCGATCAGCGTATCGGCAGGCGGGACGAATGCACGGCGCATAGCAATTGCCTTCAGATCATTCCATTTTGTCATGAATGATGGAGCAGGTTTCGCTTTTCTGCAAACGAAACTGCACTAAAACCAGAGGAAACAGAATGAACACCGGTACGAGACACCGAATTCAGCAGCCTCGACAGCCCCGCGGGAGAACACAGTCATGAATGCACCGGCTCAAATTAAATCCTCGCCAGCAGGCGGCGGCACATTCGATTGGCAGGATCCGTTCCAGCTGAGAAGCCAGCTAAACGAAGATGAACAGCTGATCCAGGACACGGCGCGCGCCTTTGCGCAAGACAAACTTCAGCCGCGCATCATTGAGGCCTACCGGGAAGAAAAGACCGACCGGGAAATCTTCAATGAAATGGGTGAACTTGGCCTGCTCGGCGTAACGTTACCGGAAGACTACGGTTGCGCAGGGGCATCTTACGTTTCTTATGGTGTTGTCGCGCGGGAAATTGAACGTGTCGACAGCGGTTACCGATCCATGATGAGCGTTCAATCATCGTTGGTCATGTATCCAATCTACGCTTATGGTTCGGAAGAACAGCGGCAGAAATACCTGCCAAAGCTTGCCACCGGCGAATATGTTGGATGTTTCGGCCTAACCGAACCTGACGCCGGTTCAGACCCTGCCGGTATGCGCACGCGTGCGGAAAAGACAGATGGCGGTTACCGGTTGACTGGCACCAAAATGTGGATCTCCAACGCTCCGATCGCCGATGTCTTTGTTGTGTGGGCAAAGTCTGAAGCGCATGACGGCGCCATCCGCGGGTTTGTGCTCGACAAGGGCACGAAAGGCCTCAGCGCTCCGAAAGTCGGCGGCAAACTCTCCCTGCGCGCTTCGATCACGGGCGAAATCGTCATGGACGGCGTAGACGTTGGCGAAGATGCCCTGTTGCCGAATGTTTCGGGTCTGAAAGGGCCGTTTGGTTGCTTGAATCGGGCTCGCTACGGCATTGCGTGGGGTTCCATGGGCGCAGCTGAAGACTGTTGGACCCGTGCCCTGCAATATGGCCTCGACAGGGAACAGTTTGGCAGACCGCTGGCCCAGACACAGCTTTTTCAGAAAAAACTAGCGGATATGCAGACCGAGATAACGCTCGGCCTTCAGGCAGCTCTCCGCGTCGGTCGTCTGTTCGACGCTGGCAATGTTGCTCCGGAGATGATCTCGCTCATCAAGCGCAACAATTGCGGCAAGGCGCTGGATATTGCCCGTCAGGCTCGCGACATGCACGGCGGCAACGGTATCCAGGAAGAGTATCATGTCATGCGCCATGCACAGAACCTGGAAACGGTGAACACCTATGAAGGAACGCATGACATCCATGCGCTGATCCTCGGTCGGGCACAGACCGGCCTGCAGGCTTTCTTCTAACGACGTCGAACATCTAAACTTTGCCATCGGCGTCTTGCCGGATGCTCCGATACGCAGATTGCTTCGAGGAATGCTTCATTCCCCTTCACTCAAGGATGCGAGCTGAAGCATGCAACGATTGAGAGCCGGAAAGGCGCTGATCAGTGCAACGGCGATGGTTCGTTGGTCTGCCTCAATCGTTTGGCGGAGTGACGGTGCTATTCAGCAACCAGAAGCGGTTTTTCCGGCAGTTCGTCGGATACGCCGCTTTCCGGTTCGCCACTGTCATTTGAAGTCGACTGCGAGGCATCTACCGGATCCACCTCGATTTCTGCTTCCTGACGATGCTCCGTCTCTTCAGCATTTGGTGCAACGACCTCATCGTCAGACATCTCGCCAGATGGATCGCTGTCAGCCTCCGGTTCTTGGCTGACTTCGCCGGAACTTGCCTCATTCCCATTTTTGTCCGGAAGTGCTGTCCAGTCGATCAGTCTGGTTAACATGTCCTGGAGTACTTCACGCAAACGTTCAACGCGGGTCTTGTCAGGTTCAAATGGCGGCGATTCATGTCGCAGGTAGGCCCGTTGCGCCAGAAGGAGCGACATGGCGTGCACACCACGATCCGGCTGCCCTAAAGTGCGCGTTATCAAGCCACCTTTTGCGTGTTCGTCAACGCTGATTGTGAAGCCTGGAAGCCCTTGAAACGACCCCACCAGAAGATTGCGCAGGTCGGGGTCGGTCGATTTGCCGTCCATGCTGCCGACGCTGACCAGCGGCAGACCTTTGCCGGTAACACCCTTGATATGGGAGCGCATGGATTGGCAATCCAGAAGAATGACCTTGCCATGCTTCTTAGTCAACCGATCCAGTTGGTGTCTCAAAGCCTTGTGGAACGGATCATAAAACAACAGTTCACGTTGCTCAATCTCGGTTGGACCAGGCTCCTCGCCTTCCTGATAAATCCGTTTTCCATCAAGTGTCGTGACGGGACAATGTTCGCCGTCACCATTTCCAACGGGCTTGTCCAGATCGATCACATATCGAGACACAGTCGAACGGATCACCGTTACGTTCAAGATATGGTGAAAGTCAAAAACGCGGTCCAGCTGCCAGGACAAATCGGCCTGCAGGCGTCCAGTTGCATTCAGCCGTTTTGACACAGCTTCGGGCATGTCCGTACCGCTGTGAGGCAGGCACAGAATAACAGGGCTTTCACCTTCATTCACCAGGATCATGCTGCAACGCCTAACTGACGATACCGACCGGTTGTAACTTGAAGAAATTGCTTTGCGGAGACAAGGTGTTTTCTGTTCAACCGCAGGGCGCAGCCTCTTTCATTATTTCAACCAGCTATCTAATCAATTGTTTTTTCAGTGTGTTAACCCCTGGCGGCGCTCGCGGACGCAAATTGCTCCGTCGAGATGCTCCTATCACAATTGCTCCATCCTCTTGTTCGCAATTGCAGCAAGGTAGCGATTGAGCCGACATTCGACGTTCAGTCCCAGAGGTGTTGCAGTCTTGACGGATCGGTCCGTAGCGACAATTTTGGCATCCGGCTACATACCAATCCCTCCGACAAGTCCGTTCTGATCTCCACTGGAAAAACAAGGATCTCCCCGTGACGCTGCGCAATGGCAAAGAGTTTTTGATGATCCCCGGTCCAACGAATGTGCCCGACGAGGTGCTGCGCGCCATGCACCGCCCCGCCGTGGACATTTACGAAGGTCCTCTGTTGGAAACCACAGATTATTGCCTTGCCAAGCTCAAGGAAACATTCCGAACCAATGGCAAGACCTACATTTACGCTTCCAACGGCCATGGAGCCTGGGATGCTGCCCTGTGCAACACACTTCGTCGGGGCGACAAGGTATTGGTTCTGGAGTCCGGCCGTTTTGCACTCGGCTGGGGCGAGGCCGGGCAGATCAATGGGCTGAATGTCGAAGTCCTGCCGGGGTCTTGGGAGAAGAGCGTCGATCCCAAACGCCTTGAGGACCGTCTTGCCATGGACAAGTCGCACGAAATTCGGGCCGTACTGGTGGTGCAAGTCGACACAGCGTCTGGTGTCTGGAATGACATCGCGGCACTGAGGCAAGCAATTGATGCCGCCGGACACCCCGCTCTTTTCATGGTCGATACCATTGCATCGCTTGGCTGCATGCCGTTTGAAATGGATGCCTGGGGCGTCGATGTGGCACTCACCGGATCCCAAAAAGGTCTGATGTGCCCTCCCGGGCTCTCCTTTGTTGCCGCTGGTCCGAAAGCAGACGAGGCGCACAAGACCGCGGACCTAAGGACAAACTACACTGACTGGACATTCCGTCAGGGAGCAGAACACTACCAGAAATACTGCGGCACCCCACCAGAGCACCTCCTGTTCGGATTCCGAAAGGCTCTGGAGCTCCTTTTTGAAGAAGGTCTGGAAAAAGCCTGGCGCAGGCATGCACTTCTAGGTGAAGCGACGCGCCGAGCGATTGAGGTGTGGTCGGAAGGTGGCGTCGTCAGCTTCAACGTCAGCGAGCCGCATGCCCGCTCCAACAGCGTCACGGTGCTGAAGATTGGTGAAGGAAATGCAGCCGCGTTGCGCGATTTCACCAAGGAGGTCTGCGGTGTGACTGTTGGCGGCACCATAGGAGACTTGTCCGGGAAAGGCATCCGGATCGCGCATATGGGTCATGTCAATGCGGTCATGCTGCTTGGCACACTTTCGGCTGTGGAACTCGGTTTCCAAAGACTTGGAATGCCGCACGGCAAAGGTGGCGCACAGGCAGCCATGGACTATCTGGCGCAGTCGCTTTGACCCTATTCGTGCAGTTCGATCGTTCCCCTGCTGGTCTACCAAAATTCCCAAATGCAACGCACGCCCAGCTGGTCAGGCCTCAAGCCGGTCTTCCAGCCGTTCACAAATTGTCTTGAGAACTTTAACCCGGGCGTGGCGCTTGTCTTCTGATGAGACAAGTGTCCAAGGGGCATAGTGCGTGGACGTCCGGTCGACCATATCACCTGCCGCAATCGCATATTGATCCCATTTCAATCTGTTGCGCCAATCCTCGTCGGTGATCTTGTGCTGCTTGTAGGCCGTATCTTCCCGCGCCTTGAAACGGCGCAACTGCTCATCCTCAGAGATCGCCAGCCAGAATTTGCAGACGATAAACCCGAAATCCGTCAGCTCCTGTTCGAATTCATTGATTTCATTGTAGGCCCGCAACCAGTCCTCATGACCGGCAAATCCCTCGACGCGTTCAACCAGAACGCGCTCGTACCAGGACCGGTCAAAGATCGCGAAATGACCCTTGCGCGGCAAGCGACGCCAGAACCGCCAAAGATAAGGACGCGCCTTTTCCTCATCGGTGGGAGCCGAAATAGGATGGACTTTGTAGATACGCGGGTCCAGCGGACGGATCACACGACGGATGGCCCCGCCCTTGCCGGCTGCATCGTTGCCTTGAAAGACAAGAACCACGCCCGTTTTGGTCATTGCCTTGCGGTCCGAAAGCTCCGACAGGATCTTCTGGTAGCGTTCCCGCTGTTCTACATATTCGGCCTTTTCGAGCGATTCGGTCAGGTCAATTGTGTCGACTGCTGTTTCGCGTGTCAGGCCGCCGACGACCGGCGGAGCTGCCACAGATCGGGGCTCACCGTCTTCGATTTTCAGCTTCATTGACCGGGCAACGGTTTGAGCCAAGGCGACATCCCGATATTCGGGATCTTGGGAGGGGATCACGAACCAGGGTGCATATCCCTTAGAGGTTTCAAGGATGATCTTTTCACCTGCTTCACTGGCTTTCTTGTGGTGCTTGAGCGCTGCCCAATCAGCGAGAACATGACGGGCAGCATGCTTTTTCGGAATCGAAGAGAGACGTTTTTCCTGCTCTTTTTTCGGCAGGTAGAACCAGAATTTGAGGATGAGCACATCTTCGTTTGACAGCATCTCTTCAAAGCGGCGGATTCGCACCAGCGCCTTTTCGAAAGCGTCTTCGTCGATCTTCTTGTAAATCAGATCGCGCAGGATCGACTGGTACCAGCTGCCGAAGACGATGGCTGTTTCACCCTTAGCCGGAAGATCGCGCCAGTACCGCCAAAGAGGCGGACGCAATCGCGCTTCGTCCATCGGCTCACCGTAAGCATTGCAAACAAGGTGACGTGCGTCCATCCAACCATAGAGCCTGGCGACCGCCTCACCCTTACCTGCGCCGTCCAGACCATCGACCAGAATCAGCGTGGAAAAAGACTGCTTTTCAACAACCGGCAGCTGAGCTGACAGCAAGGCCTCGCGAATCTCCGGCTCCATTTTCTTGAAAGTCTTCTTTGTCATTTTCTGCGGTAAACGTGCCGATTCAAACATCAAAGCCTCCAGAAAAAGCATGGCGCACGCATCGTTGAGCACCTGAAAGTATATAACTTTGTTTCATGTCAGAGCAGCCGCGCGACATGACAAACCGATTTTTCGCTATTGGATGAACGCATGTGCGCTTATATGAAGCAACAGTTGATGCTGCCTGAAAAGCAAGGTCGGGCAGTTTCTGCAATTGATTTTGATACCTGATCCAACAGACAGATTTCTGTGACCGAATTTCTTGATCCAGTTCTGACGTTCATAGCTGAAAACCCATCTCTGGCTGGCATAATCTGTTTTCTGGCCGCCATGGGTGAAGCGCTGTTCATCATCGGTTTGTTCGTGCCGACGACTGTCGTACTGGTGGGAGCTGGAACGCTGATAGGGCTCGGCAACCTGGATCCGGTGCCGATCTTCATATGGACAACACTCGGCGCGACGGCAGGCGATGCCATTTCATATTGGATTGGCTGGAAGTTCAAAGACAAGATCAGAAGCATGTGGCCGCTTCGAAATTATACCCACATGCTCGACAGCGGTGAGGCGTTCTTCAAACAGCATGGCGGCAAAAGTGTCTTCATCGGCCGCTTCGTGCCGGGCGTAAAATCGGTGGTTCCCGGCATTGCCGGAATGGCAGGCATGAATTTCTCCCGCTTTACAGTCGTGAACGTCACGTCTGCATTTGCCTGGGCAGCAGCACATCTGGGACCCGGCATCATTGCAGGGTCCGCTCTGAGTGCGATCGGTGAAATCAGCGGTCGTCTTGCGCTCGTGCTCGGTGTCCTGCTGGTGATCATTTTCCTGGCCGTCATGCTGGGCCGTTGGTTGATCCTGATTATCCTGCCCCTTTTTCCCAATGCCCATGCGGCAATCGTCAACTGGTTCGCAAGGCACGGGAACCCGGTGTCACAATGGATCGCACGAAACTTTGACCCAGCGCACCCACGGTCAAGCGGCATGCTTGCTTCGGCCTTGTTGCTGCTGATCAGCATGCCGGCATTTTTCTGGGTCGTGAGCGAAGTTGCTCCAGGCGAGCCGTTGGTGCGCGCAGACCTGGCGATTTTGAACCTATTCGACAGCCTACGCACGCCTGCCGGCGACAAGATCATGGTGTTCATGACGACGCTCGGCGACGGGATCGTGGTGACAGCTGTCGCGGTTGTCGTCGCAGGATATCTCTTTGTTCGAAAAGCCTGGCGGCGCGGCATCGGTTTTGTCATCGCAATGGCGGGCACCGCGATGTTCGTGCCTTTGTTCAAACTGCTTTTGCACCGTTCAAGACCGATCGAACTCTACAGTGGGGCCGACGCCTACAGCTTTCCAAGCGGCCATGCCACGCTCAACGCCGTTCTATTCGGCATTTGCGCCGTCCTGGCCGCTCATGACCTCAATCGATGGGCAAAAGCCGCCATATTCACCATTACCGCCGCCTTCGTCATCACGATCGGCTTTTCACGCGTCTATCTCGGCGCGCATTGGATGTCCGATGTGTTGGCGGGCCTGCTGTTCGGAACAGCCATGGTGTCTGCGTTCGCGTTTGTATTCGGACCAATTCACAATGAGAAAATCGGCCAGTTGACGATAGGCTCCCTCGTGGTTCTCACACTGACGGTTTTTGGCGGTTGGCATCTGTCGACAAGCTTCGATCAGGCGCTTGTTACCTATCAACCGCGCGACCACAAGGAAATCATGACCGCCACCAGTTGGCGTGAGGGTGGCTGGATGGCCCTGCCAGCCAATCGGATCGAATTGAACGGCGACAGGGAAGAGCCCTTGGTCATCCAGTATTCGGGTCCGCTGGGATCCTTCGCAACTGCTGCAGAAAAGCATGGCTGGCAGCAACCGCCAAAATGGTCCCTGACAACCGCAGGCGGTTTCGTTGAAGGCAAGACGCCACCCGACTCACTCCCTATTCTGCCGCGGACCCAGAATGGGCGTCAGCCTGATCTTGTTCTGATACGCAATGACGACACGGGAACAGAAAGCGGCCGGTGGGTGCTTCGCCTCTGGCCAAGCCGCTACGAAATTCTTGATGCAGGCCAAATCAGCCCGTTGTTCGTCGGCAGTGTCGTGCATGAAGACATTTTGCGGCCGATGGGTGAGTTTTCAGGCCCTAGGACCGATCTACATATCCCGGACCCTGCCGACAATCCCGCGCTCCTGGTGTCGGGCGCAATGACCCGCAAACGTGTGGACGGAACCGAAGTCGTGCTGGCTGAACAACCAGCCGGTTCGGCCAAGCGTGTCAGTACGCCTGAAAAATAAGCGGCCAGTCCTTCGGAGCCATTTCTATACCGTCGCAGTCGGACTTCTCTCTGAATTCCAAAAGCTCGAGCTCCAGAACCTCACCCGGTGCATCTATCAACCGGTGGACACGATAGCTGCCGCAATCGCCAACACCACGATTGAGGCTGGTCGTGCGGATGAACCCCTTCGGACCGAGAATATCCGCATTCATGGCCTGATAGATTTCGCCGTTTTCACCAGGCGGATTGGGCAGGGTCAGAAGATTGCCCCAGCCTTGTGGCGGGTTTTGCGTGATCACGAGCGCTGTCGCGGCTTGATAGGCAGCCGAGATGCAGGGCACTTCCCAGAGTAGATAGTAATCATTGATGACATACCGTGCTCCACCCCAGGCGTGAAACCCGTCGACATCGCATTCATCACCGGCATTTTCACGCACAAGCTGAACAGCTTCCGGTGGCAATTGAGACATGTCATCCAGAATTGTCTGACGCCCGATCGGAATGCCATTCGGCGGTCCCGGCACGCGCGTTTCAGGTTCGCGAACCGGCGTTGCCTTGGCCGATTGCGTGCGCGGCTGCAAACACCCCAGATGACCTTTTGCGCTGGCAACAAACGGGACCTTGCCTTTCTGAATGACGGTCATATCGGCATCTTTGATTCGATAAAGTTCACCAGAAAGTCCCGCGTCACCAATCTCGACATGCACGCGGATTTCCCGGTCTTCGGTGGCATAGAGGTAGTGCGAAGAAAGACCGTTGATGCTCTCACCACCCTTTGCCAGCTGGTAGAGCGCGTGAACAGTTTCTCCTACCTTGATACGGGCCGGGCCCTGATATCCATCATTTATCGCGTTGGCATGAAACAGAAATGCGTATCGGTCAGTTTCCGGGTCCCTGTCATCTTGCCAAAGCGAAAAACGGCAACGATCAATTCCCTGTTCGATATCTTCCTTGCCGAAGAGCTTCAAAGAGACCTTGATGTCATCATCCGCGGCCAAGGCCATGTTGCCACCGGCCAAGCTCAAGACAAGAATATATGCGGCTGACAAAGCCAGATTGATCTTCATTTGCGCCCCTTCCCCAGGTCGTCCATCAGCCGTTAAACAGCATTCACGGTAGGTTGCCGCAAAATCCTGCATCTCGCCAGATTGTTCTTTTTCGCCAGGTCCGCAGTTGGTTGATACCGAAAGCCCTTGCTACTTTCTTATTATATTCATATATTCGAACATATAGTAACAAAAGGCTCATCATGACCGAATTCACACCCCTACTCAGCTTCGGCGGCGGCGTCCTGATTGGTCTTGCCGCTGTTGCTCTTATGGCAGTTCACGGCCGAATTGCCGGCATCAATGGCATCGTCAGCGGTTTCCTGACAACGCAGCTCAACCAGGATTGGGCGTGGCGAGCGGCCTTTCTGGCGGGCATGGTTGCAAGCCCTCTGATCTTTCTTGGTCTCAGCGGTCAGCTTCCGGAAATCTCAATACCGTCCTCTCCGCTGCTTTTGGTCGTCGGCGGCTTTCTGACAGGTGTCGGCACAACATTCGGTTCCGGGTGCACCAGCGGGCACGGTGTGTGCGGAATGTCCAGGCTGTCCGGCCGTTCAATCGTTGCGACCATGACCTTCATGATGACAGCAGCAATCACCGTTTATCTGACCAGACACGTTTTCGGAGGCTGACGAAATGAGACTTCTCTTTGCATTCGCTTTCGGCCTCCTCTTCGGATGCGGCATTCTGATTTCCGGGATGGGCAACCCGGCCAAGGTTCTGAACTTCTTCGATGTCGCCGGAACCTGGGATCCGAGCCTTGCCTTCGTGATGGGGGGCGCCCTGCTTGTGACAGCTATCGGCTATCGGCTGATTTTCCGCATGCAACAACCGCTTCTGGCCCAGGCATTCGCGCTTCCAACAAACCAGGATCTGGACACCAGACTTGTCGGTGGCTCGGCAATTTTCGGAATTGGCTGGGGATTGAGCGGATTCTGCCCCGGCGGTCTGGTGCCGGTCCTGGGAATTGGACTGATGGAACCCTTGCTGACATTCGCTGCGATCATCGCAGGCATGCTGGCAGCAAGATGGGCAATCTCAACACGTTATCGATCAGACACGGCGCAAGCCTGATCCAGGCAGCACCAAGATATAGGGAGATGAAGATGAGCACATCGAATTACCCGGTCGACATGACCAGCAAACCGGAAGTCAAAGCTTTCTTTGACCCGGCCACAAATACGATCAGCTATGTGGTCAAGGACCCGGCCACCAATGCCTGCGCCGTTGTCGACAGCGTTATGGATATCGACTACGCGGCGGGGCGCATCACATACGATCATGCCGACGAGATCATCGCCTATATCCAGGAAAAAGACCTGAAACTGGAATGGTTGATCGAGACGCACGTACACGCGGATCATCTTTCAGCCGCTCCCTACATTCAGCAAAAGCTCGGCGGAAAGTTGGGTATCGGTGAAAAAATCACGGTGGTTCAGGAAACCTTCGGAAAGGTGTTCAACGAAGGCACCGAGTTCCAGCGTGACGGAAGCCAGTTCGACAAGCTGTTCAAGGACGGCGATACCTATCAGATCGGTGAACTTACTGCGTTCGTGATTTACACGCCCGGCCATACGCCCGCCTGCATGGTTCACGTCATGGGCGACGCGGCCTTTGTTGGCGACACGCTGTTCATGCCGGATGGTGGATCCGCTCGCGCTGACTTTCCCGGCGGCGATGCCGCAATGCTTTACGATTCCATTCAAAAGCTGCTGGCTCTGCCGGACGCGATGCGTTTGTTCATGTGTCACGACTACGGCCCGAATGGCCGGGACATCCAGTGGGAAACGACCGTTGGAGACGAAAAAGAACACAACATTCATGTCGGTGGCGGCAAGTCGAAATCCGAATTCGTCAAGTTCCGGACGGAACGCGACGCCGTATTGGACATGCCGAAGCTTATTATTCCCTCACTTCAGGTGAATATGCGTGCCGGACAGCTTCCCCCGTCGGAAGACAATGGCAAAACCTTCCTGAAGGTGCCCGTAAACGGTCTTTGAAAACCGGAAAAGAACAAAGTGCCAGCCTGCTTCCCCGGAACGTGGGGATGCGGGCTGATGTGAGCTGACGATTTTCAGTCGGTGCCGGCAGGAGGCGGCAATCCATGAACCCCATCAATGAACGTATTTCGGTAGCACCGCAAATCCGCCCGCAAGACCTGGCAGAAATCGCACAGCAGGGATTTCGATCCGTTATCTGTAACAGACCCGACGGGGAAGGCGCGGATCAACCGGTCTTTGAGGAAATCGAGGCCGCCGCGATGAAGCTCGGTCTCGAGGCACGTTATCTGCCTATTGTTGCGGGCAAGGTGCGAGACGAGGATGCGGACGACTTCGGCAAATTGATGGAGGAATTGCCAAAGCCGATTCTGGCCTATTGCCGCACGGGGACCCGCTCGGCAACACTTTGGTCCTTGTCGCAGGCTGAAACGCTGCCATTGGCCGATATTCTGGCCCAGACAAAGGCAGCCGGTTACGACATGGCGGGTGTTGTGCGTCGGATCGCCAATGGCGGACGGACGCCGACGGATGCAGTGGAAGATGCCAGGTTCGATGTCGTGGTTGTCGGCGGCGGAGCGGCGGGCATTTCGGTTGCTTCCAGCCTCCTCTCCAGAAAATCCGATCTGGACATCGCCATAATTGATCCGGCTGATGTGCACTATTACCAGCCCGGATGGACCATGGTCGGTGGCGGTATTTTTCACGCTTCCGATACGGCCCGGACCATGGGCTCACTCATTCCGAAAGGCGTGCACTGGATCAAGTCGGCGGTTGCCGCTTTCGAACCGAAAGACAATGCCATCCTTCTCGATGGTTGCCGCGTTGTGAAATACGGCCGCCTTGTGGTTTGCCCAGGACTCAAACTCGATTGGCACAAGGTCGAAGGGCTGGTCGACACGCTCGGCAAGAACGGTGTCACATCGAATTATCGCTACGACATGGCCCCTTACACCTGGCAACTGGTTCAAAAAATGAAGGAAGGCCGTGCCGTCTTCACACAGCCACCCATGCCGATCAAATGTGCCGGTGCGCCGCAAAAGGCGATGTATCTGTCAGCAGATCACTGGAACAAGTCAGGACGGCTCGGCAAGATCGATATTCAGTTCATGAATGCCGGTGGTGCACTGTTCGGGGTCAAAGACTACGTTCCCGCCTTGATGGAATACATAGAGCTTTACGGCGCTGACCTGAATTTCTTTCACAACCTGATTGCCATCGACGGACCCTCCAAGAAAGCTGTTTTCGAGGTCAAGGTCCCCGATGCGGTGCCCAGGCAGATTGATGTCGAGTTTGACATGATCCATGTGACCCCACCCCAAGTCGCACCGGATTTTGTCCGGGTATCACCTCTCGCCGACGCGGCAGGCTGGATTGACGTCGACCAGTCGACACTCAGGCACAAGACGTTTGAGAATATCTGGTCTCTGGGTGATGTCATGAATGCACCAAATGCCAAAACCGCTGCAGCTGCGCGCAAGCAGGCACCCGTTGTGGCGGAGAACATCGTTTCCGACATACAAGGCCATAGCGCCACGGCACAGTATGACGGTTATGGATCCTGTCCGCTAACGGTTGAGCGCGGCAAGATTGTACTTGCCGAGTTCGGTTATGGCGGAACGCTGTTGCCGAGCTTTCCGCGTTGGCTGGTGGACGGGACCAGGCCAACGCGGACTGCATGGCTCTTGAAAGAACGCATTTTGCCACCCGTCTATTGGCGCGCCATGTTGCGTGGCAAGGAATGGATGGCAAAACCTGAAAAGGTCAGTGCTGCCTGACCGCAGTCGAAGAGTTCTTTCCCAACCTCCTTCGAGCCGGATTTCCGGCTCGTTTTGCACTCGAAAAGGCACAAGATGATCCGGTTTCAGCGTTATTTGCCCATACTTGACTGGGGCAGCCGCTACGACAGGGAGACGGCGACCAGCGACTTGGTTGCCGCGGTGATCGTGACGATCATGCTGATCCCGCAGTCGTTGGCCTATGCGCTGCTCGCGGGACTTCCGCCGGAGGTCGGGCTCTACGCTTCCATTCTTCCTTTGGTCGCCTATGCAATTTTCGGCACCAGCCGGGCATTGGCCGTCGGCCCCGTTGCCGTCGTGTCGCTCATGACTGCTTCCGCGGTGGGTGAATTTGCTCAGCAGGGTACGCCGGAATATCTGGGCGCGGCTATCGTGCTGGCGTTTGTCTCGGGTCTGATGCTTGTGCTCATGGGGCTGTTTCGCCTCGGATTTCTGGCCAACCTCCTCAGTCACCCGGTCATCTCGGGCTTCATAACCGCCTCAGGCCTTCTGATTGCTTCCAGCCAGCTGAAACATCTTCTCGGTGTTCCAGCACATGGCCACACGTTATACGACATTGTTCTGTCGATTGTGTCTCACCTCAATGAGGTCAACTGGATCACTTTCGCCATCGGGTTCAGCGCGACTGGGTTTCTGTTCTGGGTCAGGAAAAGCCTGAAAAAGATGTTGCTCGGTATTGGGCTGAAGCCTTTTCTGGCCGACATCCTGACCAAGGCCGGGCCAGTGGCAGCGGTTGCTGCAACGACGATCCTATCTGCGGCGTTTGAATTGGGTGAGCGCGGTGTCAGGATTGTTGGCGATATTCCCTCCGGTTTGCCGGTACCGCAACTGCCATCCTTTGACAGCGACCTTTGGCTGGCCATGGCCGGGCCTGCGCTCCTGATTTCGGTCATCGGTTTCGTGGAGTCGGTTTCTGTCGCACAGACCCTTGCGGCCAAGAAACGCCAACGTATCGAACCGGATCAGGAACTGGTCGGCCTTGGTGCGTCCAACATTGCTTCAGCGGTCTCCGGCGGCTACCCGGTCACCGGCGGTTTCGCGCGCTCGGTGGTCAATTTCGATGCTGGTGCCGCAACACCTGCAGCCGGCGCATTCACGGCCGTCGGCATCGCGCTTGCGACGCTGTTTCTGACGCCGCTTTTGACCTTTCTGCCACAGGCCACGCTTGCAGCCACAATCATCGTCGCCGTTCTATCGCTTGTTGATTTTGGTGCCATTCGACGCACCTACGCCTATTCCAAGAGCGACTTCGCAGCCATGGCGGCCACCATCCTTGTCACTCTGTTTTTTGGTGTCGAACAGGGCGTGGTGACAGGCGTCGGCCTGTCGATAGCGCTTTATCTTTATCGTTCCAGCCGGCCCCACACTGCGATTGTCGGAATCGTTCCAGGCACCGAACACTTTCGCAATGTTGACCGACACAAGGTGATTACCGGAGACAGCGTTCTGACATTGCGGGTCGATGAAAGCCTCTTTTTCGCCAATTCACGGTATCTGGAGGATCGGGTCTATGCCCTTGTGGCAGAAAACCCGGATATCGATCATGTGGTTCTGATGTGTCCCGCAGTAAATGCCGTTGATGCCAGCGCGCTTGAAAGCCTTGAAGAAATCAACCTCAGGCTCTCGGATTCGGACGTCACGTTTCATCTGTCGGAAGTCAAAGGTCCGGTCATGGATCGATTGAAGCGCACCGATTTTCTGGATCACCTGACTGGTCAGGTGTTCTTGAGCCAATACGACGCCCTGTGCGCGCTCGATCCTTTGACGGCTCATATCGCGGAATCGCGCACGCCCAAGAAACCGGCTCGATCAGCCGTCTGGTCGGGACCCGAGATCTAGTTTCAGGGTCAGTTGCTTTTTTGAGACTGCAGGATCGGGATGATCTTACGGCAAAATCTGAAGTGAACAGGCACTTTTTCGCCTTCCTGTACGAGCAACCCATCCGTGCCACGTGGCTGGACGGTCACCAGCTCGATGGATTCACCACCATCGTTCAAAAGGCAGTTGATTGCGGCACGTTGTGTCATGCGACCGGCGCGCTCGGCCCCATAGACCTGGCAAATCCTGCCCGGCGTTTCCAGCAATCCCCGATAGATCACCAGGGCGGATCCCGGTTCGCTTCGGTCAACACGCGGCACAGGGCAATTTTCCAGTTCACGAACCCAGATCCCCTGGGCAAATTCAGCAAATCTCAAGTCAAGCGTCTTGCCCTGCAAAAGCGGGGCGGATTTGGGCACCTGGAAAAGACGATCTCCCTTGCCTGCATGCGCTGCAGACGAGAGGGCAGCAAACAGGCTCGCCAGAAAGACAACATTCAATAGTTTTCGCAAGCGCCAGTTCCCTCCCGGTTTGGCATATCCAATCGGTCGACACCTCCGTGTGTGTGCCGCCCGAAACGACTTCTAGGACACGCAATTTCTCACGTCAGGTCAACTCCATCGTTTGTGCAACTTCTCAATGACCCTTGAAAAAATCGAACAAACATGGAACAAAATTAGAATGAATAACGATATTGGGCAATCCCCAGGCAGGCTACAACTCGACGATCCATTGAAAGACGGGCGTCAGTCCGACACAGCGCTAAAGGTTTGGCGCGGGACGGCGCGTTTGCTCCGGCAGCTCAACTTCGCTTCGCTTGCAGAAGTCACGCTTGCCTCTTCCCGTCGCGCTGATCTGATTGCGCTCGGACCAAAACACGAAATATGGATTGTCGAAGTCAAATCCTCGATCGCCGACTTCCGAGCAGACAGCAAATGGCCAGACTATCGGGAGCACTGCGACCGTCTTTTTTTCGCAACTCATCCTGACGTCCCGCTGGACATTTTTCCGGATGAAGCGGGGCTGATTGTTTCCGACGGCTATGGCGCCGAAATCCTGCGCAATGCGCCTGAACACAAACTCGCTGCCGCGACGCGTAAATCAGTCACTCACAGATTTGCACGCCATGCTGCCAATCGCCTGCATTCCCTGTCGGACCCCGACGGCACTCAGATGCTCGACCGGATGTAGGGACACGCTCCGCAAATCCGAATGCAGTGCGCGGCGTAAAGATAACAAGGTCAATCGTCGGGTCTGCTCAACAGTGTCACCTTCAGTTCAAGTTGTCTGGTTCAAAAGAGATCTGCGAATACTGGATCATGAACCGCTAAAACGTGCTGCGCTGAGAGGCCAGGTCCTGCCGCTATATGTCGTTGAGCCTTCACTTTGGACCCAGCCGGATTTTTCCGCACGGCAGTATTCATTTCTACAGGAATGCCTTGAAGGCCTTAAGGAAGATCTTGCGTTGCAAGGCCAGCCGTTGATCGTTCGCGTTGGCGCCGTGACTGATGTTTTGAACCGACTTTTGCAACAGACATCAATCGCGGGTCTTTGGTCTCACGAGGAGACGGGAAACGGCTGGACCTATCAGAGGGATAAACAGGTTGCTGACTGGTGCCGCACAAACGGGATCGTCTGGACTGAATGTCGACAAACCGGTGTCATTCGCCGCCTTGAGTCCAGAGACGGATGGGCAAATCGCTGGGACACTTTCATGGCCGTCGAGCCTATTGAAACGCCCTGTCTCAAAACCTTGTCCGGCATTGATCCCGGACATGTGCCGACAGCAAGTGAGATAGGCCTTTCGCCAGACCCGTGCAAAGGACGACAAATTGGCGGTAGAAAGGCTGCTCTGGACACACTGGAGAGCTTCCTTTTCAAGCGCGGAAAACCCTATCGCGCTGCAATGGCGACACCGGTCAAGGCCTTTGATGCTTGCTCCCGCCTGTCCCCGCACCTTGCGTTCGGAACGCTTTCCATGCGTGAAGTCGCACAGGCAACATGGGATCGACAGCGCAACCTGAAGCACTCAAACGAACCTGGCAAAAGCACGTGGCAGGGTGCCATGCGCTCCTTTTCCGGACGCCTCCACTGGCATTGCCACTTCATGCAGAAACTGGAAGACGAGCCGCGTCTGGAATTTGACAACCTGCATCGCGCCTATGACGGACTGAGGTCAAGGGAGCCGGACCAGACACGTCTGAGGGCCTGGCAAACCGGTGAAACCGGCCTACCTTTTGTCGACGCATGCATGCGTGCGCTTCATCAAACCGGCTGGATGAATTTCCGCATGCGAGCCATGCTGATGGCAGTTGCCAGTTATCATCTTTGGCTTGACTGGAGAGCTCCGGGGCTCCATCTCGCCAGACTGTTTACAGACTACGAGCCGGGCATCCACTGGCCGCAAGTGCAGATGCAATCCGGGACGACCGGCATCAATACGATCAGGATCTACAATCCGGTGAAACAGGGACAAGATCAGGATCCCACCGGCGACTTTGTTCGACGCTGGGTGCCTGAACTGGCCCAAATTGACCCAGCCTTTGTTCATGAGCCCTGGAAAGCGGACAACGCATCCAAGGTGCTCGACAAAACATATCCGTTTCCTGTGGTTGATCACCTGAGCGCAGCAAAGGAAGCACGGGAAAAAGTCTGGGCCGTTCGCAAGGGCTATGCCTTTCGGGGAAAGGCCGCCGATATCCAATCGAAACATGGCAGTCGAAAAAGCGGCATTCCAATGCGCGGACAGAGTGCGCGCCGCCGCAACACCCGCCGGAAGGATCCGAGGCAATCGGACCTCTTTGGAGACGGTGCATGAAGATGCGCAGGAAAGGCGACCTGCCCGAAAAGCTATGCGCTTTCTGCGGTCGTCCGTTCTCGTGGCGCAGAAAATGGGTGAAGACGTGGGAAGACGTTCGATATTGTTCCGAACGTTGCCGCCGTCAGCGGTCGCCTGTTGAAGACTGCGCTGGCCGGACCGACTGACCAGCGCAGAAATGTGCCGTCCTCTTAGACAAACAGATTGGCGAGGCTTTCCAGATATTCCTGCTTGCCGGATTTCGGCTGAGGTTCCAGATCGCTGGTGTGCACCCTTTCAGCCAGAGTTTCAAGAGAAGAACCGCCCTTAAGTATTTCGGCGTTTTCCGGCTTTTGCCAACCGGCATAGCGGTCATCGACGAAGCCTTTCATCCGGCCGTCCTCGATCATTTCGGCTGCCGCCTTCAAGCCACGCGCAATTGCGTCTGCAGAGCCGACATGCGCCTGGATCAAATCAACCGGATCAAGCGACTGACGTCGCAGTTTGGCATCGAAATTCGTACCGCCGCTGGTAAACCCGCCGGCCAACAGGATTTCATAATAGGCCAGTGCCAGCTCAGGAACGTTCATGCCGAAATGATCGGTGTCCCAGCCACACTGATAATCGTTCCGGTTCATATCCACGGATCCGAAAATGCCGAGAGAACGCGCCATATGCAGTTCGTGTTCGAAGGAATGACCGGCCAGAATCGCATGGCCCTGTTCGATGTTCATCTTGACTTCGTTTTCCAGCCCATAGGCCTTCAGGAAGCCATAGACGGTCGCGACATCATAGTCGTACTGGTGTTTGGACGGTTCCTGAGGTTTTGGTTCAATCAGGATAGCGCCTTTGAAGCCGATCTTGTGTTTGTACTCGACCACCATGTTGAGGAACCGGCCGAGCTGATCAAGCTCTTGCTTGATGTTGGTGTTGAGCAGGGTTTCATAGCCCTCGCGCCCACCCCAAAGGACATAGTTGGCACCGTTGAGGCGTTGGGTTACGTCCATGGCGTTCTTCACCTGCGCCGCCGCGTAAGCGAAGACATCCGGGTCCGGGTTCGTGGCAGCGCCGCTCATGAACCTGCGGTTGGAGAACATGTTCGCCGTTCCCCACAACAGGCCGATGCCGGTATCGGCCATTTTCTTTTCAAAGATATCGGCAATCGCGTTTACGTTGGCATTGCTCTCGGCGAGCGTCTTGCCTTCAGGAGCGATATCCCGGTCATGGAATGTGAAGAACGGCATGCCCAGGATCTGGAACATCTCAAACGCAACATCAGCCTTCAGCCGGGCCTGATCCATCGGGTCGCCGCCGGCAGCCATCCAGGATCTCATGAAGGTTTCGCCGCCGAATGGATCGGACCCGGGCCAACAGAAATTGTGCCAGTAGCAAACCGCGAGGCGCAAATGGTCTTCCATGCGCTTGCCCAGAACAATTTCGTCCTTGTTGTAATGGCGGTATGTCAGCGGATCGCGGCTCGACGGACCGGCATATTGAATCGGCTGCAAATCGCCAAAAAACCCAGTGCTCATAATCTAATCTCCTTGGAATTTCAGAAACCGGACTGCTTCAGAGCCGGATAAAGCTTGCGCCAGCGCCCGTAGGCCTCAGCGTATGATTCTGTCAGCGCGGGTCGGGGCTCTATGCTGGCCTTGATGGATGGTTTTGAAAAAATACCCTCCGTCGTCCCAAGAGCAGCTGCTTGGCCAAGGCGTGCAGCCCCGAGCGATCCGCCAAAATCTCCGTCGACCGGAACGTCCACGGTCACGTTCAACAGGCTGGCAATGATTTCCAGCCAGGTGTCGGAGCGCGATCCACCGCCCACCGCCAGCAGCCGGTCGACACGCGTGCCAGCGACACTCAAGGCCTCAAGGCAATCCTTCAAAGCGAAGGCAACACCATCGAGCACTGCATGGGTCAGTTCTGCATCGCCGGTGTCATGCGAGATCCCGAAAAACCCCGCGCGGATGTCGACGTCATTGTGCGGCGTCCGCTCACCGCCCAAATAGGGCAGGAATGAAACCGCCGAAGGCGCCGACACTTTCGAAAGTTCACCGGTCAGTGCCGCTGGTGTCTTTTTCAAGACACCCGCCAGCCAATTCAGACTGTCGGTTGCCGACAGGATCACCCCCATCTGGTGCCACGTGTCCGGTACGGCGTGGCAAAACGCGTGAACTGCGCCTGCAACATTTGGTGAAAACCGGTCATTTGTAACGAAGAGAACGCCCGACGTCCCCAGCGATACAAAGGCCGACCCTGGTTCGACGGCCCCTACTCCACATGCGGAGGCTGCGTTGTCGCCACCACCGCCCGCGACGACAGGAGCTTTTTCAATACCCCAGCGGGCGCAAAGATCCGGCTTCAGCACGCCGGATGGTGATGAGCCTTCCACAAGCCGTGGCATGTGAGCGCGTGTCAGACCTGTTGCTGCAAGAAGGTCGTCGCTCCAATCCCGCTTTGCAACATCCAGCCAAAGCGTCCCTGCGCTGTCCGACATGTCCCCCGCGTATTCACCGGTCAGCCTGAACCGGACATAGTCTTTCGGCAGCAGCACTTTGGCGGTTCGTGCAAAGATCTCAGGTTCGTTTTCACGCACCCATTGAAGTTTCGGTGCGGTAAAGCCCGGCATGACCAGGTTGCCGCCAAGCGACAAAAATTTCGGCTCAGCGTCCTGCAGTTCTGCACACTGCTTGCTTGAACGGCCATCGTTCCAGAGGATGCAGGGCCTGAGCGGTTTGCCGGCGTCATCCAGCAAAGTTGCCCCGTGCATATGACCGGAAAGGCCGATGCCCTTCACTGCAGCCAGCGCCCCTGGAGCTTCAGCCTTCAAAGCATCAAGAACGTTTTCACACGCTGTCCACCAGCTGTCCGGGTCCTGCTCCGACCAACCGGGATGCGGACGCCCAACGGTCAGGTCCGACGTTGCCGAGGCAACCAGAGACTGGTCCTCATCAAGAAGAATGGCTTTGACCGAGCTTGTGCCGATATCGAGACCGATATACATGAGGTGCGTTCCTCAAACTGCATCAAAAAGAAGGCCGAATCCCCGGACCGGGTATCGGCACGACGTATCTCGCGCCTGGCCGACCGGAGTGACCGGCGCATGCGCGAAGACCATGGACCCGCGACACAATGATCGCGGGTCCTGTTGGTTTATCCGACCACCGTGTCATCGACAAGGGCACCAGGGCCCGGTGTCGCGCCGGAGGGGCATTTGCCGAGGATGATCATGCCAAGCACGTCGTCATCGGTGACATCCGTCGTTTTGGCTGTCCCGACCAGTTGGCCGTTTTTCATGACGGCAATCCGGTCACACAGCTGAAAGACATCATGAATGTCGTGGCTGATCAGGAAGATGCCCAGACCCTGCTTCTTCAGTTCCTGGATCAACTCCGCAACCATTTGCGTTTCATGAACACCGAGCGCTGCCGTCGGTTCGTCCATGATCAGGATCTTGGCGTTGAAGTAGACCGCACGGGCAATTGCCACAGACTGACGCTGACCGCCAGAAAGAGCCTTCACCGGCGCATGGAACTTTTTGAAATTCGGGTTGAGACGCCCCATGATCTTGCGGGTTTCGGCTTCCATCGCATCGTCATCGACAAAGCCGAGCGGCGATGTCAGTTCACGGCCGAGGAACATGTTCGACGCTGCATCGAGATTGTCCGCCAAAGCCAGCGTCTGGTAGATGGTCTCGATGTTTTGCGCGCGCGCGTCCCGCGGCGAATGAATATGAACTTCCTTGCCATTGATGCGGATCTCGCCGCTGTCGGACTTGTAAGCACCCGACAGCATCTTGATCAGTGTGGACTTGCCGGCGCCGTTGTGGCCCAGAAGACCAACGACTTCGCCCGGGTAAAGATCGACAGACACATGGTCCACAGCGCGCACACCGCCAAAGGAGATGCACATGTCTTTCAGTTCTACGAGAGGTGCGTCCATTGATCAGTCCCCCGTGCGCTTGCGATAGATGATGTCGACCAGAACCGCGAGAACCAGGACGGTTCCGACCACGATGTTCTGAAGCGGTGCATCGACGCCGACCATGGCCATTCCAGATTGCAATGATTGCATGATCAATGCCCCCAGGATCGCGCCGTAGATCGTCCCGACACCACCCGCCAGCGCGGTTCCACCAATTACGGCTGCTGCAATGACACGAAGCTCATCGAGCGTGCCGATATCGTTGGTCGAAAAGCCGAGGCGTGCTGCTGCAACCGCACCTGCCAGAGCAGCAAGACCGCCCATAAGTGCGAAGACCTTGACTGTCAGGAACCGGGTGTTGATGCCCGACAACTCGGCTGCATCCGGGTTTCCACCCGTTGCAAAGATATAGCGTCCGAGCCGGGTTCGACGCGCAACGATGGTCATCACCACCGCAACCACGATCAAAAGCAGCACCGAATAGGGGATGCCGTAGCCCATTGTGAGCCCTTCAGGGAGGGTCTCGCCATTGGCTTCGAAGATCCGCTTCAGGCGCGCCTTTGGAATGTCGTAGGAATTCAGGATCCAGACGAACCCGAGGATCGCAATCGTTGTGATCGCCCCCATCGTGGCTTCGGCCCATGCGGGCTTCACCGGAAATCCGTGCGCGGACTTGCGGCGCCTGGATGCCACCTGCAGCCAAATTGCAGCAGCAACGGCCAACAGTCCGAAGATCCACGATGCGGTTTCGCCCATCGTGCCGCCGATGCCGCCGATCATCGTGAAGGTTTCATCGAGCGGACCGATTGTCTGGCCGGAGGTGATGAACCATGCCACATTTCGCCAGACCAGAAGGCCGCCGAGCGTGACGATGAAAGCCGGGATGCCCAGATAACCGATCATCCATCCCTGAAAGGCACCGATGGTGGCACCGACGACCACGCCGATCAGGATCGCCAGGATCCAGATACCTGGATGACCCAGCCCGAGGATTGGCGGCAGGATGTCTGTCTGCACGACCGCCATGACCGCCGCGACGGTTGCAAGCAGGGAGCCGACGGACAAATCGATGTGTCGGGTGACGATGACGAACACCATGCCGGTTGCCATGATGGCCACGGATACGGTCTGGATCGTCAGGTTGAAGATGTTACGCGGTGTAAGAAACCGGCCGTCCGTGAACACATTGAACGCTAAACAAAGGACAATGAACGCGCCGATCATGCCAAGCAGCCGAGTATCGAGCTGCAACGCGGCAAAGATGTTTCGTGCTGTCGGGCCTTTGGACCCCGACAGTGCAGTGTCGGACATAGAGGTTACTCCTGCTTGGAGCCCATTACGCTTTCGCATCGGGTGGCCCATCCCGTGGAATGCTCTGTTTCAAGCGATCCCTGTGAAGAGGCCCCGGTTAGTTTAACCGGGGCCGCGCGTTTGGCGTACTGTTATTAGTTACAAGGTGCCGGGCCACCGGAAACGCCCTGGCAGAGGTCGTCCTTGGTGATCCAGCCTGCATCTACAACAGCGCTCAAGTTGTCCTTGGTGATCGGCAGCGGAGCCAGGAATTTGGCTGTCAGCTCGGAACCGGACGGAGACGACCAAGCGGCAGCACCGTCAACACCGCTCATTTCGGTGCCGTTTGCGAGCGACACTGCGATTTCACCGGCAGCCTTGCCGAGCTCACGAGCGTCTTTCCAAACGGAAACCGTTTGAGTGCCCTTGGCAACACGGTTCAGTGCAGCGTGGTCGCCGTCCTGACCGGAGACCGGGATGCCTTCCATGCCCTGAGCTGTCAGAGCTGCGACAACACCACCTGCGGTGCCGTCATTGGAAGCAACAACGGCGTCAACCTTGTTGTCGTTTGCCGTTAGGATCTGTTCCATGTTCCGCTGAGCATTCGCCGGAAGCCAACCGTCGGTGTAGGCCTCGCCAACGATCTTCACGTCGCCGGAGTCGATAGCTGCCTGCAGAACTTCCTGCTGACCACCGCGGAGGAAGTCTGCATTCGGGTCAGTCGGGGAGCCCTTGATCATGACGTAGTTGCCTTTCGGCGCAGCAGCCAGAACTTCAGCAGCCTGCATACGGCCAACTTCGACGTTGTCGAAAGTCAGATAAAAAGCGCGCGGGTCGTCGATCAGGCGGTCATAGCCCACGACCGGGATACCTTCGTCAGCTGCAGCCTGAACAGCCGGGCCGATCGCCTGCGCATCCTGAGCCAGGATGATCAGTGCGGTCGCGCCCTGAGCAATCAGGGCTTCAACGTCAGACAGCTGCTTTGCGGAAGAGCTCTGCGCATCGGCGGAGATGTATTTCGCGCCAGCAGCATCCAAAGCGCCCTTGATGGCTGCTTCGTCTGTTTTCCAGCGCTCTTCCTGGAAGTTGGACCAGCTCACGCCGACAACAACGTCGTCTGCATTGGCGGCAGTCAGAGCGGTCGCGGACAGCAGAGCGCCCGCCAGCAAAGTGGTGATTTTACGCATCGCGATGTTTCCTCCAGTTGGCACGGCCCACGTCGGTCGGCCACGCCTAAAATGCGTCAATGTCGCTAACGCCGATTGTGGCGTCTTCATTTAGGACAACCTTGTTGTTATTTTTTTTGGTGTCCGAAAAAAAGTTGCAGTAAAGCGCCGCTCCTGTCAACATGGTTTTGCAAAACTCTGCTCCGAGAGATCAAAAAATGACGCATGAGGGCAGAAAAACCGGGAGAAACCCGGGCAGAGGAAACACCTTGGGAAGAGCTGAGCGAGCATGACACGCAAGGCGGACCGGGATCAGATCCGGCGGCAAAATCGTAGTATTGTACTTCAGGCCCTGCGCCGGAACGGTCCCATGGCACGGATCGATCTCGGCCATATGACACGCCTCAGTCCGGCGACTGTCACGGCCATTACCTCTGACTTGCTGGACCAGGGATTGATCCTCAGTCTGGAAAGTGAGGAGCCCAAAACACATCAGGCGCGTGGCCGTCCACGCACCTTGCTGAAACTCAATCCCGATGCGGTTTACACCGTAGGCGTGCGCTTGTCGGTGAACCATATCGACATGTCTCTGGTCAATTTTGCCGGAGAAGTCACGCAAGACAAACGTGCCTATTTCGACAGTGAGACCGCAGACGCGCAGAGTTTCCCCAAGACGCTTGTGGATGCCATCAGAGATTTTCTGCAGGAGGCCGGTGTCGGCCCGTCGCGTGTCAGGGAAATCGGAGTTGCCGCCCAAGGGGTTGTGGAAACAGAAAGCGGAATTGTGTCGTGGAGCCCTGCATTCGCGGGTAGAAAAATCCCCGTGGTCGACCCCCTGCGCACAGCCTTTGGTGCCGACTGCTACATCTCCAACGACACCAACATGATCACCGAAGCGCTCCACTGGTCCGATCCCAACCGCTATAGCGGCACATTTGCGGTGATCATGCTGGACTACGGTGTCGGAATGGGGCTCTACCTCAACAATCAGCTGTTTTCCGGCGCAAGCGGCACCGCGGCCGAATTCGGCCACGCCAACCACATTCCGGGCGGTGCTCTTTGCCGGTGCGGCAAAAGGGGATGCCTTGAGGCCTACCTTTCCGACTATGCGCTGGTTCGCGCAGCGTCCCACATGCCGGAAACCACCGATCCGATCACCATTGATGCAGGCGTCAGTGGTCTTGCAAGGCTGATAGAGCTCGCAAGTTCTGGAGACGACGACGCCCGCACAGCCTTTCATGAGGCTGGCCGCGTTCTGGGTTACGGTCTTGCCCGGGTGATTGCCATGATCGATCCGAAACGGGTGGTTCTGACCGGTGCGGCAATGCGTGCGTTTTCATTCATGGAAAAGGGCATGTGGGAAGGGCTCGAGGAAGCACTTGTGGCCGATCTGAGGAACAACTTTTCGCTCGACGTCATGCCCTGGAATGAAGATTTTATCCGCAGTGGCCTTATCGCTCAGTCCATGGAACGGCTCGACAAGGACTTTCTGGGGACAGATTCGCTGCCAGGAGAGCGTGCGGCAAGTTCTGGGAAGAAGGTGTCCGCATGACGTACGCCAAAAAGCTCACACTACCGGCAACCGTTCTGACGACCATGATGGCCAGCACTGCGGTCGCGGACCCCGATGTTCTGCCGTGGAGCGAAAGGGCAATTCAGGAGGATGTCGATATCGATGCACTGGCCGCATCCGGTCGGGATCCTCTTGAGATACTGCTGCCCCTGGGTGAAAGCCTGTTTTCCGCCAAATTCACCACGCTTGACGGCGCAGGACGCCCGGACGCCACCGGCGCGATTGTTCCAACCAAGGTGCGCAGGCGCTCGCATTTGGCGTTTCAGCGTTTGGCTGGGCCCGACGCCAATGCCTGTGCCTCCTGCCACAATGAGCCGGTGACGGGCGGTGCCGGGTCATTTACCGCAAATGTCTTTGTATCGGAGGGCTTTGAAAGCGCTGACTTCGATACGATCGACCCGCAGTTTTCCAACGAACGCAACACCAATGCGTTGCAGGGTGCGGGACTGATTGAGCTGCTTGCGCGTGAAATGACCGCAGAATTGCGGGCTCAAAGAAAGTCTGTTCTGGCAGAGGCCCGCAAAAGCGGGCAAGCCGAGGAGATCGACCTTGTATCCAAGGGCGTCACCTTCGGCACGTTGACCGCATTTCCTGACGGCACACTGGATGTTTCCGGCCTTGAAGGCATCGACGATGATCTGACCCTTCGGCCCTTCAGCCAGAAGGGGGTATTCTCGTCTCTCCGGCAGTTTACGGTGAACGCCATGAACGCTCACCACGGGATACAGCCAAGTGAGCGTTTCGGTAGCACCTGGACGGGCACGGACGATCACGACCTGGACGGCTTTGCTGACGAAATGTCGCCTGGACAGATATCAGCCCTGGTTGCTTTCCAGGCAACGCTGCCAGCACCAACTCGCAAGGAAAACCTGCCGGATGTCTGGCAAGAGGCAGCCGACAAAGGTGAAAAGGTCTTTGCAGATATCGGATGTGCCTCCTGCCATATTCCCGCTTTACCGCTCGATAGCCTTGTATTTCATGATCCGGGACCAATCGATACTGCCGGGACACTGAGACAAAGCGATATGGCGACGCCGCTTGCGCTTGATCTGGCCACTCTGGACTGGGTTCAGGCGTTGCCAAGGGATGAAAACGGTCGTGTTCTGGTGCCACTTTACGGCGATTTGAAACGTCATAAGATCGCGGACGCGGCCAACGACACGTTTGGCAACGAACTTCTTGCGCAGCGTTTCGTTGCGCGGGATGTCTTCATTACCGCCGAACTTTGGGGCATAGGCAGCACGGCACCATATGGACACCGCGGTGATCTGACGACGCTGAACGAAGTGATCCGCGCCCATGGCGGCGAGGCCACAGAAAGCCGGAAGAGCTATGAGACCCTTGAGGAGGCCGAGCGGCAGGCTGTAATTGCATTCCTGCGCAGTCTGGAGATCGCCGAATGACCCGATTGAGCCTTTCTCTTGCGCTCTGCGCTCTGGCAAACGCGGCTTCCGGATCATTCATCGGAGCTGGCGCAGAAGAACGCCCATCATCTCTTGCGCCCGTTCCAGTCTTTTCAGAAGAAGCACAGTCGGCCGGTATCGACCACACCTATGACGGCGCGTGGGAGTTTTTTGTCGGTGGCGGCACGGCCATTTTCGACTGCAACGGTGACCGTAGCCCTGATCTATTTATCGCCGGGGGCAAAAATCCAGCTGCACTGTTTCGAAATGAAAGTCAGACCGCCGGAGCCTTGAAGTTTGTTCCGGTTAAAAGCGGCTTGACCGCCAAGCAGGCGAGCAAAGTGCTCGGTGCCTATCCGCTCGATTTCAACAATGACGACACTTTGGACCTTGTCCTGCTTCGACTTGGTGAAAACCTGCTCCTGGAGGGCAAGGGCGACTGCCGGTTCGAGGTTGCAAACAGGGCCCTTGGTTTTGACGGTGGGCGCGAATGGACAACTGCCTTCTCGGCCACCTACGAAGCAGAACAGGACTTTCCAACTCTTGCTTTTGGCAACTATGTGGATCGGTCTGCTCCGGGGTCGCCCTGGGGAACCTGCCACGACAACTTTCTCTTTCGACCGGAAAGCGCAGCTGATGGCAGCGTGAAATACTCTGAGGCCAATCGCCTTTCGCCCGGCTTCTGCACACTTTCAATTCTCTTTACCGACTGGAACCGATCCGGCGAACCCGCGTTGAGAATATCGAACGACCGACACTATTACCGAGGCGGTGAAGAGCAGCTCTGGTCGGTGCCTCCCGGACGGCCTCCACGGCCGTTCCGGCGGGCAGACGGATGGCAGCATCTGAAAATCTGGGGCATGGGCATTGCGTCCATCGACCTGGACGTAGATGGGTTCCCGGAATATGCCCTGACAAGCATGGGTGACACCAAGCTGCAGAAACTCGATGGCGAAGACGACGAAACCGTTCCCGTTTACCAGGATATCGCCTTCGACCTTGGGGTGACTGCCCACAGGCCCTATGCGGGAGACGACCTGAAACCATCTACCGGTTGGCATTCGGAGTTTCAGGACGTCAACAATGACGGGCTCTGGGATCTTTACATTGCCAAGGGCAACGTCGAGGCCATGCCTGACTTCGCTGCCTATGACCCGGACAATCTGCTGATTGGCCAATGGGACGGCAAATTCACCGAGGTCGGCGATCAAGCGGGCATCGGCCTTGACCGAAGAGGCCGCGGGGCAGGCCTGGCCGATTTCAATTCCGACGGCTTGCTCGACCTGATTGTCGTGAACCGTGCGGCACCCGTTAGCTTGTTCCGCAATCTGGGTCAGGGCTCAGTCGACACTCCCAAGCCGCTTGGAAACTGGCTCGCCGTCGACATTCGGCAGCCCGGGCAGCCGAACGCAAGGGCCGTTGGTGCCAAGATCAGTGTCAAGACCGGCAACCGGACTGTGGTCAAAGATATACAGATCGGGGCAGGTCATGCATCTGGCCAGATGGGCTTTGTACATTTTGGGCTTGGTGTTGCAGAACGCGCCAATGTCCGGATCAAATGGCCGGATGGTGATTGGAGCCACGGTTATCGGGTCTTCGCCAACGGGCACGTCATCATCGAGCGTGGCGCCGAGAAGGCCAAGTTATGGTATCCGGAATAGACCTTTTGACGTGCTTTGAGATCTTCCGCTTTCCCGTTTGGCATTGGCGCTAGCGTCATCTGGGGGCAGTTATCCCCGCAAACCAGAGCGAACCAAAGGTATTCGACTTATCCAACCTTTAGGCGAGACTGCCACATTTACACCAAATATTGCGCGTGTGATGAGTTTGGGTAGGATATCGCGACAGGGCATGGGACGCGGTATTGCATAGCTAAAGGTGGGACTTGCAAATGATGGTCGGGTTTTTCGCCGGAACCATTTTATATGGTGCCGTCACACTGCTGTTTCTGATTGTTTCTTCAGCTGAGCTTCTGGGCAATAGACTGAGCACTCCCAGTCGCCTTCTCGGCGTTCTGGTGACTTCCGTGTTCTGGCCAATCACACTGGTCGTCCTCGGCTTCACCAGTCTGGCCACGACGCTGAACAAGCAGCTCAAAAGTATCGAATGGCAAGGACCGTTCGGTGCTTCCCAAGAGCTGAACTGAAGCGATAGCGAAATTCGACTTGTCCGATTGAGGCAGCAGCGCTTTGCAGCCTGGATCTTGTCCTTTGAAAATTGACCCCTTTGCTGCAGACAAATCTGTTGTGCCGTGCGGTTTTGGGCACGCTTTTTCCAAAATCCCCAAACAATAAACGTGCATCTTGGCACCAAGAGGCCAAATGACGCATTTTTAGTCATGCACTGAATTTGATCTAAGATACTGTAATTTCGGCAACTTTATTGCTGAATTTTATCTTCAAGTTTTTAATCGTTCTAAAAATATTTGACTAATTGTTCAAATTTTTTTCCAATGGAGTTCTAAGCCTTCTCAAACAACGAAGAAGGCCCCTTTGAAATTTGATCGCCAACCTTCCGGAGATCTCCATGACCCAGACCAAAGCCGGCCCGGACATCACCACCGGGCGCTTGCCTGAGGACGTTTACGCAGAAAACTTCAGCGACCTGCATCCGCTGCTGGAACCGCATGAAGCCCAGGTCGAAGCCGATCGCTGCTATTTTTGCTACGATGCCCCCTGCATGCAGGCCTGTCCGACTAGCATCGACATTCCGCAATTCATTCGACAGATTTCCACCGGAAATCCGACGGGTTCGGCGAAAACCATTTTCGACCAGAATATCCTTGGTGGCATGTGCGCGCGCGTTTGTCCGACTGAAACGCTGTGTGAACAAGTTTGTGTGCGCGAAGTCGCAGAAGGCAAGCCGGTCAAGATCGGCCAGCTTCAGCGCTACGCAACCGACCACTACATGGCTGAAAATGACACAACGCCATTTACCCGCGGCGCTGCCACCGGAAAAAAAGTCGCCGTCGTGGGTGCTGGTCCAGCCGGACTTTCTTGTGCCCACAGGCTTGCGGTTCACGGTCACGATGTGACCCTTTTCGATGCGCGAGAAAAGGCAGGCGGCCTGAACGAATTCGGCATCGCCTCCTATAAGTCGGTCGATAACTTTGCCGCGCGGGAGGTCGAATTCATTCTGTCGATCGGCGGTATCGAGTTAAAGACCGGGATGCGCCTCGGCGAGAACCTCGAGCTTTCGGAACTACGCGCCTCCTATGATGCCGTGTTCCTGGGCATCGGCCTTGGCGGCGTTAATTCTCTTGGTCTTGAAGGTGAAGACAAATCCGGTTCAATGGACGCGGTCAGCTACATTGCGGACCTTCGTCAGGCCAAGGATCTCTCCAAACTACCCGTTGGACGCCGGGTCGTTGTCATTGGCGGCGGAATGACAGCTGTCGATATCGCGGTGCAGACCAAGCTGCTTGGCGCTGAGGACGTGACCATCGCTTATCGCCGTGGTCAGGACCGGATGAACGCCTCTGAATATGAGCAACATCTTGCGCAGACAAGCGGCGTCAAGATCATGACCTGGGCCCAACCCAAGGCCCTAGTCGGTGCCAATGGTGCGATCACGGCTATCGAACTGGAGCGGACCCAGGACCAGAACGGTTCCTTCGGTGGCACCGGCGAAACAATCACGTTGCCCGCCGACATGGTTTTCAAGGCCGTCGGACAGACATTGGTTCAAACGGATCTGGGCGGATCAATAACCCTTGAGAAGGGCCGGATCGTTGTCGGTGACGACCGACAGACGAGTCTGGCGGATGTGTGGGCAGGGGGTGACTGCATCTCTGGCGGCGAAGACCTCACGGTCACGGCCGTTGAAGACGGCAAAATCGCTGCTGAAAGCATCAACGCTGCCCTGAGCGCCTGAACGGCGCCGGCATTCGCATATTTGAGGGAGAGCCATTATGGCTGACTTGCGTACAGACTTTATCGGTATCAAATCGCCGAACCCGTTCTGGCTGGCATCAGCGCCACCAACCGACAAGGAATACAACGTTGTCCGGGCTTTCAAGGCCGGATGGGGTGGCGTTGTCTGGAAAACGCTCGGCGAAGACCCTGCCGTCGTCAATGTCAACGGCCCACGCTACGGTGCCATTCACGGCAAGGACAGGCAGCTCATCGGATTGAACAACATCGAGCTGATCACCGACCGACCGCTGGAGGTCAACCTGCGGGAAATCAAGCAGGTAAAGCGTGACTGGCCCGACAGGGCTCTTGTCGTGTCGTTGATGGTTCCTTGCGAAGAGCAGAACTGGATCAGCATCCTGAAGCAGGTCGAGGACACCGGCGCGGATGGTGTTGAGCTCAACTTCGGCTGTCCGCACGGCATGAGCGAGCGTGGTATGGGCTCGGCGGTTGGCCAGGTGCCTGAGTATATCGAGATGGTGACCCGGTGGGTGAAGCAGCATTCCAGAATGCCCTGCATCGTCAAGCTGACGCCCAACATCACCGATATCCGCAAACCTGCGCAGGCGGCCAAGGCCGGGGGCGCAGATGCCGTCTCGCTGATCAACACCATCAATTCGATCATGGGCGTGGACCTTGATGTGATGTCGCCAGCACCGACTGTCGACGGCAAAGGCGCACATGGCGGCTATTGCGGCCCGGCGGTCAAACCCATTGCTCTGAACATGGTTGCCGAAATCGCGCGAGACCCGTCCACACATGGCCTGCCGATTTCCGGGATCGGCGGTGTCACGACCTGGCGTGACGCTGCTGAGTTTATGGCGCTTGGAGCCGGATCGGTTCAAGTTTGCACAGCGGCCATGACCTACGGCTTCAAAGTCGTAGAAGACATGATTGACGGTTTGAGCGACTGGATGGACCAAAAAGGATATACATCCGTCGATCAGTTTATCGGCAGCGCGGTGCCGAATGTTTCCGACTGGCAGTATCTCAACCTCAACTACATTGCCAAGGCCAAGATCGATCAGGATCTGTGTATCCAATGCGGTCGTTGTCACATTGCCTGCGAGGACACCTCCCACCAGGCGATTACAAACATGGTCAATGGTGAGCGCAGGTTTGAAGTGATCGACGAGGAATGCGTCGGATGTAATCTGTGCGTCAGTGTGTGCCCCGTCGAGGACTGCATCACCATGGAAGCGATGAAACCCGGCAGCATTGATCCGCGCACAAAGAAAAAGGTCGAAAAGGACTACGCCAACTGGACCACCCAT
This sequence comes from Roseibium porphyridii, assembly GCF_026191725.2. NCBI lineage: Bacteria > Pseudomonadati > Pseudomonadota > Alphaproteobacteria > Hyphomicrobiales > Stappiaceae > Roseibium > Roseibium porphyridii. Next base: position 215,681 of record NZ_CP120863.1, read on the forward strand.
CCGAACAATCCGATGGCGGTCACAGAAGCCGCCGAATAGGACATCGTCCCAGGCGGCAAATCGAAGCGCAGGCAGGCTCCTCCCTTGCCTGCGCTTTGCTTTTGCCGATTCGCTTTTGCGTTCCGGGTGTTAGCCGTTTAGCTTGCAGGTTAGCGCAAGGCGAGGAATCGGCATGAAAAACTCCCGCATATTACTGGCAACTTCCATCAGCCTTTGTGCATTCGTCGGAATATGGGGCGTTATCTCGCCCGACAGCCTGTTGGTCTTCGCCGAAAGCATCGTCAATCAGTATTTCATCAGCCGTGGCTGGTTTGTCATGCTGTCAGTGACGATCATGCTGCTGTTCTGCCTGGCGCTTACGCTGACGAAATTCGGTGACATCCGGTTAGGGGCCGACACCGACCGGCCGGAATACTCAACACCCACATGGATCGCCATGCTGTTTGCAGCCGGAATGGGTGTCGGGCTTCTATTTTGGGCCGTGGCTGAGCCGCTGACCCACTTCTATTTCGTGAAAGACGTCTTACCCCAACCGATAGCCGCCGAGCAGGCGCTCCTTGCCGCCAATTTCAACTGGGGAATTCACGCCTGGGCCATCTACGGCACGACAGCCCTTGCCATTGCCTATTTCAGCTATCGGCGCGGAACGCCAATGATGGTCAGTGCCCCGCTGAAAAACCTGTTCCCGGGCGAATTCTGGGCGAGTGCACTTGGCTGGTTTTCCGACTTCATGGCCATTGCCGCGATCGCAATAGGTGTCGCGGGATCGGTCGCTATGGGCGTTTTTCAGGTTGCCGACGGCGCAACCGTGCTCATGGGAAATGATACGGCTACACCGCTGATGATCGGCACGGTGTTTGTACTGATGATCGCTGCTTACATACCGCCCCTGCTCGTTGATCTTGGGGCCGGCATGGCGAGGCTTTCCAACATTGCCATGGCGCTCGCGATCGGGTTGGTGGTCTACACCATTGTTCTGGGTCCCTCGGAATTCCTGCTCAATTCGATTGTCAGCGGGATCGGCAGCTATGTCGCCGTCGTTATCCCCCGTGGCCTGGAAACCTTCACGTTCTACGGGGACGAAGCCAGTAAATGGTTCCGGGACTGGACACTGACCTACATGGTCTGGTGGATTGCCTGGGGCCCGTTTGTCGGCGTCTTTGTCGCGAGAATTTCCAAGGGCCGCACCATAAGGGAATTTGTGCTCGGTGTTCTGATCGGCCCAACACTCTTTTCCACCATATGGTTCGGAGCTTTTGGAGGCATCGGTATTTACGATGCGCTCAATGGACAGGGCAACTTGCTGGCGCTCACTCAGACCAACGTTGAGCGCATGACTTTCGCACTGCTTGACCGCTTGCCTTTTTCCACGCTGACAACGCTTGCGACAGTCCTGGCGGCGTTCCTGTTCATCGTAACGAGTGTGGTCAGCGCAGCCTTTGTCCTGGGCACTTTCTCGACCGGTGGAAACCCGAATCCCAGTGCAAAGGTTCGGGTTATCTGGGGCATGCTTCTGGGCGTTCTAGGAGCAGCCATGATCCTTTCAGGTTCGATGGCGGCGGTCAGGACCCTGATTGCACTTGGCGCACTGCCTTTTGTCTTCATCACTGTCATTCTGCTTGCCTGCCTGATCCGGGCGCTGTTGCAGGACAGCCGAAAGGAACAGACACATGCTGACAGGTGATCCTCTCGATACCGTTCTGAATCTCGGCACATTTGCGTTTATCGGCTTCATCGTCTGGTTGATGATGCGGAAAAGCCCTGACGACACCGAAAAATAGACTTCGGCCTGCGCTACAGGGAAAGGTCAGGCCTGGTGAGCATGAGCCACACGATTGCCATTACTGCGAAGAAGGCCGGAAACCCAAATGCAAACCAGACCCGGTAGAGCCGGTGATACCTCTCAGGCAATTTCGTGCCGGCTTCAGCGGCGGCAACTGCAAGTCTGTGCATTCTGATCTGGATCCAGACCACCGGCAACCAGAACAGGCCGACAAAAACATAAAGACAGAGTGAAACCAGCACCCAGCCTTCAAGCAGAGACCAGCCGACCTCGCGCGTCAGCAGATATCCGGTAATCGGCTGCGCCACGGCAGCTGTCGCCGTAAACACCGTATCTGCCAGCACAACGATGCCGGAAACGTGGGCAATCAGGCGAGGGTCTCGCGACCGGTTGGAAATGACCATGAAAAACGCAATGCCGGCACCAGTGCCAAGTAGCACGCAAGCTCCCATCACATGCGCGTATCGCAGCAGTTCGTACCACATCAGCGGTCCTCCAGAAGGAACGCAACGAACACTGCCAGCAAAATTGCCGGAAGTACTTTGACAAAGGGGCCAAGAGGGTCTGACCATAAATCGGCGGCAAGCCATGACCCGAATAAGAGATAAGCACCTGACACCAGTATCATGCCAGCACATGCCTTCCGGCTCCAACGCCTGACAAGAACAGCCGCACCAAGCACCAGATCCGCAACAATGCCGCCGATCACAGCAACCGCGGCGATGCCGGATGACACATTGCGCTCTGTCAGGACGGACTTCGCATTTTCGAAAGACAAGATCCCGATCAGTCCGGACAACAACCAGAAAACGGACAAACAGCCAATCGCCAGAGGCAGCAGAAGATACATCCGCGAAAAGGTTCTTTCCTGCGCCGTTGCGGGTATTGCTGCAAGGGTCTCTTCAAGGCTTCTAACTGCCAATCCACCTCGTTCCTGCCAATGCGACGGATCTCCGGTGATGCCTGATTTCAAGGAACGAAGGGCGTTGGTTCTAAGCGGCGAACGCCAGCCAAGCCAGCCAAGCAGGTCGGCACCTGTTCCAACCAGCCTGAGCAGCCATTCAGGTATTTCGATTTCCGCTGACCACTTTGGGTAGCCAAGCCAGGACCTGATCCTGTGCGTCAGTTCCGCAAAGGTGTGGGTTTCTGTTTCGCCCAGATCCGCAACAAAATGGGTTCCCAGTTTACCACCGGCAGCGTGAGCAACCGCGGCCGCCAAATCGTCGACATGAATGGTCTGGATAGGCGCATCGGCAAAGACCCGGCCACCGATGCAAGGTGTTGCTGCTGATGCGCGCAGCAAAGCGGACCCGCCATACGCTTCAGAACCGAGCACCAGAACGGGCCGCAAAATGATCCAGTTTGTTGCAGAGGCCATGACAACTGCATCACCGTGGGCTTTGGTTCGGAAAAACGCCGTCGGCGCGTCGTCAGAAACGCCCGCTGCGGAGATCTGGACAAATGTCGCATGCGTTCCTGAGAGCGCTGAAACGATCCGTTCCACCGCGCCTACGTGGATTGCATTGAGATTGTCACGTGTTCCATCCTGCAGTGCACCGGAGGCGTTCACGACGACATCGGCATCACCCAGCAATTCTTTCCAATCGGATTCCAGCGTTTGGGAAATATCTCGAATTATCCAGACGAGGTCAGGAAAGATCTTTTTTGCGCTTTCCAAAGAACGCCCGACACCACAGACCGCATAACCGTCTGCCTGCAAGGCCCTGACGCAAGCCGCACCGATAAAGCCGTAAGCGCCGAGGACGACCGCCTTTTTCATCTGCACACCTTTCCCGAACCGCGGTTTAGCGTTTTAGGCCGGTGCAACGGGCAAGTAAAACCGAAAAGGCGCTTTAGCGCTGGCTGTAGTAAAGACCAACCACGTGTTCAGCCTCGGCAAAGAACAGCCAACGGGATGCGAACGTTCCTGCAAGATAGGCAAGGACTGCAAGCCCGGCGCTTAAAACTCCGGCAGGCAAAAGCGCAATGATTACAATCGGTAAAAGGCAATTCAGAAGAAATGCGATTGCGCGCAGCTTCTGGGCATGCTTGCGACCGACCACATAGACCATTTCTTTCAGGAGGTAATTGGTGCCGGTATGGGGTGGTTCGAAGAGGCGAACCTTGCCACGGTCGCCTAGACCCGTTGCGGTTTCAGTCGTGTGTCCACGTTCTGCAAAACGGCGATCTCCAAGCACCCAATATAAAAACTGCACGCCGCCCGCAACGGCGAGCAGAACCAGTGCTGCCATCGACTGGGCGGCCAGAACGGCCCCTCCAGCCAATGAGAGAGTTACCATGTGAAGAGGTGTCAGCCAGTGGTTCCAGCGCGGCACTGTGGCCAGCTGAGCGTAGATCATGCTGGTCGCATAGACAGTTGCTAAGCTCAAAGCAGCTCCAAGAATTCCCACAGGGACAAGCAATCGGTCGAAAAAGACCGCGGCAAACCCATAAAGACCCATCACCAGAAGTGCAGAAACAGAGAGCCAGGCTTCACGCGACAGCCAACTGCTGCGCCACTGCGAAAACGCTTTCAGCGCCCGCTGCGGATTGCCGAGGTGAAAGGTCGACGCGACCAATCCACCAACAGCAAGCGCATACGCAATGGCAAAACAAAAGAACGCGGTCCATCCCGTTACGGCGGGTTGACCGATCCCGAGCCAGGCAAGATACCCAAAACCAAGGCCCGACAATACGGTAAAAACGATAACTGAGGGTGCCGGATGCATCAGAGCGCCTCCAGGGTCTTGTCGAGCCAGGCCAAAAACCCTTTGGGCGAGTCGGCAACTGGTTTCAATTGTGGAGCTGTCGTGTCGGCGGTCAGGCGGTCTTTTGCCCGAGGCGGCAAGTACTTGTTGACCGGCTTGGTGCCCTGCTCCGGCATCAGATCCATTCCCCCGCGTTCTGCTGTAAGGCGGGATACATTGCTCTCAGGATCGCTGAAGTCTCCGAAATGGCGTGCCCCGGCCGGACAGGTTCTGACACACGCAGGCACCCGGTCTTCCTCGGGCAAGTTCTCATTGTAGATCCGGTCGACACACAGGGTGCATTTTTTCATTACACCAGCGGACTGGTCCAGCTCGCGCGCGCCATAGGGACAAGCCCAAGCACACAACCCGCAGCCAATACAGGCATCTTCGTCAACAAGGACGATCCCGTCTTCCACCCGCTTGTAACTGGCACCTGTCGGACAGACCGTGACGCAAGGCGCATCGTCGCAATGAAGGCAGGATTTCGGAAAATGAATGGTCTGCGCAGCACCGTTTGACGGTTGAACCTCAAAGGCGTGCACACGGTTCAGAAAAGTTCCGACGGGATCGCCGCCATAAGCATCGTTGTCACTCAACGCGACGCCATAGTTTTCTGTGTTCCAGCCTTTGCAGGCCGTTACGCAAGCATGGCAGCCGACGCATGTGTCGAGATCGATGACAAGGCCGAGTTTCTTTTCCGTGTGATCAGGCAACGTGGTCATGGGCGCACCTTCTGACGAACGGTTTTCGGGCCTTTTCCAACCGGCGACCGTAGTTCAGGGAACGCCGGGCTGCATTCGTCCGGTGGGCCTGTTTTTTCAATTCGGACCCGCAGGTCAAACCAGGCGGCCTGTCCCGTGATGGGATCCGAATTGGACCACCTCAGTCCGTCACCCTTTGGCGGCAGCAGCTCATTGATGAGATGATTGAGCAAGAAACCCTTGGTGGCCTCAGGCGCATCGCCATCCAGCGCCCATGCGCCTTTGCGTTTGCCAATGGCGTTCCATGTCCAGACGGTGTTTTCGTTTAGAGCCGCCATCAAGGCGACTGGAACCACTATCTCGCCGTGGAGCGAGGTGACCCGCGCCCAGTCGCCATCCTGAAAGCCATGCTCTTCCCAGATTTTCGTTGGCACATACAACGGATTGTGACCATGGATTTGTCTCAGCCAAGCATTTTGGCTGCCCCAGGAGTGGTACATGGCCATTGGCCGTTGCGTGAGCGCATGGACCGGGTAATCAGCTTCATCCACGTGGACATCTTCCAGCGGCGGATACCACACAGGCAACGGCTCGAACGTTTCCTTGATGCGCTCGCGCAGGTGATCGGGCGGTTGACGGTCACCGTGCCCCTCCGCTGCCAGCTGAAAGCGGCGCATGGGCTCGGAGTAGAGTTCAAAAAGATAGGGCTGAGGTTTGTCGTAAAAACCGAGTTCGACTGCCCAATCCTGATATGCCGCGTTCCAGGGTTTGTAGAAGGCTGCTTCGTCTGGAACATGCTCGACAAAAAAACCACCGTTTTCGATGTATCGGTCAAGTTGTTCCGGATTGACGTCGCCTCTGCCTTTGTCAGATCCATCACCCCGGAATCCCGCCAATGGACCAATGCCCGGCCGGCGTTGGTGATTGACCATATAGTCGGCATAGTCGCGATATTTGGCACTGCCATCTTCTTCGACAAAGCCGGGAAGTTTCAGCCGCACACCAAGGTCGACCAGCACAGACTGGAAACCTCTGACATCCCTGTCCGGCTCAATCACCGGCCAGCGGATGGCGTCAGCAGCCGCGTCGGCTTCACAAATCGGTCGATCCAGCAGGCTGATGCAGTCGTGGCGTTCCAGATAGGTCGTGTCCGGGAGAATGAGATCCGCATAGGCAACCATTTCCGATGAATAGGCATCGGAATAGATTATCCGCGGGATAACGTAGTTGCCGTCCTCATCCTTGTCGGTCAGCATCTCCATGACACCCTTGGTGTTCATGGAGGAATTCCAGGACATGTTCGCCATATAAAGAAACAGGGTATCGATCCTATAAGGATCTCCCGCATGGGCGTTGGAAATCACCATGTGCATCAGCCCGTGGGCCGACATCGGGTTCTCCCAGGAAAAAGCCTTGTCGATGCGCGCAGGCGTGCCGTCTTCCTTCAGCGCCAGATCACCCGGTCCCCGAACAAAACCCAGATGCGGCCCGTCCAGCGGACAATCCGGTTTGGAATGGCAATGAGGCGTCGGGTGTGCCGTAACCGGCTTCGGGTAAGGCGGCTTGAACCGGAAACCACCGGGCACTTCCACAGTCCCGAGCAGGATCTGTAGGAAATGCAGCGACCGACAAGTCTGGAAACCGTTCGAATGAGCGGAGATCCCCCGCATGGCATGAAAACTGACCGGACGGCCGGGCATCTTTTCGTGACGGTCTCCACGAAAGTCTGTCCACGGCTGGTCCAACTCAAACGCCTCTTCAAAGGCAACGCGGGCCAATTCGGCAGCAATCGCGCGGATGCGCTGTGCCGACACACCACATTTTTCGGCCACAGCTTCAGGGCTGTAGGCATCATCCAGATATTTCTCAGCAAGTAGCTGGAACACTGTCCTGTGTGTCAGACCATCCTTTTCATACTGGGCCGCAAGATCCGGTTTGACGCCTCTTTGGTCGAATGCCGTCGGCTGGCCGCTGTTGCGGTCAATGACAAGTGTTTTGCCGGCCTCATCCCGCAACAGCAGCCCGAATTCAGGTGAGGCCGGGTCGTTGTTCACCAGGCATGGCGCATTGGTGAAGCGGGACAGGTATGCCAGATCGATCTTGCCGCTTTGAAGAAGCGTGTGAACCAACGACAGGATGAACAGACCATCGGTGCCCGGGGTTATCCCGACCCATTCGTCGGCGATCGCGTTGTAGCCGGACCGAACCGGATTGATGCCTATGACCTTGCCGCCATGTGCCTTGAGCTTGCCAAGCCCCATTTTGATGGGATTGGAATCATGGTCTTCGGCAACACCGAACAACAGAAACAGTTTTGTCCTGTCCCAATCGGGTTGGCCGAATTCCCAAAAGGCACCACCCATTGTGTAGATGCCACCTGCGGCCATGTTCACCGAACAGAAACCGCCATGCGCCGCATAGTTGGGAGTGCCGAAATTTTGCGCCCAGAAACTGGTAAAGCTCTGGGACTGGTCCCGCCCGGTGAAAAAGGCAAGTTTTTCAGGTGCGGACTTGCGGATGGGCGCCAGCCAGCCAGTGGCAATTTCCAGTGCCTCATCCCAGCTGATTTCCTCAAATTCACCCGACCCTCTTGGCCCCTTACGCTTGAGGGGTGCACGCAGGCGCGACGGCGCATTCACCTGCATGATGCCGGACGAACCCTTGGCGCACAGCACGCCCTTGTTGACCGGGTGATCTCTGTTGCCCTCGATATAGGCAACCTTGCCGTCTTTCATGTGGACGTTGATGCCGCACCTGCAGGCGCACATGTAGCAGGTGGTCTGACGAATTTCGTCAGATACAAGTGGAGATGTCTCCACAGATGGCTGCTGGTGTCTGCCCAAGTCCCCTCCTCTGGCCTTTAGAAATTTTTTCTAAAAACCGCTCCTGTGCAGCAAGTCTTATGTGCTTAAGTATGTATTTGTAGGATGCGTTGGCGTCAATCAACGTCTTCGGTGCGGCGGCATATGTCGGGATTCTACCGAAAAGAACGTTTTTCGTGGCGCAAAACGACAAAAATTCCCTCTCCAGCGGCGACCCGGAAAGTGTCTGGAAAAAGTCAGGTTTCAGCTTCACATCTCAGACCACAGAAATCTGTGGGGAGGTCTTGGCTGACTAAAAAAGGCCGCCCGATGGGCGGCCTTTCCGTATGCCAATTTAAGAGCAGTTGAAGCTCTAGAGCTTGTCTGTTACCGCAGTTGAAGTGGCACCTTCCGGTTCTTTCGTGATAACCGGGTCTGAACCACCTGAAAGCAGCGACTTGACCGTACGATTGTAAGCTTCCATGTCGAGCTTGCCATCGGCTCCATCAACCAGCTTGTTGATCTCGCCAACCATGCGGATCTGGTGCTTTTCCGTCTGTGCGCCCGTGGCGTCGTTTTCAAGCACGATTTCAGCAGCTTCTTCCGGGTTTGCTGCGGAATACTCCCAGCCTTTCATGGTTGCTTTGACGAACCGTGCCAGTTTGTCGACCATGGCCGGATCATCCAGGCTGGACTCCAGTACGTAGAGACCGTCCTCGAGGGTTGCGACACCCTGGTCTTCATATTTGAAGACAATCAGTTCATCTTCCGGAATGCCTGCGTCTATGACCTGCCAATATTCATTGTAAGTCATGGTGGAGATGCAATCGGCCTGCTTCTGGAGCAGCGGATCAACGTTGAAGCCCTGCTTGAGAACCGTCACTCCGCCGTCGCTACCATCCGTTGGAATGCCCAACTGGCTCATCCAGGACAGAAACGGGTATTCGTTGCCGAAGAACCATACGCCCAGTGTCTTGCCCTTGAAGTCTTCCGGCGAAGTGATGCCGGTGTCCTTGCGGCAAGTCAGCATCATTCCGGACTTCTTGAAAGGCTGTGCAATGTTGACCAGCGGCACACCTTTTTCGCGGGACGCCAAAGCGGACGGCATCCAGTCGATGATCACGTCAGCACCACCACCGGCAATAACCTGAGGCGGTGCGATGTCTGGACCACCCGGCTTGATCGTTACATCCAGGCCTTCTTCTTCATAAAAGCCCTTGTCCTTGGCGACGTAGTAGCCGGCGAATTGTCCCTGTGTGACCCATTTCAACTGCAACGTCAGTTCGTCCGCGGCATGTGCCGCGCCCGAAACCAGGCTCGCGCCCAAGACGGACACAAGCGCCAGATTCTTCAATGCCTTCATTGCCATTCCCCTACTGGTTACGGGCCTCGTCACATGGACGGGTCCCTTCTCTGGAATTCACCACTCTATGCTGAACCAACCGGCGAGTGTTTTAAAGCCGCCTAATTGGGTGCCAGCAATCTGGCCGTGTTGTCTGCGACGGGGCGCTTACCTTCTCGTCCACAGGTCACTGACCATTTGGTCAAGAAAATCTAGAAAGCTGCCCCGTCTCTGGTCAAGGTTATTTTTTAATCAAGCAGACATAAGCGCCAATTTGAGCGCGTATTCAGGTTGCGGAGCCGAAAAATGGGATTTTTGGTTGCCTAACGCACCGGAAGACGATCCATTGTTCGCTTTTGACAGGACCGACTGCCGGAAACAAACGCAATTCAGCGTGGTCTCGGCGGCGAAACCGGATAGACGCTACATGATTGCCAAATCTGCACTTAATTATCGACCGCTTCCCTTGCCCGACCGGCGGCAGTTCACCGATGCAGAAATGCAGGCAAGGGCTGATGCGTTTCTTGAAGATGTGCGCACGCGTCACACGATCCGGCATTTTTCCGACCGTCCGGTCGAACGAGCCGTCATTGAAACCTGCATCCGCGCTGCCGGAACCGCGCCAAGTGGTGCGAACCATCAACCCTGGCATTTCGTTGCAATTGCCAATCCTGCCTTGAAGCGCAAGATCCGCGAAGCTGCCGAAGAAGAAGAGAAGAAGTTTTATGCCGGCGGTGCCGGGGATGAATGGATCAAGGCGCTTGAGCCGATCGGAACCAATGCTGACAAACCTCACCTGGAGATTGCTCCCTGGCTGATTGTTGTTTTTGCACAGCGTTGGGGAACCTATGACGATGGCACCCGGTACAAGCACTACTACGTGCCAGAAAGCGTCGGCATTGCGACCGGCGTTCTGATCACGGCGCTTCATCATGCCGGATTGTCGACATTGACCCACACGCCCAACCCAATGAAGTTCCTGAATGAAATTCTCCAACGACCCGAGGCTGAAAAACCAGTCATGATCCTTGCGGCCGGACATCCTGCAGAAGATGCGACCGTGCCCGCTGCGGCAAAACTGAAGAAACCCTTGGACCAGATCCTCAGCGTCTTTGACGACTAGGAATGACTTAACCGGTCATATGGCTCGGCGCAGCGGCGACATTGTTTTTTATCTTCTCAACAAGGTCCTTACGTTCCTGACTGCCATCGGCTGAATAGTTGAGGTTCTTGAAGAGGGACGTCTGCTCGGTGAAGAATTTGCGCACCGTGTCCTTGTCCTCGAAGGCAAAATCCGTGTTGGCGATCTTGTAGACCAGTTCGAAAGTCTCTTGCTGGCGGTCAAGCGGGGCGGACACATCGACATCATCGAAAGCATCTTGCTGCAAATAGACCATGTCGAGAAAGAGCGCCTTTTGCTGAAGGATAAAATCCTCGGTGGAGACCCCTTCTTCACCGGTTACCTGCATCATACGCGTGATTTCATCACCTTTGCGCAGCAGGTCGATCATCTCTTCGACGCGCGGCACCCAGTTCGGACCGATATTGGTCTGGTACCAGTCGCCCAGCTGCACGTGATAGCGAGACCATGACAGAAGCGGGTCGACAGCCGGATAGAACCGTTTGTAGGCGCGCTCGGAAGACAATCCGAGGAAGGTTTTTACCGTTCCGAGCGTCGACTGGGTCACCGGTTCTTCAAAGTTGCCGCCGGCAGGCGAAACCGTGCCGATCATGGTGAGACTGCCCGTTTCGCCAGCGGCTGTTTTCAAAACGCCTGCGCGCTCATAGACGCCCTTGATCGAAGAATCCAGGTAAGCTGGAAAGGCTTCTTCACCCGGGATCTCCTCCAACCGACCTGAAGTCTCTCGCATTGCCTGCGCCCAGCGCGAGGTGCTGTCGGCAATCAACAGTACATCATAGCCCATCTGGCGGTAGTATTCGCCAAGAGTGATGCCGGTATAAATCGATGCCTCACGCGCAGCGACCGGCATGGAGGAGGTGTTGCAGATGATGACAGTTCGGTCCATCAGCGTGCCGTCACCGGAGGGATCAGGTTGATGCGGAAATTCGGTAATGGTTTCAACGACCTCGCCGGCACGCTCGCCGCAGGCGACGACAATCACGATATTGACGGCTGAAAACCGCGAAATCAGAGATTGAAGCACCGTTTTACCGGCTCCGAACGGCCCGGGAATGCAGCCCATTCCTCCACGCGCAATCGGAAAGAACGTGTCGATCAAGCGCAAGGTGGTGATCAGCGGTTCACTCGGATAAAGCCTTTCGCTTTGCCCTGCCTTCACGAGACCTTCAGGCAACGCCCGCCGAACCGGCCAATGCTGGACCATGGGAAGGTCCCGGGTGTCGCCTCTGTCATTCTTGATGGTTGCGATCACTTCGTTGATCGTGAAAGTACCTTCCCGGATCCGATCAATCGTCCAGGTACCGGTAAGCGTAAAAGGGGCCATTATCTTGTGTTGGAAACGTCCCTCTGGAACTGTTCCAATTGTGTCGCCAGCCTTGACCTTGTCTCCCGATTTGACCGCGGGCTCAAAAGACCACTTTCGGTTTTGATCAAGCGCGTTTGTCAGGACACCGCGTGGCAGAAAAAAACCATGTTCGGCAGCAATATCGGCAAGCGGGTTCTGCAATCCGTCAAATACGGTGCTGAGAAGACCAGGCCCGAGCGCAACGGACAGCATCTCACCGCTCTGGATCACCTTGTCGCCAACCCGAACTCCGGATGTGCTTTCAAAAACCTGTGCTTCGGCGGATTTGCCGCGAACGCGCAGAACCTCAGCTTTTAGATACTCACGCGGTTTTCCATCCCGTTCAGGACCGTGCGGAACGATGTAAACGACTTCATTCTTGATCAGAGGCGCGTTTCCGATCGGTGACAGTGTCACAAGATCGTCTTGCACCGCGACGATCTCAGCTGTCGGATCAGGGAGTTGAACATGACTGGTCACGACGAAGATCCCTCAAGAGGTGAAAAAGTGTCGGAGAAAAATCCCTGCGGCTTCGGAGGGCTGATATTTGCGTCTGGCCCTTCAAGAGCCAATGAGACCAGAGCCTCCAGACGATCACGGGCATCGGCTTCGTTGTAGCGTGACCACCGTTCCACAATTACCCAGCGCAGCACATAAATTCCGACTGCTTCGAAGTCGAAATCATGCATCGTTCCATAGTGATCGAGCTGCCGGACCACCTCTGTTAGAACCAGACGCTCCATCGAAATATGGTCGCCGGACTGCATCAATCGATAGGCTTCGGAAACCCACGGCATGAAGTGTCCGAGACCAAAAGCCGGGTCGCTCCAGTTCGACTTTATTGACATGCACCAGCGACCCATGCCCCAGTTTTCGATATCTCCGGCGCTTTCCTGTCCATTCCGGCGGCGGCGCAAAGCGGCAATCAATGTCCGCGTCTCCATACGCGCACCAACAAGATGCTGCAGATCGGGATAGTCTTTCAGGTCCGCAATGATCCGATTTGCTCGGCGAATGACTTCTGCATCCTGATCGTATTTGGCGACACCTGCCCAGGCAGTCACCTCGACCATTTCCTTCAATAACGCCGCATGCTGCGGCTCCAGCATCGTCAGGCGCTGTTTCAGCCGGAAATCCGAAATCGGCAGGTCCTTGAGCGAGAACAGTTTCCCGAGATGCGGAAAGCTGGTGACAAGCGAGATATATTGGTGCGGATTGGACGTCATTGTCAGCGCAGCACCCCTTCCATCACGGCCCGCAGTCGCGGCTGTAGGTGACGTTTTAGCAGCGTTGCAATCGCTTCTTCAGTCAGGTCAATGGAAACATCGCGATCAGTCAGCTTAACTCTTATGCCGTCGAAGCCAGGTGCCGTGGAAAACGTCACGCCTGCACGCAGTGCATCGCCCGCAAGCACCAGAACAAAATGCGTCAGCGTTCCTGGCTCGACCGCCTCGGGTGACTGCTTCAACTCCTCAAAACTGACAACCTTTTCAGGCAACACGATTTCCATCGGTTCCGTGTCGCTGACAGACGCATTGTCACGGGCATTGCCGGCCATCGCGAGAATGAGTTTTTGTAAGAAAGCCTCATCGGCAAGGGTGGTGCCTACCAACCTTCCAGCTTCCTGTTGAATGCGGTCACCCAGCTCATTTCTGAGGCTGAGGACCAGATCACGTGCGGCGACTTTAAGCCCGTCTTCCGTCGCAGCCTTTTCCTTTGCGGCCTCAGCACGTGCTGTCGCCAAGAGGTTGTCGGCCCGTTCCTGCGCTTCCGACACGATCTCCTCTGCTTTTGCCTTGGCCTTGGCCAGAATGTCATCGGCTTCCGACTGACCGGCTGCAACGCCTTCGGATTTCAGTCGATTGATCAGGGCCTGCACCCCAGCACCAGCCGCATTTTCAAGCTCTTGCGTGGTATCATGCTTGGACATGTTGCCCTCCTAACTCGGTATCGAACCTGCAAGCACAAGCGCGAAAACAAGGGCAAACACCGAAAACCCTTCCAAGACCGCTGCAGGCGCGAGCGATATGCCGAATATCTCCGGTTTGGCCTTCGAAGCATGGATGGCTGAAGCCAAGACTTCGCCTTGGCGAATACCGGTGAAAAGCATCGTGAACCCGGACAGGACACCGATGCCGAAGAGAGCGGCACCGTTCGCGGCATCGACTTGCGATTGCTGCAACGAGAACATGATGACAATGCCGTAGATTACCTGGGAGGACGGCATTAGAGAGACACCGATGAAACGGCCATAACCGCCGTCGCTGTCAAGCATTGCACCGATTGCGGCACTGCCACCGAGCGCACACCCCCAGGCACTGCCTATGGCGCCAAGAGCGACAGGCGCATAGAGCCCGAACCAACCGAGAGCCACAACGAATTCGTTCACAGGCGTGTCTCCTCTTTCTTGAACGGACGGAAAGGCGTGCCTTCGTCCTTCAAACCCCAATTGAAAAACTCAATGACATTCAGGCGCAGGCCATGCACACAGCCTGCTATCAGACCAAGGCCGATGTTGATGGCGTGTCCGATTGCCAGAACCAGTATGGCGATAAGAATGCCGATGCCCGGAACTGACTGATTGAGCTGGCCGGACAACGAATTGATCGTCTCTGCAAGCGAGGCTGCCGCAAGCCCGAGCGCAAACAGCCGCATGTAGCTCAGCACATCGGAGAAAATGTTGACGATCCTGGCTAGCGCGGCGAGACCATCGAAAATGCGCAACCCGCCCGAAGCAACTGAATCAACCTTCCGGTCACTTCCGAAGAAACCGACCAACAGCAATCCGAAAATGACGCTCGTCGGACCGATCGTCGCAACAACCGTCCCCTGGCCCAGAAAGGTTGCGAGCCCACCGAGCGCCACCAGGCACCAACCGACAGGTTGATAGCGACCGCTCGGTGTTCGTTCGTGCCACGCACGCAAAAAATTGGCGATCACGATGTGCACAACGCCGATGGTCAGCGTGATCTTCATCATCGTATCAACGTCTTTAAGGTGCAGGATCTTGAAATGGTTGAGGATACTGCCTTCAGGTGGAGCGACGCCGAAGTAACTGCCCGTGGCAACACCGAACGCCGCCGTGGACACCATCAGCCAGCAGGACATGCGATACATTCGGCGGCCAAGCGCTGACCCGGCGAACTTCTTGCGGAAAAGAAACAGAAACAGAAGCAGCAACAAACCATATCCGGCATCGGTCATGATCATGCCGAAAAAAACGATAAAGGATACGTAGACAATCGCGGACGGGTCCCAGTCCCGGTATCCGGGTGTCTGATAGAATTCGACCAAATCCTCACCGGCCTCCATCGCGTGCGCGTTTTCAAGGAGCGTCGGCGGCGCGTCTTCTTCCGTGACATCTTCAAACAGGGCCGCAATACCAAGCTTTGAAGCGAGTGTTTCGATCTCGCTGACCTGATCCCGACGCGCCCACGCCTGCAAGACAAACACTCGGCCCGTATCGGCGGTTTCGAGCGCTGCGCGTCGACGGGCAGAGGTGTCGCGGGCCGCAGCAAGATTTTGCGCCAGAACAAACCGCCACTTCGTCAGTGCCTGACGTTCCAGCTCTAATTCTTCAAGATCTATTGCCGCGTCCTCGTGACGTTGCCTAAGCGCCGAGAGCGGTATCGCACCGACGTGGGTGCGCGGAACCGGCATAGCACCAGTCTCCGGCTCTTCAGGTGCCAGCAAAACAATGTAACTGCGGAACCTGTCCCGGTGCACTGTTTCCAGGATCTTGTCGGATGGGTCTATCTCTCTCAGCTTGCCGTTGGGCACTACATAGAACCAGAGCCTGTTGTCTCCGATCTCCGCCAAATCGGAAAAACTGAATTCGCCCCAAGGCTCAACGTCCTGAATGCGCCTTTCCAGTTTTGCCAGCAAATCCTGACAGGTCTTAAGCGCCTTGCGGTTTTTGAGCGTCTTTTCGACCACGTCATCGAGATCGAATTTGTCGGCTCTGGTCTCAGGACGGCGCTGGTCTGAACAATCGACCAGCCAACGCAGGGCATCCACCGCATCTCTGCCAAGACCGGCAGGAACAGCCTCCAGCTCCTTTTGCGCCGAGACGAGGGGAATCAAATGAAGCGATCCGAAAGCCTGCGCTGCCTCCAACACCGTGTCCTTGTCGTCCAGGACGCCAACCATATTCACTTTGATCAGCGGCACGATGCTCATAGCTCGGCCATCCGTTTCTCTGCCCCGCGAGCCGCCGTTTTGCGCTTGGAAATCTTTGCACGAACAACAGCATCTCTTTCAGCATCGGCAAGGGCCGTCCTGATTTTCTTGATATTGCGCTCCGCCTGCGGAATGAGAACTTTTTCAAACAGGTTCACACGCCGTGAAATCACGGCTTCCGCCTCCACCAACCGCTTGATGCGCTCGTTGGCAACAGCACGCTCCATGTTCAGGCGCAACAGCTCCTGCATTCCTGTCACATAAGGATCGACCCAATGCGGACGAGCCAACAAGGAATAGGGTCGGGTTTCCACATCAACGTCTTCAAGGATCGGCAATTTGGTGCCCGAGAGGTTCTGCTCTCCCTTGGCAACCCCTTTCAATGCAACCAAACCTTCAAGCGGCACATGCTTATTTGCTAGCATTGGCAGCGATCTCGCCAGATCAGAAAACCGAGCCTGATAGGCCTTTTCAAGCTGCACCGCTGTTTCCCTGGCTTTGGCGCGCTCAGCCATGATCTGAAGCCGTTTCAGTTCCAGAGAAGGTAGAAATCGCTTGTATTCGGCAAGCTGTGCGCTCTCTCTCGCCAACGAAGATTTGTTGAGCGCCAGCTTGGCCATCAGGCAGCCTCCTCATCCGAAGACTTTGAAACTGACGCCTTTGCCGGAAAGTATTTGTCGATCAGGCCTTGTTTCATCAGAAGCTGTTCAGGTTCGAAGCATTCAGCCAGCGTTTTCCAGCAAAGATCCAGCGCCTCTTCCAGGGGTTTTGACACTTCGATGTCCATGAACCGTTCCCGGAACAAACCGCCGAACTTGAGCAGTTGCCGATCGTAGTCCGACAACTCAAATGCCATCGACTGTTTCTGCTCAGCGTCACGTGCACCGGAATAGAACCGGATCATCGTGTTCATGATCTGGTTGTGATCTTCGCGGGTCACCTTGCCAATGACATGCTGTTTCAGTCTGGACAGAGACCCAAAGGGATCCAGGACGCCACTGTGCAGATAAAACTGACCTTCTGTAATGTATCCGGTGTTGTCGGGAACTGGGTGCGTGACGTCATTCCCGGGCATGGTCGTGACGGTCAGGATTGTGACGGAACCGGACCCTTTGAAGTCGCAAGCTTTTTCATATCGGCGCGCCAGCTGCGAATAAAGATCCCCAGGATAGCCCCGGTTGGCCGGGACGCGCTCCATTGCAATGGACACTTCTTTCATCGCATCAGCAAACGCAGTCATATCCGTCAACAGAACCAGAACGCGCTTGCCTTCCTCGACGGCGAACTTTTCAGCAACCGCCAGCGCCATATCGGGCACCTGCAGACGTTCCACGACCGGATCCGAAGCCTGATTGATGAACATCACAGTGCGCGGAAAGACACCTGCATCTTCGAATTGCTTTCTGAAAAACGAGTAGTCATCAAAAATCAGGCCAAGTCCGCCGAACACAACAATGTCCGCATCCGCCTGGATCCCGATCCTGGCCAGAAACGGATTGTAGGGCTCACCTGAAACCGAGAAGATCGGAATCTTCTGGCTTTCAACGAGACAATTGAAGATGTCGATCATCGGTACATCCGTGCGGATCATCCGCGAAGCCAAAACACGTTTCATCGGATTGGCAGACGGTCCGCCAATTGGAACAGCTGGATCGCTCGACAAGTCAGGACCCTGATCTATCGGATGACCGGCGCCATTGAAGACCCGGCCAAGAATGTTATCCGAATAGGTGACTTTGGCAGCTTCTCCGAGAAACCGGACCGAGGCATTGTTTGCCAGCCCTTTGGTACCGGAATTGACCTGGAGCGAAACCATGTCCTGATCGATATTGATGACTTGCGCGAGCGAAGCATTGCCATCTCCGCCATCGACAAGAGCCAGGTCGCCCAGGCACGGCCGTCCCTCAGAGTCGGCTTTGGTGGACGACACCTGAATGCGAATGATGTCGCCAACAATATCAATTATTCGCGTATGGGAGACCAGCATACACGCCCCCTTGTCTTCAAACGACTGTCTTTCAAGACCAGTAACGTCGAAGCATTTTGCCGACCGACCGCTACTGCATTTCCTGCAACAAGAAACATCTTAGGCGGGTTTTTGAGGCAGTTACAACCGAGTTGACACCGTCGCCTTCTGTCCGCGTCATTCGATTGAAGATAGGTTGGAAACTGTTGCGTCCCTATGACCTGGATCAACAGTGGAGTGACACACATCGCCAGCCGGTGATCGGGCCTTTCTCTTCAACCGATCTGGCGTGTGGTTTTACTTTCCCAGCCAGAATGACTGTGGAATTGGCAGCAACGCAGTGTGAAGGCATTCAGCTTATGCGCCACACACATCACTCCACTCCACAAAGGCCGGATTGCATCGCATTAAATTCATTCAATTTATTTAAACTGTAGGTATTTTTGACGGTAATTACTTTAACCTGACGTTGAATTCTTTCGTTTGAATTTGCTTTGTACTAATCAACAATATCCATTTATACTTTAGAATTTCTCTAAGTGTATTATTTCGTCTAAGTACTATGTGCAAATTAAACTGAATAATGAATTCATTATTATACACGCATAGGTTTATTATTAGTTGTAATTGACGTTTTTTCTAATTTTTTTTTCCCAAGTATTGTTTCTTAGTCTTAAACTCCGCGCCTGTTATCTAATATTCGCGCGCCGATTCGCGCTAGGCGTGTACGGAATCGGTTTTGGTTTCTGGAGGGGAAATTGACGGACCAAACACTAGAGCTCACTGCTCCGCCAAATGACACCAAACACAAAGACCAGACTAAGTTACCTGCGGCTCAAGGCAGTGCCGCCCGACGACCTGAGGATAAGCAACCGCCTGTGCGCAGCGATCTGGGAACCATTCTGCTTCACTGGACGCTGACCATTGCGATCTTCGCCAGTCTTCTGACAGGCCTCCGGCTCTCTTCCGACGCTGAAGATGCCTGGTTTTCAAAGCTGTTCGAACCGATATTGCCACAGGGTGAAATCTGGACCTGGCACTACCTATCTGCCATTTTCGTTCTGGCGGTTATCTTCGCCTACGCCGCCTATATGTCCTTTGCCCGTCTGAAGCGGCGCATTTCGACCAAGAAAGCCGTCGTTCTGACGCTACCGGCCAGCACCAAGCTGCGGCTCTCTGCTGTCAATGTCATTGCCTACTGGATCCTTTTTGGCGCTGTCCTCACCCTTTCGGCGACCGGCGTGCTTCTCTATCTGGGTCATGGCGGCATTTGGGTCACCGTTCACTACATCGCTGCACTCACGGTGCTTGGCTACATCGTTGCCCATGTGGTGCTGCATTATTTCTATGGCGGTATCGCGCAGCTTCTGCGCCTGTTCCGTCCTCAGAAACTCCGTCGTTTCCCGGGCATGAGCCGGCATCCCCTGGCGGCGTCGCTTGCTATTGGAGCTGTGGTTCTGGCCGGAGCCGTCGCGCTCGATTTTTCCACGAGAGATGACCTCATCGTTGCCAACGCGACCGAACTTCCCACGTTGGATGGTGAAATGAGCGAGGCAATCTGGAACAGCGCAAAACCTGTTTTTGTCAGGACCCAGCAGGGCTCCGGTCTCGACAAAACCGGAGAATCCACCGTCGAGATCCGCGCCGTTCAGGTCGGTGACAAGATCGCATTCGGATTTCGCTGGGAAGACAGCAACCGATCCTTAAAACGCCACCCGCTGATCAAGGCCGAAGACGGCTGGCGGATGCTCAACAACCGCGCCGACATTTCAGACGAAACCGACTATTACGAAGACAAGTTTTCGGTCGCCTTTTCCAAGTCGGATGCCTTTGGCGGAGGTGCCTCCACGCATATGGGACCCAAGCCGCTGAGCGACAAACCAGGTGCCTTCAATTATCGCGGCCTTCACTACACGACAGACGGCAGCCTGCTTGACGTCTGGCAGTGGAAGGCTGCGCGCGGTGGCATGCTTGGGAAGGTTGATGACATGTGGTTTGGCACGCCAATCGAGCCGAATGAGGCTCAAGTCGCCGGCAAAAAACGTTATAGCGCAGGCTATTCGGCGGACGAGGGCAAATCCTTCTACATCTACAACTACAAGAAAAAATCAGGCTCCAACTACGAAAACACCGTTGACGTGTTGCGCTTGCCTGTGGATGTCGAAAAAACCATCGCTCAGATGGGCAAAATCGATCTTGACGTAGAAGCGACGGACGACCCGGGATCTCAATGGTGGATGTTTGAAGCTGAAAGCGTTCCTTATTCGCCGGAAATCGACGCGGCAATACCTGTTGGAACGATGATCCCCGGCGTCCTGATAATCGGAGAATATGAAGGCAGCCGTGCTGACCTTTCCGGCGGTTCCAAGTGGAAAGATGGCTATTGGACGCTCGAGATCATTCGCGACATGGACACCGGGAACCATCAGGACCTCCCTATGGAAGATGGTCTTTATCTCTGGGTCGCCGTGTTTGACCACAACCAGACGCGTCACACACGTCATTCACGTCCGGTTCGCCTGACATTCAACTGACGCCATTCCAACGGACCAATTTCATGTCGAAAAGCACCTGTACCGTTACGATCAACGGTAAAGAGATCAAGGCAAGTGTCGGTGACACGCTGATTGATGCCGGACTTGGCGGCCGCCTGGTCATTCCCCACGACTGCTGTTCGGGGCAATGCGAAACCTGTCGGGTTCGCGTGCTCAGCGGTGCAGTAGACGATCTGGGGACACGTGAAAAAAACACTGTTCTCGGGTGTCTTGCCGTGCTCGAGGGCGATGCAGAAATCTCCTACGATCCTGTTCCGATCGTAAAGACGATAAAAGGTACCGTGGACAGTGTGCGCACTATCAAGGAAGACTATCTTGAAGTGCGTGTCCGCACCGCCAAGAAAGTAACCTGGCTACCCGGCCAGTATTTGCGCGCTACATTTGCCGGTTATCCGCCGAGAGACTACAGCCCGACGACCCCGCTTAATCTGGATGCGGAAGAGGACGTCATCGTCTTTCATATCAAGGTCTATCCTGACAGCATCGTATCGTCGAAACTTGGCAGTCAGATTGCCAAGGGACACGGCGTCAAGTTGCGCGGCCCGTTTGGCAATGCATTCTTGCGCCAGCAGCCCGAACCAATCGTGTTGACTTCGACTGGAACCGGCTTTGCGCCGATTTGGGCGATTGCCGTTGCCGCTAGACTTGGACAGCCGGAACGCGACATCAGGGTCGTTTCAGGCGCTCGTACACGCGATGGTCTTTATATGCGCGACGCTGTTCGCTGGCTGCAAGGCAATAATGTGCCGATATCTCTGACAGCCAGCGATGGCGACAACGAGACAGTCATGACTGCCCGGCCACAAGAGCTTGTTGGCGAACTGACCTCCGATCACATCGTCTATTCTGCCGGCGCGCCCGCTCACGTGGATGCCATGCGCGAACTGGCACTGCAGGCCGGCGCTACATTTTATGCCGATCCATTCTATGTCGCAGAAGAAAGCAAGGGCGTCCTCGCCTTTGCGAGCAGGCTTTTCCGCAAATCCACACCTCCGCCCCAGGCGGAGGCTGCAGAGTAAAGCGAAACGCTGCGGTTATTGCGCGGCCGTCGTCACGGCCTGCGGGCACGTGAAAATGAGCTCGTTCGCCTGACTGACCGGCATCGGGCGCCCAAGGTAGTAGCCTTGAGCGTCGGTGCATCCGATATCGTTCAGCATGTCGAGCAGCTGCCGGGTTTCAACCCCCTCAGCTGTCGTTGTCATGTTCAGGTTCTTCGCCAGCTCAATGACGGCTTTCACGATTGAGATCGAGTCATCAGAATATGCCATCGACCTGACGAAGGACTGGTCAATCTTGATCTTGTCGAAGGGGAACCGCCTCAGATAACTCAGCGACGAATATCCGGTCCCAAAATCGTCCATCGAAACCTTGACGCCAAGCGACTTGGCCTGGTGCAGAGCTTCCACAACGTCCTCTGTGTCCGTCAGCAAGACGCTTTCAGTGACTTCCAGTTCCAGCCGATCCGCTTTGAGGCCCGATTTCATCAGCGCACCGATCAACACGGGTCCGAAAGCATTGCCTCGCAACTGACGAGGCGACAGGTTGACGGCGACCCGCAAATGGTCCGGCCAGCCGGTGGCAATCCTGCAGGCCTCTTCCAGCACCCATTCACCAAGCTGAACAATCAGTCCCGTGTCTTCGGCCAAAGGTATGAAATCACCCGGCGACACAAGGCCACGTGTTGGGTGGTTCCAACGCAGCAAGGCCTCGAAGCCGGAAATCTGGTAGTCGCTCAAGGTGTATTGCGGCTGGAAGTAAAGTTCCATCTCGCCATTTGCGGCGGCATTGCGCAGATCCAGGATCAACTCGCGCCGGTCATTCACCTCGGTGCCCATATCCTCTTCAAAGAAGCGATAAGTGTTCCTGCCGTCTTCCTTTGCGCGATAAAGGGCAAGATCAGCCTGTTTGAACAACTCGTCACCGACTGCTCCATCAGGCTTGGCCACCGAAATGCCGATACTGACGCCAATTACCAGATCATGATCCGCTATCTGGAAGGGCCGCGAGAGTTCCCAAATGATGGACTGTGCCAGTTCATCGACCTGTTTCTGCTTGACGGGCAGGTCGGTCAGAATCGCAAATTCGTCACCACCCAGGCGCGCGACCAACTCGCGGTCTTCCAGCAAGTGCCGCAGCCGGCCGGCAACCTGCCGTAAAAGTTCATCTCCGATCGGATGCCCCAGCGAGTCGTTGACAGTCTTGAACTCATCGAGATCCAGACAGAGAATTGCAAACTCACCGCCCTGAACCTGTTGACGCTTTAGGAGCAACTCCATCTGATCACGGAATTCGATGCGGTTGGGCAACTGGGTCAGCATGTCATGCCGCGCAAGGAAGGCGAGGCGATCGCGCGCTTCCTGGCGCTCCGTGATGTCTTCGGAGATGGCCACCCAACCGCCATCTGACAGAGGTTGCCGAGTGGTCAAAACAATGCGACCCGAGCGTATCTTGACCATTTCCGTGCTTTGCGAGAACGGTGCCGATTGATGCGCTTTCGTGAAAGCGTCGGACCATTCGCTTTCATCGGTGCTGACAGCTTCTGCGTTCTGCAGAGCGGTCAGATCCTTGGCGGTCATGCCAGGTACAAGTTTGTCCGGATCGAGTTCGAACAGGTCCGCAAAACGCTGGTTCGACACGATCAGGCTACCACTTGCATCGAACATGCAAAGCCCGTGCGACATGTTGTTAAGCGCCGCATCGAAAAGTACGTTCTGCTCACGCAGCTGCGCTTCCTTCGACCTCAGGATGGTGTTCTTTTCATGAACCCTGACCCGCAGGGCGTCACGTTCCTTGACAGATCGTTGCAACGAAACGACCGAGCGTGCGATGTCTCCGACTTCATCCAGCCGTTCTGTTCCGGCAACTTTCTTTTCGAAGTCGCCTGCGGCAATTCCCGTCAAAACCTTGGTAATGTCAGTCAGCGGCCGTGTGATCTGACGGGACAGGAGATAGGCGACGGTGGCAAATGCGATCAACGTCAGAACACCGAACAGAAACAGCCACCTAAGCAACTTGGCTTCTTCCTCAGTACCTATACGGGTCAGTTCATTCTGAGTTTCGGTCAGTTTTTCGATCGGAACCAACGCACAAACCGTTACCGGCGCAACAGGTACAGCGCACTCGATAACATTGCTGCCGCTAGCTGTGATGTTCGGCGTGGTTGCTGACATCTGGAGATCGGCGAAATCGCCTTTGAAGTTGCCTCTCGAAATCACTTCGTCCTTAAAGATTACCGCAAGTCCGAAGGAGTTGATCTCTGCCAGATCGGACAGCAGCGGTTCGTCGGATCGGATCCATCTTTGGGCCAGCAATCCGCCCACCGCATATCCAAATTCATCGAAAACCGGTGTGAAAACAATCTGGGAAACGGTGTTGATGTGTTCACCGGGGACAAAGATGCCTGTTTCAGAACGTGGCATGAGACGTGACATGGTCTGCACGTCCCCGGGGAAACTCTCGTTCAAGGATGTGACGATCTCCTCAAAGAAACTAAGCTTTGGAATGCTCGATCCCAGTTTGACCAGGTCCGCTTCATAGGAAGAAGCGCCGATAACTCGTGCCTGCTCGTCAAGAACAACGATCCCGTCCATGTCGGCCTGTTTCGCTGCCGGACCGAGGAGCTCTGACATGGCGACAACGTTTCGAGACATGACCGCATTCGACGTATCATGGTGCTTGGCAATCGAATTAACCCGGCGAAGCCGATCCTGAAACAGGAATTCCATCCGAGTTCCGGCAAGCTCCACGTCGGCGATCAACGTCTCCAACAACCGCGACTGAGACAGTTTGAGAAGCTCAACCTCCTGACGAGCCATACTGTCTTCCAACTGATATGCCACCAGACCAATCAGGCCTGCAAACGCACACAGCGCTGTGAAAACAGCGCCGTATGTGTAGTGCCAGAGCAGTGACGAGTGACGTATCATATTGCGTTCGGGCCTTTAGTTAGACACCGGCACTCCACCGTAGTTTCGAATCAGACTGTGCGCCTGATCGGATTGGCTGAAGTCAATGAAGGTCTTCATCTCACTATCCAGAGCGCCATCCTTATAAATGAGTGCAAGCGTCACCGCACTTGGATAGGTCTCATCCGTTGGATGGTTGCCGTCGATTTTCAGGACATTCAGCCCCTCTTCAAGCGGGCGGGAATAGGGCCCAAAGGCAATCGCGCCCTGGACGTCGCGCGCTGTCGAAATGGCATCCTGTGTTGTCAGGGCTGTTTTGGATCGCGGCGAAAATGTCAGGTCTTTCCAGCCCGGCATTGTATTGCGCAGCACCTGGAGCGTGCTGTCAGCATCTTCGCGCCTGACAAGCCGTACACGAAGATCCGCGCCGCCGAGTTCCGACCAGTTGGTGACCTTGCCAGCATAGAGATTTGCCAGATCTTCACTTGAAAGAGCCTCAACTCCAGTCGAGGGGTGGGTGAATATGGCGCTTGGTATCTTGGCAATCGGCAGATAGACCAAACCGTATTCAATCTCACTGTCCTTCAGGGGCCTTGCCACCCGCCCCAGCCTTTCAGTACCGGAACTGACGGCCGCTATGCCACCACCGGAACCAATGCTTGGCGGGATACTGAGTTCGATTTCAGGATGGGCTTCTGAAAAGCCGTCTCCCATTTCGCGCAACATTTCCAAGCCATCCCCGGTGCCGACGACACTGAGTGCGGTTTGAGCGACAGTGGGAGGCGATTGAACAAGGAGAACAGAAAGCGAAAGAACGAAGCAGAAGAAAGAGATCCGCATTTTTTCCACCAAATTGAGTTTGTATTATCTAGAATGCCACGTTCAAGTTAATCAAACACTAAAACCCTGCTACAAGTTACAATTAACCTGTATTTAAATTAGCTTGTATTAATATTCAGGCAGTCAATATTTCATAATTCTTGCATTTTCTTTGGGCATTATTTGCCGATAGGTCATTTTTTCCTAGCAGCTCAAATTGCTACAATCACTTTGTGAATCCCTAATCTGTTAATCTATAAAGTTAAGACGCAATTTTACATACGATTTGAAACTCTATTGATAGAATTTCGATCGATTGGCTTGAAAATTACTGTACAGACAACAGATTTCGCGATTGTCACAAATTAGTCAAACAAGTCATACAACCCACACTATACTATTGCGTGTATCGATTTGTTTGGGTCCTTGCATGATTGCCTACTTATCGGGCTTGGTAAAATTCATTAAGTTACAGACTATTGGACGCGTCATGCGATCAAGCTTGAATACTTGTCTCACGCTAAATACTGGCTGCACTTTGACGAACGACAAGGTTCACGTCGATCATGACGGGTCCAGAGTGTTTATTGGAGATTGCACCGTCTGCGTGAATACACTCCAGGAGCAATCTGGCGGCACTGGTTCCCAAAGCATGCCGATCCTGCCTGACCGTGGTCAGTGCAGGAACATAGAACTCTGAAAGTTCGATATCATCAAACCCGACGACGGATACGTCTTCCGGCACTTTCATGCCGTGCATCCTAAGTGTTGAAATCAATCCGAAGGCGACCTGATCCGAGGCACAGAATATGGCCGTAGGCCTGTCTTCCATAGACAGGACCCTTTCCGCCGCCGACCGGCCTGACTCAAGAGAAAAGTCGCCCCGAATGATCCATTCATCCCGCACCGGCAAGCCGAGTTCAGCTCTTTCTGCCAGCATGCCCTCTCGCCGGACATGCGTCAGAACATTGTCCTGGGGGCCGGTAACATGCGCGATTTTCCGATGCCCTAGCTCATAAAGGTGCCTGACCGCCAACCTGGCACCCTGGTTGTTGTCGCTTCGTACCGACGGCAGAGAGCTTCCGTGCTTCCATTCACACGCAAACACAATCCTGCCGTTCACTCCGTTTTCTTCGAACTGCCGAATTTCCTCGTCTGACAGCGCGCCATCCAGGCAAATCATGCCATCAATCTGAGAATCTAGAAAATAGTCGACGACGCGCTTTCCCGCCGTTGCATGATCTTTCGTGTCGGCAATCAAAACAGAAAGATCGCTTTCGCCGAAAATTTCGCTGATACCGGCTAGTATTTGCGAAAAAAACGGGTTTCCGAGGTTGGGAACCAGAACAAGAACCGCCCCGGCCTGACGCGTTCGCAGGTTCCTTGCGGCCCGATTGACGCGGTAACCGGTGGAGCGAATGGCCCTGAAAACTGTTTCCCGCGTCGCCTCCGTCAAAAGCTCGGGATTGCTGAGTGCTCGACTGACCGTTGCCGTTGAAACTCCGGCCCTTTTGGCAACATCTCGAATTCTGATGGGCTTCTGCGCCAATGCTGCCTCCCGATTTTTGTTTGCGACTTACCGACATTCCGGGTTGACACGAGCGGCATTCCCGAGAATGATAAATGTAATCGATTACATGAGAGATACACAATTCTGTAATCGATTACAATTGCGGTGGAGGCCGCATCAATTGAAAAATCGGGCCGAAGGTTCGATGGGAGGAGACTATGAAAGCACTACACGCTGTATTTGCGGCAACCACCGCACTGTGCGCGGCGACTGCCGTCCACGCGACGGATTTGGAAGTTACGCACTGGTGGACATCAGGTGGTGAGGCTGCAGCTGTTGCAGAGTTTGCGAAGGCGTTTGACGCGACGGGCAACAAGTGGGTTGATGGTGCGATTGCCGGTTCCGGCGGCACGGCGCGTCCGATCATGATCAGCCGCATCACGGGCGGCGATCCGATGGGCGCGACGCAGTTCAACCACGGCCGTCAGGCAGAAGAGCTTGTGGAAGCCGGCCTGATGCGCGACCTCAGCGATGTGGCGGCGGAAGGCAACTGGGCGGAGATCGTGCGTCCTTCCAGCCTGCTCGACAGCTGCACGCTTGACGGCAAGATCTACTGCGTGCCGGTCAACATTCACTCGCCGCAATGGCTGTGGATCAACAATGCCGTTTTTGAAGACAACGGCCTGGCCGTGCCGACCAACTGGGACGAGTTTGTCGCCGCTGCGCCCAAGCTGCAGGAAGCCGGCGTCGTGCCGCTCGCCATGGGCCAGCAGCCCTGGCAGACCACCCTCGCCTTCCAGACCCTTCTGACTGCGCTCGCAGGTCCGGAGACCTACACCAAGGTGTTCGGCGACAAGGATGCCGACCTTGCTGGCGGTCCGGAACTGGCCAAGGTCTTTGAGGCCGCGGCAACAGCCCGCGACATGGCCAAGGATTCCAACGTTCAAAACTGGAACGATGCCACGAACATGGTCATCACCGGCAAGGCCGGCGGCCAGATCATGGGCGACTGGGCCCAGGGTGAGTTCCAGGTGGCCAACCAGGTCGCCGGCAAGGACTACACCTGCCTGCCGGGCCTTGGCGTCAATGAAGTGATCCAGACCGGCGGCGATGCCTTCTACTTCCCGCAGGTGGACGATCCGGAGATCTCCGCGGCCCAGGCTGAACTCGCCAAGGTCATGATCTCCCCGGAGACACAGGTTGCCTTCAACCTGAAGAAGGGTTCCCTGCCGGTGCGCGGCGATGTCGATCTGTCGGCTGCCAATGACTGCATGCGCAAGGGCCTGGAGATCCTGGCCAAGGGCAACATCATTCCGGGCACCGACCAGTTGATGTCTGCTGACAGCAACCAGCAGGTCAACGACCTGTTCGTCGAGTTCTTCAACAACCCGTCCATGTCGGCTGAAGACGCTCAGAAGCTGTTCGCCTCGATCGTCGCCAACGCCGACTGATCCGCACAACGGGCTCCGCCGGTTCCCTCAACAGGGCTTGACGGAACCGGCGTCCTCCAGCCCTGCGCGCAGTTTCTGCGCGCAGGGAATTCTGGAACACTGCAAGCAGGCTTTTACGGGACAAGGAAGACAGGCATGGCCGCACCCTCAGGCCCAGCCAGATGGCACCGCAACTTGAGTGCCAAGGTGGCGGCAATTCCGATGATTGTCACCGCCCTGGTGGTCTTTATCGGCGGAACCGCCTGGACGGTTCTCTACTCCTTCACCAATTCCAAGCTGCTGCCACGGGAGAAGTTTATCGGCTTTGGCCAGTATGAACGCCTGTGGAGCAGCAACAAGTGGCTGATCTCGATCGAGAACCTGGCCATCTATGGCGGCTTCTCCCTCGTCTTCTCCCTCCTCATCGGCTTCATTCTGGCCGCCCTGCTCGATCAGAAGATCCGCTTTGAGGACACCTTCCGCACCATCCTGCTCTATCCCTTCGCGCTCAGCTTCATCGTCACGGGTCTTGCCTGGCAGTGGATCCTCAATCCGGATTTCGGCATCCAGCATGTCGTGCGCAGCCTGGGCTGGGAGAGCTTTGCCTTCGACCCGCTCTACAATCCCGACATCGTCATCTACGGCATTCTGATTGCCGGACTGTGGCAGGGTACCGGCCTCATCATGTGCCTCATGCTGGCCGGGTTGCGCGGCATTGACGAGGACATCTGGAAGGCCGCCAAGATTGACGGCATCCCCATGTGGAAGACCTATATCTTCATCGTCATCCCGATGATGCGCGGCATCTTCATCACCGCCATCGTGCTGGTCGCCTCCGGCATCATCAAGGTCTATGACCTGGTCGTCGCCCAGACCGGCGGCGGACCCGGCATCTCCTCAGAAGTGCCGGCCAAATACGTCTATGACGCCATGTTCCTGTCCCAGAACCTCGGACAGGGCTTTGCCGCCTCCACCATGATGCTGCTCACCGTTGCCATCATCGTCATTCCCTGGGCCTATCTCGAATTCGGAGGCAAGCGCCGTGGCTGATACTGCATATCTTTCCGGCCCCTCAGGTCCAAAACCCCGGCGCGTCCTGTCCCGCCGCAACATCATGATCTACGGCACGCTGATCGTCGTCTCGCTCTACTATCTGCTGCCCCTTTACGTGATGGTCGTCACCTCCCTCAAGGGCATGCCCGAGATCCGTCTCGGCAACATCTTCTCGCCCCCGGTCGAGGTTACCTTCCAGCCCTGGGTCAAGGCCTGGGCCGAAGCCTGTACCGGCCTCAATTGTGACGGCCTGTCGCGCGGCTTCTTCAACTCCGTGCGCATTCTCATTCCGTCCGTGATCCTGTCGATCATCATCGCCTCGATCAACGGCTATGCGCTCGCCAACTGGCGCTTCAAGGGCTCGGAGACCTTCTTCACCATCCTGATCGTCGGGGCCTTCATTCCCTATCAGGTCATGATCTATCCGATCGTCATCATGCTGCGCGAGGTCGGTCTTTACGGCAGTCTCACAGGCCTGGTCATCGTGCACACCATCTTCGGCATGCCGATCCTGACCCTGCTCTTCCGCAACTATTTTGCCTCCGTACCGCAGGAACTCTTCAAGGCCGCCCGCGTCGACGGCGCTGGCTTCTGGGGCATCTATTTCCGCATCATGGTCCCCATGAGCCTGCCCATCTTCGTCGTCGCCATGATCCTGCAGGTCACCGGCATCTGGAACGACTTCCTGTTCGGCGTCATCTACACAAAGCCGGACCTTTATCCGATGACGGTGCAGCTCAACAACATCGTCAACTCGACCCAGGGGGTGAAGGAATACAACGTCAACATGGCCGCCACCATTCTCACAGGCCTTGTTCCCCTCACCATCTACTTCATCTCCGGCAAACTCTTCGTCCGCGGCATCGCCGCCGGAGCGGTCAAAGGCTAACGAGAAAACAATGGAAACAAGTATCTCCGTCAAGAACCTCGCCTTAAGCTTCGGACACCTGGACGTGCTGAAGGATCTCAACCTGGAGATCGGCAAGGGCGAATTCCTGGTCCTGCTCGGGTCCTCGGGCTGCGGCAAGTCCACCTTGCTCAACTGCATCGCAGGCCTGCTCGATGTCACCGGCGGCCAGATCTTCATCGGCGACAAGAACGTCACCTGGGAAGAGCCCTCAAAGCGCGGCATCGGCATGGTGTTCCAGTCCTATGCCCTCTACCCCCAGATGACCGTTGCCGGCAATCTCAGCTTCGGCCTGAAGAATGCAGGCCTGCCGAAGGCGGAAATCGAGGAACGGGTCAACCGCGCCGCCAAGGTGCTGCAGATCGAGCCCCTGCTCAACCGCAAGCCCGCGGCCCTGTCCGGCGGCCAGCGACAGCGGGCGGCCATCGGCCGGGCCCTGGTGCGCGATGCCGATGTCTTCCTCTTCGACGAACCGCTCTCAAACCTGGACGCAAAGCTCAGGGCCGACCTCAGGGTCGAGATCAAGCAGCTGCACCAGAAGCTGAAGAACACCATGATCTACGTTACCCATGACCAGATCGAAGCCATGACCCTGGCCGACCGGATCGCCATCATGCGCGGCGGACGCATTCTGCAGCTGGCATCGCCCAACGAGATCTACAATCGCCCGGCCAGCAAATACGTGGCCGAGTTCATCGGATCGCCCACCATGAACTTCTTCAAGGGTGAACTCAAAGCCGAGGGCGGAGCTTACAGCTTCACAAACGGCACACTCACCGTCCCCTTGAACGACTATCAGTTCAAGGAAACCAGCCCCGCCCCGGAACCTGCATGGTTCGGCATTCGACCCGAACACATGAGCTCAGGCGATGCCGCACAAAACGCCCCCGTGCGCATGAACGCATCCGTCGAACTCGTCGAACCCCTCGGATCCGACACCCTCGCACGCGTCAATGCACTGGACCATACCCTGTGGGTGCGAATGGACGGACAGGCAAACATCAAAAATGGCGACACAATCAACATCGGGTTCGACCCCAAACGCGCAAACATATTCAGCAAAAATAACGAAATCAGAATCTGAGCCAGATTCTTAATCTCAAATCGGGAAAACACTCATGGATGTTTCATTCCAGCTCTATTCTGCACGCGAATTCACCCCTTGGGACAGTGTCTTTGAACGCCTGGCCAAGCTTGGATATACCCAGGTCGAGGGCTTCGGGGGTGTTTACGAGGATCCAGCTGCCTGCCGTGACCTGCTAGACAAAACAGGCTTGAGCATGCCGTCCGGGCATTTCTTTCCAATGGAGCAGTTCGACGATGACATTGGCAAGGTCATCGCAACTGCCAAGACACTCGGCATGGAACGCCTGTTCTGTCCTGCTCTGCCGCCCGAACAACGGACTGCCGATGCAGGACACTGGCAATCGGTCGGCGAGCGTCTTGAAGCCATTGGCGCGAAAATCCGGGACGCTGGTCTGCGGTTCGGATGGCACAATCATGATTTCGAATTCGTCACCTGTGACGACGGCAGATTACCGATGGACATATTGCTTGAAGCCGCACCTTCCATTGAATGGGAAGCCGACATTGCCTGGATCGTCCGGGGCGGTCAGGACCCTCTGGCCTGGATTTCGAAATACACCGATCGCATCACCACGGCGCATGTCAAGGACATCGCTCCTGAAGGCGAATGCGCTGACGAAGACGGCTGGGCCGATGTCGGTCAGGGAACCATGGATTGGAAGGCCATCATGGCCGCGTTGCGCACAGCCGGCGCCGATCTGTTCATCATTGAGCACGACAAGCCATCGGACGTCGATCGGTTTGCCGCCCGCTCCATCGAAGCATTCCGCACATTTTAAGGAATTATCATGAGTAAGACACTCGGCATCGGCGTATTGGGATGCGGAAATATCTCGGCTGCCTACATGCGCCTTGCCCCGCTTTTCAGGGGCATCGAAGTGCGCGCCTGCGCCGACATCAACGAGGCGGCTGCAAAGGCGCGTGCAGATGAATTCAATCTGCGAGCAGAGACGGTCGACGGGCTGCTTGCGGCGAACGACATCGATATCATCGTCAACCTGACGGTTCCTGCCGCGCACTTTGATGTTTCAAAAAAGATCCTGGATGCCGGTAAACACGTTTATTCCGAAAAACCATTCGTGCTGAATGTGTCGGAAGGACAGGAGCTCGCGTCGATTGCCAAGGACAAGGGCTTGCGCGTCGGCTCTGCACCGGACACGTTCATGGGCGGCGCGCACCAGTTGGCCAGACACCTTGTCGACAGCGATGCTGTCGGCAAAATCACGTCGGGCACCTGCTTCGTTCAGAGCCCCGGCATGGAAATGTGGCATCCGAACCCCGACTTCTTCTTTCAGCCTGGCGGCGGGCCCATCCTAGATCTAGGGCCCTATTACGTTTCCAATCTTGTTCAGTTGCTCGGTCCGGTCAAACGGGTCTGCGCCATGAGTTCGTCCGGATCCGAATATCGGACGATCACCTCGCAACCCCGTCACGGCGACAAGATCAAGGTGGAAACGCCCACCACGATCCATGCTGTGATGCAATTTCATTCAGGGGCTCAGATCACGTATTGCGCCAGCTGGGACGTCTGGCAGCATGGTCATTCCAACATGGAACTTTACGGCCTGGGCGGGACACTGCATGTGCCGGACCCGAACTTTTTCGGCGGTGAAGTGCGGATGACCGAGAAGGGTGCTTACGTGAATATGGCGGATGCCTGGAACCATCCGTTTTCAAAGGCAAATGACGGCAGCAATGCAAACTATCGTACTGCGGGACTTGCCGACATGGCGCAGGCGATCCTGGTCGGCCGCCCACACCGTTGCTCTCTGGAATTTTCCCTGCATGCCGTCGATGTGATGACGTCAATCCTTGCATCGGGCGAGAGTGGGCAGTTTATTGATGTCGCAACCACCTGCGACCGTCCTGCTGCCCTCGATCCACAAGCGGCACAGGACCTTCTCATCTGATAGGAAATCAAATGACCTGGACTGCGGCGCCCTCGCGCTATGACAACATGGTGTATCGCCGATGCGGCCAATCAGGCCTGAAGCTGCCGGCGATCTCACTCGGGCTCTGGCATAATTTCGGTGAAGACACACCACATGCGCTCAAGCGGGATATTGCCTGTACGGCTTTCGATCTTGGCATCACGCATTTCGACCTCGCCAACAATTACGGCCCAAGGCCCGGGTCTGCCGAAAGCGCATTTGGAGAAATACTGCGAACCGACTTTGCACCTTATCGAGATGAGATGATCATCTCGTCCAAGGCCGGATATGGCATGTGGCCCGGACCCTACGGGGAATGGGGCAGCCGCAAATACATGATTGCCTCCTGCGACCAGTCTCTGAAGCGGATGGGGCTGGACTATGTCGACATCTTCTATTCCCACCGGTTCGATCCGGACACACCACTGGAAGAAACGATGATGGCACTCGATCACATCGTGCGGTCCGGGCGGGCCCTTTACGTTGGCATTTCGTCCTACAACTCCAAGCGCACGCGAGAGGCTGCCGCGATCCTGAAAGAGCTGGGTACCCCCTGCCTGATCCACCAGCCGAGCTATTCGATGATCAACCGCTGGGTGGAAGAGGATGGTTTGCTGGACACGCTCGACGAGCTCGGCATCGGCTCCATCGCCTTTTCGCCACTAGCCCAGGGCATGCTGACCAACAAGTATCTGAACGGGATCCCTGAAGACAGCAGGGCAACGCAGGGCAAATCTCTCAAAAGCCAGTTTTTGAGCGACGAGAATATTGAGACAATCAGGGCGCTCAATGCGATTGCGGAACGAAGGGACCAAACCCTTGCGCAGATGGCGATTGCGTGGGTCCTGCGGAACGGAAAAGTCACAACGGCTCTTATCGGCGCGAGCCGTGCCGAACAGGTCAGAGACTGTGTCCGCACTGTGGAAAATCTCGATTTCACGGACGCAGAACTAAACGAAATAGCAGCTACGACGCGTGAAGCTGACATCAACCTCTGGGCCGCATCTGCGGAACGGAAAGGACCGTCACGCTAATCGGACGTCACAACGACAGATCTATAACTTAGGGAGGCAGCCATGGCCGGACTGATCAAGGGACCAGCGATTTTCCTGGCACAATTTGCAGGCGACGAAGCACCTTTCAATTCACTTCCTGCCATAACCAAATGGGCTGCCGACCTCGGTTACAAGGGTGTTCAAATCCCAACATTCGATGGCCGGCTGTTCGACCTCAACAAGGCAGCCGAAAGTCAGACCTATTGTGACGAGGTAAAAGGCATCTGCGCGGATGCCGGTGTCGAGATCACCGAACTTTCCACCCACCTGCAGGGGCAACTTGTGGCGGTCCATCCAGCCTACGATCTTGCCTTTGACGGTTTTGCGCCGGAAAACGTTCATGGCAATCCCAAGGCGCGACAGGAATGGGCGGTTGATCAGATGAAAAAGGCGGCTGTCGCAAGTCGTCGTTTTGGGCTTGATGCTTCCGTCAGCTTCACCGGGTCGTTGGCATTCCCCTATCTTTATCCCTGGCCACAGCGCCCCGCCGGTCTGATCGAAGAAGCTTTCAGCGAACTCGCCCGCCGCTGGAAGCCGATACTTGATGTCTATGAAGAGAACGGTGTCGATGTCGGTTACGAGATCCACCCCGGTGAAGATGTCTTCGACGGGGCGACGTTCGAGATGTTCCTGGACGCGCTAGGCGGTCACAAACGTTGCCAGATCAACTACGATCCGTCTCATTTCCTGCTTCAGCAAATGGACTATCTGGCGTTTATCGACATCTACCATGAGCGCATCTGCGCCTATCATGTGAAGGATGCGGAATTTAATCCGGATGGCCGGCAGGGCGTTTACTCCGGTTATCAAAGTTGGGTCAACCGGGCCGGCCGGTTCCGTTCCCTTGGTGACGGTCAGGTCGATTTCTCGGGTATTTTCTCCAAGCTCGCACAACATGGCTATGACAGCTGGGCGGTGCTGGAATGGGAGTGCTGCCTGAAATCGCCCGAACAAGGCGCTGCTGAAGGCGCACCGTTCATTGAAAGTCACATCATCGAGGTGACGGACAAAGCCTTCGATGATTTTGCCGGCGCAGGAACCGACCAGGAACAGATCCGCAGGATGCTTGGATTGACTTCCTGATACCGCACCTTTTCGCACACCTGAACGTATAGAGCCGGCCAAAACACAATTGGCCGGCTCTCAAATTTTCTCGGACAATTCAGATCCGCCTTGGATCAGCCGCCGAAGTCGTCGAGCATGATGTCTTCCCGATCCACACCCAGATCCAGCAACATATTGATGACGGACTGGTTCATGATCGGTGGCCCGCACATATAGAATTCACAGTCTTCCGGTGCCGGATGGTTCTTGAGATACTCGTCGAAGAGGACGTTGTGGATGAAGCCGGTATAGCCCTTCCAGTCGTCTTCCGGCAGCGCATCCGAGAGGGCCACGTGCCATTCGAAATTCGGGTTTTCGGCAGCAAGCGTGTCGAAGTCCTCAACAAAGAACATCTCGCGCTTCGAACGGGCGCCGTACCAGAAGCTAATCTTGCGCTTTGACTTCAGCCGCTTGAGCTGATCGAAAATGTGGCTGCGCATTGGTGCCATGCCGGCACCGCCCCCAACAAAGATCATTTCTTTTTCGGTCTCGCGGGCGAAGAACTCGCCGAAAGGACCGGAAATTGTGACTTTGTCGCCCGGTTTCAGGTTGAAGATGTAACTCGACATTTTCCCGGGAGGGATACCCTCCGATCCCGGCGGCGGTGAAGCCACACGGACGTTGAGCATGATCATGCCCTTTTCTTCCGGGTAATTTGCCATGGAGTAGGCGCGCTCGAGCGGCTCGTCGACAACGGATTCATATTGCCAGAGGTTGAAGCGGTCCCAGTCCTCCCGGTATTCGTCTTCAACGTCAAAATCCGTGTATTTAAGATGGTGCGAGGGCGCTTCGATCTGAATATATCCACCAGCGCGGAAATTGACGTCCTCGCCTTCGGGAAGCTCCAGCACAAGCGCCTTGATGAAGGTGGCAACATTCTCGTTCGAACGAACGGTACATTCCCATTTCTTGACCCCGAAGACTTCTTCGGGAACTTCGATCACCATGTCCTGCTTCACCGCCACCTGACATGACAGACGGTCACCGCAGGCCGCTTCGCGCTTGGTGATATGGCTTTCCTCCGTAGGCAGGATTGAACCGCCTCCGGAGAAGATCTTCACCCGGCACTGGGCACAGGTACCGCCGCCGCCGCACGCAGACGGAACAAAAAGTTTTTGCTCAGCCAGCGTCTGCAGCAGTTTGCCACCGGCCGGAACCGAAATGGTCTTTTCGCCGTTGATGCTGATGTTGACATTGCCCACAGAGACGAGCTTCGAGCGGGCGGCCAGAATGATCGTGACAAGCGCGAGCACGATCAGGGTAAAGAGCAGGATGCCTAATCCGAATGTTGCCACAAGGCGCTCCCGTTACAGTTTGACGCCGCTGAAAGACATGAAGGCAAGCGCCATCAGTCCGGCAGTGATGAAGGTGATGCCCAGGCCCTGCAGGCCGTCGGGAATGTCGGCGTATTTCAGCTTTTCCCGAACGCCGGCCATCGCGGTGATTGCCAGTGCCCAACCAAACCCGGAGGAGAGCCCGTAGGTGACCGATTCGGTAAAATCGTAGTCCCGCTCGACCATGAAGAGCGAGCCGCCAAGAATGGCACAGTTCACTGTAATGAGCGGCAGGAAGACGCCAAGAGCGTTGTAGAGCGGCGGGAAATACTTATCGAGCACCATTTCCAGGATCTGAACCAGCGCGGCGATCACCCCGATATAGGAAATCAGGCCGAGAAAGGTGAGGTCGACATCGCTGAAACCGGCCCAGGAAAGTGCTCCTGGGGCCAGCAGATATGTCAGGATCAGATTGTTCGCCGGAACCGTGATCGCCTGAACGATCATGACCGAAATTCCAAGGCCGATGGCCGTGGAGATTTTCTTGGAAACCGCGATGAACGTGCACATGCCGAGAAAGAACGACAAGGCAAGGTTTTCGACAAAGATCGCCTTTACGGCAAGAGAGACCAGCTGTTCCATCAGTGTGCGTCCACCACCTGGATCTTGTATTCACGCTCTTCAACCTGTTCGGGCTTCCAGGTTCGGAACGCCCAGATAAGCAGGCCGATGATGAAAAATGCGGACGGCGGCAAGAGCAGCATACCGTTGGGAACGTACCACCCATCATTGTTGACTGTTGGGAGCACCGTGATGCCGAACAGGCTGCCGGCGCCAAACAGTTCACGAATGAAGCCGACCAGCATCAGGATCAGGCCGTAACCCAGCCCGTTGCCCACACCATCGATGAAGGAGGCAACCGGTGGGTTTTTCATGGCGAATGCTTCCGCGCGGCCCATGACGATGCAGTTTGTGATGATCAGACCGACAAAGACGGACAGCGTCTTGGAGATTTCATAAGCATAGGCCTTGAGGACCTGGTCCACGACGATCACGAGCGACGCGATGATCACCATCTGGACGATGATCCGGATTGCACCCGGAATGTGGTTCCGCAGCATCGAAATAAACATTGAAGAAAACCCTGTCACCAGGGTCACGGCAATGGACATGACCAGCGCCACCTGAAGCGACGAGGTCACGGCAAGAGCTGAGCAGATGCCCAGAACCTGCAGCGTGATCGGATTGTTGTCGACCAACGGATCGATCAGCATGCTTCTCTTGGTCTGCGCCATCAGATCGCTCCTGCTTTTACATTGGCAAGGAAGGGGCCATAGCCATCTTCGCCCATCCAGAACCGCACAAGATTGTCCACACCGACCGAAGTCAGCGTCGCGCCTGCCAGCGCATCGACATGGTATTCCTCTCCCGCTGGCGGCGCTGTCTTGGCCACCGTAATCAGGAGATCGCCATTGTCATCCGTCAGTTTCTTGCCACTCCACAAGGCTTTCCAGCGCGGATTGTCCACCTCGGCGCCGAGCCCGGGGGTCTCTGCATGCTGATAGAACTGAAGGCCGAAAATATCGTTGCCGTTGGCTTCCAGTGCAACGAAACCATAAAGCGTCGACCAGAGCCCGTAGCCATGCACAGGAAGGATGATCTTGTCGATCGACTGGTCATCCTTGCGCAGCAGATAGATGGTCCGGAAATTCGATTGGCGGCCAATGCCTGCCGGGTCGTCTGTCAGCGCACGGCTGAGTTCGGGATCATCGGCGGCGGCAAGATCGTCGAATGTTGCGGGATCGAATTTGGTCGTGAATTCGCCCGTTGCCAAGTCAAGAACATGCGGCTCGAAGGCACTGAATGCTTCGGTTATGTTCTCACCTGGGGTGTAAACACCGGCGACCTGCAGAATGTTAATCTGCTTGTCCCTGAGCTTGTTGACGTCCTGAATCGGACGCAAAGAGACGGCCGTTGCGGAGACGACCATCGATGCAACAAGACACAGTGTGACAGCAACGAAAACAGTCTTGGGAACGGAATCCGCCGGCATGTCCAGAAAACGCCGGACGAACCCTTTGCTTGGACGGTCGCCCTGTTGTCCGTTGTCTTCAGGCATTTCGTTTCGCCCTGCGTTTGATGTTCGCCTGCACCACAAAATAGTCGATAAGCGGCGCAAAAACATTGCCGAACAAGATGGCCAGCATCATACCCTCCGGGAAGGCCGGATTGATGACCCTGATCATCACCACCATAAATCCGATCAAGGCCCCGTAGATATAGCGGCCGAGATTGGTGTGAGACGCGGACACCGGCTCTGTGACCATGAAGACCAGGCCGAACGCATACCCACCGACGACAAGATGCCAATACCAGGGCATTGCGAACATCGGATTAGTGTCCGAGCCGATCAGGTTGAGCAGCGTCGAAAAGGCTATCATCCCGCCCAGACAGCCGACAACGAGACGCCAATTGGCAATCTTGGTAATCAGCAGGAAGGCAAGACCTATCATGCAGGCAAGCGTGGATGTTTCGCCAATGCTGCCTTGTATGATGCCGATGAAGGAATCAAACCAGGTCATGCCATGCGCCGCGAGCTGCAGGTAACCGTCCGAAGCCCCCACTGACAAAGCCGTTGCACCTGAGAACCCGTCGACCGGTGTCCAGATCGTGTCACCGGACATTTGCGCCGGATAGGCGAAATAAAGGAAGGCACGACCCGTTAGCGCCGGATTGAGGAAGTTCTTGCCGGTTCCGCCAAACACTTCCTTGCCAATGACCACGCCGAAAGAGATCCCCAGCGCGACCTGCCAAAGCGGTGCGGAAGGCGGCAAGATCAGTGCATAGAGCATGGAAGTTACGAGAAAACCCTCGTTGACTTCATGCCCGCGCACCGTCGCGAAGATCACTTCCCAAATCCCGCCAACCACGAGCGTCGTGATGTAAATCGGCAGGAAATAGAGCAGACCGTGCACGAAGTTGGCAAAGGGGTTGGCCGGATTGAAGCCAATCCCGAGGGCCTCCATGATCCAGGCCCGCCAGCCGGTCGCATCATATATGGCAATGGCCGAATTGACCTGAAAGCCAACGTTGTAGAGCCCAACCAGAATGCATGGGATTGTAGCGATGACCACGTAGGTCATGATCCGCTTCATGTCGACATAAGAGCGGGCATGCGGCGCGGCGGTGGTGACCGTCTTCGGCGTATAGATGAAACTTTCCACCATCTCATAGACGGGGAAGAGCTTTTCGTATTTGCCGCCCTTAACGAAATAGGGCTCGATGCGGTCGAAGAAGCTGCGAAGGCCCAACTCTAGCCCTCCTTCTCAATTTTCGTGAGGCAGTCGCGCAAGGCAATGCCATATTCATATTTTGCCGGACAGGCAAATCCCACAAGTCCCAGATCTTCCTCGTCCAGTTCCAATGCGCCAAGCGCCTGAGCCTGATCGGTGTCCATCACCAGCAGCGCACGCAGCAACTGTGTCGGCAGGAAGTCCTGTGGCATCAGCTCTTCGAATGTGCCCAGGGGCACCATGGCTCTGCGGCCACCGTTCAAGTTTGAGGTCAACGCATAAAGTTTCTTGGAAAAGGCGGATCCCAGAACCGGCTGCAAGGCGTATTTCGATGGCATCGGACGGATCCAGCCCATCGGGATCTGTTTGTGGTCTTCCTCAATCAGAGTGATTTGCCGCGCGTAACGCCCCAGATACGCACTTGGCCCTTCGCCAAGGCGGCCGCTGAGGATGGAACCCGATATAAGTCGGACAGGATCATCCCCAGTGAGTTCGTTTTCCGACAACTCTACCATAGAAGCGCCGGTGGCCGTGCGAATCAAACGAGGATTGCTGCACCGAGGACCGGAGAGGGCAACGACCCTTTCCGGGTCGTATTGACCTGTTTCGAGGAGACGGCCAATGGAAATCACGTCCTGATAGCCAATCGTCCAGACCGCCTTTTCCGCTGTCGGCACATCCAGGAAGTGGATATGTGTTCCAGCCAATCCGGCCGGGTGAGGACCCGAAAAACCGACGGTTTCAACCCCTGCCACATCGTTGCCGGGAACATTGGCGCCGGTCTCGCAGCACAGATAGGTGCGTCCATCGCTTAGTGACGCAACCGCCTCGAGACCTTTTGCGAAGGCTGCAGCCTTTTCAGAAAGAACCACTGCCGGATCCGGCGAAAGCGGCTCGGTATCCATTGCATTGACAAAAATCGCCGACGGGCGTGCATCCGATGCCGGAACTTTCGAATATGGTCGCGTGCGGAAGGACGTCCACAGTCCAGAGGTGCACAGACGCTCAACGAGACCTTCGCGAGTCGTCGCATCACCGATACCGGAAAAATCAACGGGCTCGGCCGCTGCCTTGTCGACCTCGATTTCGACACTGACAAGGACGCGGCGCGCACCGCGGTTGACAGCCTTTACCCGGCCGGATGCGG
This sequence comes from Roseibium porphyridii, assembly GCF_026191725.2. Lineage (NCBI taxonomy): Bacteria > Pseudomonadati > Pseudomonadota > Alphaproteobacteria > Hyphomicrobiales > Stappiaceae > Roseibium > Roseibium porphyridii. The sequence continues at coordinate 256,758 of NZ_CP120863.1, forward strand.
GCGACACGACCATCACGTCAGGTGTGTCCTTGTGGAAAAGCAGCGGTGCGCCAAGGGCGACCACATCACCTTCCTGAACAAGCAGTCTCGGCTTCAGACCAATGTAGTCCGCAGCAATGACCGCGACCGTGCTCGTTTCGCGAGTTTCGCTGATCTGTTGATCCGGTGCCCCCTGCACAGGTAGATCCAGACCTTTTTTGAGCTTATAGCTTTGCACGCATCTGGCCTCCAGAATTCGACAAAACGCGGTATCCTACGTTTTTGCGCCCGTAAAAAGGACTAATTTGCCAATTAGCTACATTTTTTTGTTGAATCGTACTCCAGAACCGATGAAAAGCGCCCATAGAAAGTCGGCAATCGCCGCAAGTGACCGATCGGAGGCTGTTATCGTGCCAACTCACATCAAATTCTCCCGACGGGGTTTCATCCTGATGTCGCTTACTACTCTTGCTGCCTGTAAGGGCGGTTTGGAGGTCGTTGAGCTGACGGGATCAACGATGGGTACGAACTACTCGGTGACGGCTCTAGACCATGATCGCGCTGTCGACAAGGACGAGTTGCAACGCGCAATCGAAAACAGCCTGCTGAATGTGAACGCCCAAATGTCGAACTGGGATCCCAAATCCGAGGTTTCCCGTTTCAATTCCCTGACTTCAACGCAGCCTTTGACCGTGTCAAAGGATCTGGCAATGGTCGTTCAGGCTGCCAAGGACGTCAATCAGGCAAGCAGCGGCCAATTTGATATCACGTTGGGACCTGTCATCGAGGCATGGGGTTTTGGCGCTGAAGGTGGTCACAAGAATACGCAACCCGACCCGGACAAGCTTGCCAAAGCAGTTGAAGCTGCAGGCAAGAGCCAGGCGTTGCACGTTGACGGAAACCAGCTCAGCAAAAGCGATCCAGCAGCGCGTATCTACCTGCCCTCCATCGGCAAGGGCTACGGGGTCGACCAGATGGCAAAGGTTGTCAGGAGCTTCGGACTGACCGATTTCATGGTTGAAATCGGCGGCGACCTCTATGTTTCCGGCCGCAACGCGGACGGCCTGGACTGGCAAATCGGCATCGAATCACCCGATGCGCACAACCGCCAAGCCTACAAAATCGCCAGCGTTTCCAATCTTGGCATGGCAACTTCCGGCGACTACAGAAATTACTTCGAACAGGATGGCGTGCGCTTTTCACACATCCTGGATGCGCACAGCGGCCGTCCGATCACGCATAGGACTGCCTCGGTGACGGTTCTTGCTGAAAACACCATGCTTGCCGATGCCTGGTCCACCGCTATGTTGGCACTAGGGACCGAGCGTGGTCTTGAACTTGCGAATCAGCGTGACCTCGCCGTCATGTTCATTGATCGTGGCAGTGACGCGGATGACAGGAACTTCATCGCAACCACAAGCAATCGCTTTACCGCATTGCAGGCATAACATCTGATCGGGCCAAGACCTTGCTGACCTTTGTTTTAGCGTTTGTGTTGCTGATTACCGTCATCGTCGGCATGGCGATTGGCGTAATTTTCTCTGGCAAGACAATCAAGGGCAGCTGCGGCGGACTGAATGCGATCGCCGACGCAGATCACTGTCTGGTCTGCAACAAGGAAATCGATCCGAACAGTCCACTCAGAGAACGTCTGGCTTGCCCGAGGGCTCGCAAGATGTTGGCAAACAAGGAAGCCTGACACAAGACCTCAAGTGTCAGGCTGAGACCGGAATAAAGGCCACGATCGCTAGGCAAGTCGCCGCGACTATTCCAAACAACCACAATTTCCATCGCGGTCCTTCTTTCACCCAGACACGGCGGTACTGGTACCCCGCGAGGCATGCCAGTACGAAAAAAATCGTCGCGGTCATGGGTGTTAGAAACAAATCTTGCAATTGAAGAGTTCCTTAGGCCGATTTGTTTCGGTTAGGCTGTGTCATGCGTTATTGCCGGACCCACAGGAAGGAGCCAATCTCATGCCAAGCTCTTATCAGGCCCCGAGCCGAAAAGACAAGCAGCAGGCTACGACACATAGCCAGTCCTCCAGTACAAACACCACCAAGGAAACGGCGACCGTCGGCAAAATTCTTGCGTCAAAAGGCAACGACCTCTTCGCGCTTCGTCCGCAAAACACACTGCATGAAGCCGTCGAGATGTTGCGCGACAAGCGAATCGGCGCGTTGGTGGTAAAGAACTCCGAAGGCGGCCTGCAAGGCATTTTGTCTGAGCGCGACATCGTCCGAAAGCTGGCGGAAACCCCCGGTCAAACGCTCGCTCAAAAGGTTGAGGATGTCATGACCACCAATGTGGAAGTCTGCCACCCTGACGACGCCTTGATAACTGTCCTGCGCAAGATGACGGAGGGGCGCTTCAGGCATATGCCGGTGATCGACGACGGCAATCTCGTCGGCATTGTGACCATTGGCGACGTCGTCAACTACAGGCTGAACGAGCTCGAATACGAGGCGCTTCAACTAAAACAACTCATTGTCGGCTAGGAACCGCTTTCAAAAACAAAGTCAAGCTGCGGCGTAAGGAAGAGACGCGCCGCAGCCTGAAACTTTGTTAAAGCGCGAGTACGCCACCATCGACAGCGATCGCCTGACCGGTCAGATACGAATTGGCAGGCCGTAGCAGCGACAGCATCGTTTCCACTATTTCGACCGGCTCGCCGAGTCGCTTCATCGGGACACCTGCCGCCAAAAAGTCCTCACGGTCTGCAAAACCGCTTTCGGTCATTAGCGGCGTCGGGCTGAAAAAGGGGCATACAGCGTTGATACGGACGTTGCGGCGCGCGAACTCAACAGCGGCGGTTCGCGTCAGTCCGACGACCGCATGTTTGGACGCTGCATATGCCGAAAGCTTCGGAGCAGCGCTCAATCCTGCGACCGAGGCCACATTCAAGATCGCCCCTCCCTGGTCGAGCATCAATGGGATCTGGTGCTTCATTCCAAAGAAAACGCCCTTGGCATTGACCGAATAGCATCGGTCGAATTCCTCTTCGCTCGTTTCCAGAAGACTTTTCATGGGTGGAGCAAATCCGGCATTGTTAACGGCAAGATCCAAGCCACCGAATGTGTCGCGTGCCAGCGCACACAGAGCCTTTACGTCCTCTTCCTGCGAGACATCGCAGCGCACGAACCTATCAGCGCCGGTCAGACTTGTGGCAACATCGCGAAGACGCACGTCATCAATGTCGCCCAGGACCAACTCGGCACCTTGTGCCGATAGGTTTTCTGAAAGCAGCTTGCCAAACCCGCTGGCTGCGCCGGTGATGAGTACCCTCTTTCCAGCAAACTCGGATGTCATCTGGTGTTCCTGACTGTTGCGCGCCGCTCAGTCGGGCAGCAGATGCATCGGAATGCAAGGATAAATCATTCAGAGCCAGTGAGCAGCGCTATCCAACCTGGCTTCGTTGTCCCACATAGCGACCTGCACCTTCCGGTAGCGGCAGGTTCTTGTGCTTTGCTGCAAATGTCCCGAGCCTGGAGGCGACATTCGCTCCAGGAGGGCAACTCGACCGTGAGTTCAGGTCAACGTGAAGCAGCAACGTTTCCATGGTCGCCGCGAGCTTGCTGTCCGCGTTTTTCAGAAAATGAAACAACTTCATTCTCTTGCCTTCGCCCTCAAGAACCTGTGTCGTGATGATGAGGCGCTCACCCTCTTTCAGCTCGTCCAGATATCGAAGGTGATTCTCGACGGTAAAGTAGCTCTGCCCGGCGGCGACGTAGTCGGCGTCTGCTCCAATCAGCTCCATAAAACGGTCCGTGGCTGCCGCGCCCGCTTCCAGATAGTACGCCTCGTTCATGTGACCATTGTAGTCGGTCCAGCTCTGCGGGATTTGCCGGTCACCCGTGATCGGAAGTGAGGCGGATGCCGAATGCGGCAGTGCGCTTTCGTGAGAAGAAATGACTCCTCCCGCACCGCTTCCGCTTTTCTTCAAGCTCCGCAGCAAACCAACGAGATTGTCGTCCCGCAGCCGCTCCAGCTCGCGGATCGACATATGCCCGGACTGAGTGTCGGATTGACCTGCGATCAGATCGACAAGGTCCTCCGTGAATTCCGGAACATCCATCAATTTTGTCCAGGGCCACTCCAGCGCGGGTCCGAATTGAGCCATGAAATGCTTCATGCCGGCTTCTCCTCCCGCAACCCGATAGGTTTCAAAGAGCCCCATCTGCGCCCAGCGCAAGCCAAAACCCATGCGGATGGCTTCGTCGATTTCCGCAGTTGTCGCAATCCCGTCCTTGACGAGCCAAAGGCTTTCCCGCCAGACAGCCTCCAACAATCGATCGGCAATGTGGGCTTCAATTTCCTTGCGAACGATCAGCGGGTACATGCCAATGTCGCGCAGGATGTTTGCCGCCCGTTCTGTTTCGGACTTCTCACCAACGAGTTCCACCAGCGGCAACAGGTAAACCGGATTGAACGGATGAGCGACAATTGCGCGGCCGCCATCGCGGTTCAGCTCTGACGGTTTGAAGCCTGATGTTGAGGAGCCGATGACCGCATCCGACTGAGCAAGGTCCGTCAGATTTCCAAGCACCTTGTGTTTCAACTCCAGCCGCTCCGGGACGCTTTCCTGTATCCAGGCAGCGCCCTGAACGGCGTCGCTGAGACTCGCGTGAAATATCAGTTGCCCTTCTTCGGGCAGAGATCTGTCATAGAGAGAGGGAAGACTGCGGCGGGCATTCTCGATCACTTCGCCGATTTTGCGTTGAGCTTCCGGATCCGGGTCAAACACGGCAACGTCCCAGCCGTTGAGCAGAAAACGCGCAGCCCAACCGCCACCGATGACGCCACCTCCGACGATTGCGGCCTTCATGCCGGTACCCTCAGTGTCAGGTCCAATCTGTCCCGCACCTCGGCAGGTCCGATCAATCTGGCCCCCATGCCTTCAATGACGGCCGCGGCCCTTTCAACCAGTTGAGCATTGGTTGCCAGAACACCCTTTTCCAGAAAGAGATTGTCTTCAAGCCCAACGCGCACATTGCCGCCAGCCAGCACAGAAGCTGCAGCAAACGGCATCTGGTCGCGGCCGAGGCTGAATGCGGACCAGGACCAGTCTTTGGGGATCGCGTTGACCATGGCCATAAATGTATTCAGATCATTGGGAGCGCCCCACGGCACACCCATGCAAAGTTGCACAAGAGCCGGTGACGTCAGCGTTCCTTCTTCAACCAGTTGCTTGGCAAACCACAAGTGACCCGTGTCAAAAGCCTCGATTTCCGGCTTCACGCCCAATTCCGTCATCATGGAACCCATGGCACGCAGCATGCCGGGCGTGTTTGTCATGACATAGTCGGCTTCGGCAAAGTTCATCGTGCCGCAGTCAAGTGTGCAGATTTCCGGCAAACATTCCCTGATATGGGCCATCCGTTCCGTAGCACCGATCATGTCGGATGCTTCTGCATTGACCGGAAAAGGCGCTTCAGTTGAACCGAATACAATGTCGCCACCCATTCCGGCGGTCAGGTTGAGTACGACATCCACCTCAGCAGAGCGAATGCGGTCCGTCACTTCCCGGTAAAGATCCAGCCGCCGGGAGGGCGCTCCTGTTTCCGGGTCCCGGACATGACAATGGACAATTGCCGCCCCTGCCCTGGCAGCGTCAATTGCGCTTTCAGCAATCTGAGCTGGGCTGCGAGGGACATGAGGTGATTTGTCTTGCGTGCCGCCGGATCCGGTTACCGCGCAGGTGATGAAAACCTCGCGATTCATTTGCAATGGCATCTTGGTCTCCTAACGGCCCTTCCAGACCGGATCTCGTTTTTCGGCAAAGGCACGTGCGCCTTCCTTCTGGTCGTCGGACCGGTAGAGTGTCTCAACCGTTTCAAATTGACTTCTGGTGATGCGGTTCAGCGCGTCCTGAAATTTCATGTCTTCTGCTTCGCGCACGACTTCCTTGATTGCTGCGTAGACAAGGGGCGGACCGGATGCCAGGAGTTCAGCAAGCTTTCGCGCCTCGTTCATCAGATCGTCTGCGGGATAGATGTGATTGATCAGACCCCAACGTGCGGCTTCTTCCGCATCCAACCATCGACCGGTGAACAGCATTTCCATGGCAATGTGGTAGGGGATGCGTTTCGGCAATTTGATACTGGCCGCATCCGCGACCGTACCGGAGCGAATTTCCGGAAGGGCAAAGGTTGCGTGACCCGCAGCAACGATGATGTCAGCGGAAAGCGCCAGTTCCAGACCACCGCCACAGCAGATGCCATTGACCGCGGCGATCACGGGCTTGTTCAGGCCGCGCAATTCCTGAAGGCCACCGAACCCACCCTTGCCATAGTCACCGTCGACCGCATCGCCGTCCGCCGCAGCCTTGAGATCCCAGCCGGGACAGAAGAACTTTTCGCCAGCGCCTGTGACAATGGCCACCCTCAACTCCGGATCATCACGAAACTCCGTGAAGACGTCGCCCATGATCCGGCTGGTGGCCAGGTCGATGGCGTTTGCCTTGGGCCGGTCGAGTGTCACTTCAAGAACATGTCCGCCCTTGCGGACCTTGATCGGTTCATCGTTCATATTCCGCTCCACACTTGATCAACGCATCGGCCGCGATGGCAAAGTCCTCTCCGCACAACAACGGATTGATTTCAACTTCCTCGCTCGGCACAGATGACACAAAGGCCTGCACTGCCATGACGGCAGAAATGATCGCTGGAAAATCGCACGCCTGCCTGCCCCGGTACCCCTTCAAAACCTTGCCGATCTTCAAGGAGCCAAGTGCCGCTTCAATCTCCGCGGGGTTGGTCGGCAATATCAAGGAGACACTGTCATCAAGCAGTTCGGTCAGGATGCCACCGGCACCGAGCGTCAAAACATATCCGTGGGCCGGGTCCTGAACGACACCCACTAGCAGTTCGGCAAGCGCGTCCGAAACCATTTCCTCAACCAGCAGAGATGATGCCGGCATTCCGATGGCTGCCTCTTTCACGTCATCCAACGAACCAAGGTTGAGAGCAACGGCACCCGCTTCGGTTTTGTGAGCGAAACCTGTGGCCTTCAAAACAACTGGCAAGCCGATTGATTGGGCTGCTTCGACAGCCTGCTGGCAAGAGTGTGCGAGGCGTCTCTTCGGTGCCTGGAGGCCATACGCAGAAAGAACGTCCTTTGCACTGTGTTCCGTCAACGTGATTGTTTCACCGAGGGATTCAGGCACCAGAATGTCATTTTCCGGAAGCGTTCGATTGCAGGAAGCAACAGCGCCAATCGCTTCGAGCGCTTCCGACATGCCGCACAAGGGCACAATGTTCCGATTGACAAGATCGCGTGCAATTGTTTCAGGCAAAGTTTCTGACAGTGAGCTTAAGACAGCTATTGGTTTGCCGCTTTGTTTGGCGGCGATTTCGATCGCGTCGATCACCTTGAGCCACTCTTCGGCCGAACAACGGTCCTGTCGCGGGAAATCAAGCACGACGATGCCCAAAGACGCCGAACCAGACATCATAGCGCCAAATGTGCGGCTCATGGCATCGACGTCGCCCCAAATGTAAGTGTGGTAGTCGAGAGGATTCGCGAGAGCAACCTTGGGACCGAGCACACTGCGAAGAAGATCTGTCTGGGTTTCGGTCAGGTCCGGAAACCGGATAGATCGGTCATTGGCCGTATCTGCCATCAGACTGGCCTCTCCACCTGAACAGGACATGGACGCCAATTCCGCACTCGGAAGCGCGCCGGTCACATGCACCAGTTTCAAAGCCTCCAGCAACACCGGCAAGCTGCTGACCTCGGCGATGCCAAGCCGTTTGAAAAGGGCCGAGGAGCCGGCCGCACTCCCCGCGATTGCAGCCGTATGAGAAATCGCGGCGCGGCGCGCCTGTTCCGACTTTCCAACTTTAAGGGCAACTATCGGCTTCCCCATTGAATTGGCTCTGCGTGCCAAACGTTCAAAATGGCCAAGGCCACCAATTCCTTCAATGTGCAGACCGAGCGCAGTCACCCGGTCATCCTCCAGGAGTGCTTCGCAGATCTGTGACATGTCCGTTTGGGCCTGATTGCCTACCGTGACCAGGTAGGAAATCGGCAGACCCCTGGCCTGCATCGTCAGATTCAGGGCGATATTGGAAGACTGAGAGACAATTGCGACCCCGCGGTCGACTGTTTCAAGACCATGTTGGTCCGGCCAGAGAGCAGCACCATCGAGCGCGTTGATAAAGCCATAACAGTTGGGGCCCAGAATCGGCATGTCGCCTGCCGCCTCAACAAGTGCGGACTGAAGATCGGCTCCGTCGGACAACTCGGCTGCCGCTTCCTGAAAGCCTGATGCAAAACAGACCGCTCCACCGGCGCTCATGGCCGCAAGTTCTCTGACGATGTCAACTGTCGCATTCCGATTGACGCCAATGTAGACGGCGTCAGGGACCGTCGGCAATCTGTTCAGCGAGGGCATCGTGGCGCATCCCGCGATCTCCGCGCGCGTTGGATGAACGGCCCAGAGTTCGCCATCGAAGCCGAATTTCCGGCATTCACGAACCACGTTTTCACACCAGCTGCCTCCGCCGATCACGGCAATGGATTTCGGGCGCAACAGGCGTTCAAGCGTGCGCATCTTCAAGCTCCAAGGGGGCGGAAGAGATCACGACTGATAATGTGACGCTGGATTTCGCTGGTGCCGTCCCAAATTCGCTCGACGCGTGCATCTCGCCAGAAACGTTCGATCGGAAAGTCATCCATGAGGCCCATGCCACCATGGATCTGAAGCGTTGCGTCCGTAACCCTTGCCAGCATTTCCGTTGCATAGAGCTTCGCGCTTGCGATCTCCCTGTTTGCCGGAAGGCCTTCGTCCAGCCGCCAGGCACCTGCCAGTGTCAACCAGTCGGCCGCATCGATTTCCGTGATCATGTCCGCGATCTGAAAGCTGACACCTTGAAATTTTGCGATCTGCTGACCGAACTGCCTTCGGTCGACAGCATAGGAAACGGCATGGTCGAAACAGCGCCGCGCCCTGCCGACACTCATGGCCGCAACTGTTAACCGCGTGGCGTAGAGCCATTCATTCATGACCTCAAAACCACCATCGACCCTGCCGAGCACCTGGGCATCCGGCAACCGGCAGCCATCGAAATAGAGACTGTAATTCTTATAGCCGCGATGGCTGACGGACTTGTAACCGTCCCGGACTTCAAAACCTGGCGTGTCCCTATCGACCAGAAAGCACGTGATGCGCTTTTTTGGACCCTTGTCGGTCTCGTCGATCCCCGTTGCAACGAACACGATAAAGAAATCGGCATGTTCCGCGCCGGATATGAAGTGCTTGGAACCGGTGACGACCCAGTCACCACCCTTACGTACCGCCTGACATTTCATCCCGCGGACGTCTGATCCGGCGTCCGGTTCGGTCATGGCGAGGGCGTCCATTTTCTCACCCCGCACGGCGGGCAACAGATAGCGCTCCCGCTGGTCGCCTTCACAGGCCATCAAAATGTTCTGCGGACGGCCGAAGAAGTGTGTCAGCGCCATCGACCCGCGACCAAGTTCACGCTCCACAAGCGTGAAATCCATGTGGCTCAGACCGGCGCCCCCAACCTCTTCCGGGAAATTGCAGGCGTAAAATCCAAGATCCAGACACTTGCGCTTGATCTCTTCACCCAGTTCCAGCGGCACGTCACCGGTCTGCTCCACCAGTTGCTCGTGAGGATAGATTTCGTTTTCGACGAATGACCTGACCGTAGAAACGATCATGTCCTGTTCTTCGCTCAAACCAAATTGCATGCGGCAGCTCCTGTTGCGCCAAGGCAGACAGCATGAGACAACACAATCTGAAAAATCGTGCTGTTTTGGAGTTTTTTCATGCCATTTTCGGAAATTCGTCCAGATCGCCGGAAAATTTCCGTTCTCCTGTTTGAGGCATTTTCAAATCATTGCCTTGCAAACACGATTGAGCCGTTTCGAGCTGCCAACACGATTGCCCGGGAACCGCTGTACACCTGGCAGTATTTCAGCATGGATGGGGGCACGGTCACGTCGTCAAGCGGGCTCCCTGTCGAGACCTCTTCCTGGCCGCAAGTCCGGCCTCGAGGCGACATCCTTTTTCTTATGCCAAGTTATGGCTTTCGGGATCTGGCAACACCGAAACTGAACCAGGCCCTTCGTGCCGCAAGAGATCGCTTTCAACTGATCGTGGGACTGGATACGGGCGCCTGGCTGATGGCGATGGCCGGGTTGCTCGACGGGCGACGGGCAACGATCCACTGGGATGAGTTTACGCATTTCGCTGAAACCTTTCCCGACATCGATGTGCTGGAGGACCGTTTTGTATTGACTACGGATCTGGCGACGTGCGGTGGTGCTTCAACAGCCATCGAACTGACGCTCGAAATGATCAAGCGGCAACACAGCGCGATGTTCTCACTCGAGGTCGGTGCTCTTTTCATGCATGGCGACAAGCTTGACCTGCAAGACCCCTATCTAAGAATGAGCTCGGACAAACTGGTTGGTAGTGCCACTGCGCTGATGCGGCGGACCATAGAGACACCCTTGACGATACCGGAATTGGCCGACCGCCTTAAAATCGATCAGCGTGAGCTTGAGCGTCATTTTCAAAAGGAGATGAAGATGCCCCCGCTGGCTGTCTATAAGGCGATCCGGTTGCGGGAAGCACGCCGTCTTGTCGAGCTGACACGATTGAGTGTTGCGGAGATCGCCACGCGATGTGGATATCGAAATGCCAGTGCACTGACCCGCGCCTACAGACAGGAATTCAGTGCACCTCCCAGGGCACATCGGAGCGCACACAGACCATAGTTCAAGTTGGCCAGGTGCCATCGAGAATTCATTCGACACACCTCATTTGGTTTTATGCAAGGGTCAGGAGCTCAGCATGAGGTCCTCGATCACGCGTTGCACCGCGAGGCGGAACACCTGCTCTTCCGGTCGTTGAGGGGTCTCCGGCCGCGTCATCAAACCGACCGGGCCCTTGGTAATGTCCGTATCGAATGGCAGGCGAACAAGATGGCCGTCAGCGGTCTCGTTTTGAACGACACCCGATGAGATAATCCAGACGGCATCGGTTCGGCGTGTGTAGATCCTGCCGAATGCGCCCGAGACCGTTTCGATCTTGTTGGGAATGTCGCCGACGCCATTCGCAATCATAAAACGTTCAACCAGAGGCGTGATCGCTGCGCCTTCCGGCGGATAGATAACCGGCCAATCAATGATGCGCTTGATGTCCGGGTTTTGCAGGAGGGGATGGCCTGCACGGACCACAAGATCGACACGTTCTGAATAGAGCTGAGTGAAGGAAACACCTTCCATTGATGCCGGTCGACCGAGACGTCCGATGACCAGGTCCAACTTGCCAAGCTTCAAATGTTCGATCAGGTGAGAATGCGGACCATCCATGATCCGAACCATCACATGTGGCGCCATCTCGGAAAATTCACGAATGACCGGCGGCATAAGGCTGGCTGCCACGCTCGGCAGGACGCCGACATTCAATGTTGCACGTGCCTGAGCCCCTTCCCTCTCTACCCCATCCAGGCCTTGCTGCAGACTGGCAAGGGAAATCTGTGCGAAGTGTAGAAACACCTCGCCCTGTTTTGTCAGGACTATCCCCGCCCGATTGCGGGTCATCAGTGTCGCGCCGACGATTTCCTCAAGCTCTTTCAATGTCTTGGACACGGCAGGCTGTGTCAGGCCCAGCTTGTCCGCGGCCAGCTTCAAGCTGCGTTCCTGGGCAATTTCGACGAGACACTGAATGTGTCGGAATTTGATGCGCCGATCGATCATTTAGTTATCTGTTTTGGAAAGTAAGAGGCTCTATATCTCATTTTACTTCTCAAATTCGTTCATTCAATATGAATTCAGGTGAGGAGAAATACATGCGTACACAAGTTGTCATTGTCGGTGGAGGCCCTTCAGGTCTTCTGCTTGGTCAGCTTCTTCATTTGAAGGGGATCGAGACAGTGATCCTTGAACGCAAGACACGTGACTACGTTTTGGGTCGCATCCGGGCAGGCATTCTGGAGACCGGCCTGGTGGACATGATGCGCGAGGCCGGTGTCAGCAAGCGCATGGACACGGAATGCTTCATCCATCATGGCACCTGTATTTCATATGACGGTGAGATGTTCGATATCAATTTCCAGAAATTGATCGGCGAAAACGTCATTGTATATGGGCAGACGGAAGTCACGCGTGATCTTTATGATGCTCGGGACACCGCCGGTTGCCGAACAGTTTTTGAAGTCGAAGATGTTGAGATCCGTGACGCCGATACGGACAATCCGTTTGTCACCTTCAATGTGGACGGCAGTGCGCGCCGGATCGATTGTGACTTCGTCGCCGGTTGCGACGGGTTTCACGGGGTCAGCCGCAAAACCATTCCGGACACCGTGCTCAAAGAGTACGAAAAAGTCTATCCCTTCGGATGGCTCGGTGTCCTTTCCGAGACGCCACCTGTCCATGAAGAACTTATCTACGCCAATTCTGAACGGGGTTTTGCGCTTTGTTCGATGCGCAACGATAGCTTGTCGCGCTACTATGTTCAGTGCGGACTAAATGACGATCTTCAGGAATGGAGCGATGACAGGTTTTGGGATGAACTCAAGCGGCGTGTTCCCGAAGCGATCGCCGACAGTCTGGTAACGGGACCATCCATCGAAAAATCAATAGCGCCACTGCGCTCATTTGTCTGCGAACCTATGCGCTGGGGCCGCCTGTTCTTATGCGGGGATGCCGCCCATATTGTGCCGCCAACAGGTGCCAAGGGCCTCAACACAGCTGCGTCCGACGTGCACTATCTGAATGAAGGTCTCGTTCAATACTATCGGGACGGTGACACGCACGGCATCGACACTTATTCGGAAAAAGCTCTCGCCCGGATCTGGAAGGCGGAACGGTTCAGTTGGGCAACCACCAACATGCTGCATCGGTTTCCGGACCAATCCGAATTCGATCTCAAGATGCAAAGAGCGGAGATTGAGTCGCTTCATTACAACGAGACGGCTCAGAGGTGGTTCGCACAAAACTACGTAGGACTGCCCTACTGATGCAGATAGTACACCTTCCTGAGGTCGACATTCATTGGCACGAAGATGGAGACCCCAATGGGTTTGCAGTCGTTTTCGCCAATTCCCTGGGTACCGATCTGAGGCTCTGGGACAAGATTATCGACCGACTGCCGCATGCCGGTCTTCGCCTGATCAGGTTCGACAAACGAGGACATGGCCTGTCTTCCTGCCCCCCAGGACCCTATACCATGGAAGTTCTGGCGAAAGACACGGAGCACTTTCTGGGGCTGATCGGTGTCAACGAATGTGCGTTTGTCGGCCTCTCCATCGGCGGGATGATCGGGCAAATGCTTGCGCACCGCCAGCCGGACCTTGTCCGGGGACTGGTCTTATCAAACACAGGTGCGAAAATGGGTGACGCAGCGATGTGGCGGGACCGAATTTCGCGGATCCGCAGTGGCGGCCTTGAAAGCATCGCCGACGCTGTCATGGACCGTTGGTTTTGCGAACCATTTCGCGGAACAACCGAATGCAGAGGCTGGCGTAACATGCTGACCCGGACACCCGCGGACGGCTATATTGGCTGCTGCAACGCAATCGTGGATGCCGACCTGACGGGTTCGACGTCCGAGCTGCGACTGCCCACAATTGGGATTGGCGGTTCTAACGATTTTGCCAGCCCGCCAGAGGTGGTTCGCACGACAACAGCTCTGATACCGGGGAGCCGTTATGTGGAAATTTCCGATGCGGGGCACTTGCCGTGTGTGGAACAGCCTGACGTCTTTGCCGGCCATCTGAAGACTTTCCTGAAGGAGGACCTCCATGTCGGATCGATATGAAAGTGGCATGAGGGTTCGGCGGGCAGTTCTGGGTGACGATCATGTCGACCGTGCTGAAGACAACAAAACGGAGTTCGATGCACCATTCCAACGGCTAATCACCGAAGCAGCCTGGGGGAATGTCTGGGGTTCAGGGCGGATCAATGCGCGCGAAAGATCCATGCTCACTCTGGCGTTGCTGGCCGCACTCGGTAACTTTGAAGAAATCCCAATGCATATTCGGGCAACGGCCAATACGGGCGCTAGCAAGGAGGACGTTCTGGAAGCTTTTCAGCACGTTGCCATTTACGCCGGAGTTCCCCGTGCAAACCAGGCGCTGAAACTGGCCAAACAGACTTACGCGGAGATGGAAGCCGAGGAAGGGTAGCTTTCTCGACTCCAGAAAGGGAGAAAATATGCTCAAACCGGGCGAGTTCTATCAACGCAATCGCGAGCGCCATCCGCCGGCTCTCACGCGGGACTACAAGACCTCTGTCTCACGGTCTCCGCAATACTCCCTTATAAGTCTTCAGAATTCGGTCTCCGAGACAACCGGGCCTGTCTTTGGTCACAACGATCTCGACCCGATGGATCGGGACCTGATCTACAATTATGCGCAACCGGGCGAAAGCGCGATCGGCGAACGGATCATCCTGCATGGCCGGATCCTGGACGAGAACGCCCGGCCGATACCCAATACATTGGTTGAAATCTGGCAGGCAAATGCGGGCGGTCGATATCGCCACAAGAAGGATACGTACCTTGCTCCGATCGATCCAAATTTTGGTGGTTGCGGCCGGACATTGACCGATGAGAATGGCTACTACTATTTCCGAACTGTCAAACCCGGCGCCTACCCTTGGCGCAACTGGGTCAACAATTGGCGTCCCGCCCATATACACATGTCGATCTTCGGAACCGCGTTCTGCCAACGCCTGATTACACAGTGCTACTTTGAAGGCGACCCACTGATTCCCGAGTGTCCTATAGTCAAAACGATACCGGATCCTGGCGCGATTGAGCAGCTGATTGCGAAGCTGGACATGAATGCGACGATCCCGCTGGATACCATTGCCTACAAATTCGACGTTATCTTGCGCGGGCGTCGCTCGACCCTTTTCGAGAACCGTCTGGAAGGGAACTGACCGATGCCACAAAAATTAGACTATCTGGCAGAAACGCCCTCACAGACCGCCGGTCCCTACGTCCATATCGGGCTGGCACCGGGTGCAGCTGGCTTTGACATCTATCGCCAGGAACTTGGATGGGACATTACCGGCCCACACGCGAAAGGTGAAAGAATACGTGTCGAAGGTATTGTCATGGACGGCACAGGCAGCCCGGTGAAGGATGTCATGCTGGAAGTCTGGCAGGCGAACGCCGACGGGCACTATGCTCACCCGGAAGGTGGTGGAAACGTTGAAGACGGGTTCAGAGGATGGGGCCGCGTCATCACCGATTTCGAAACAGGTGAATGGGGCTTTGACACCGTCAAACCGGGATCTACCGTCGGCAGGGACGCATCACATCAGGCCCCGCATCTCAATCTCTGGATCGTCGCCCGCGGCATCAATATCGGTCTCAACACGAGGCTTTATTTTGAAGATGAGCCCGAGGCAAATGCCAAGGATCCTGTTCTAAATCTGATCGAGTGGGAGCGGCGGCGCGCGACACTTCTGGCCAAAAAAACAGAACGTGACGGCAAGACTGTCTACCGTTTTGACATTAAACTTCAGGGTGAAGACGAAACAGTCTTTTTCGACGTCTAGCAAACGGGTCCCTAAACCGACCTCTCAATGAATGGACCAACGTGCAGCCTCAGAGCGAAGGCCTGACTTCACCAGTGTCCAGCGCACACAGGAATAATGAGAACCGCCATGAGCAAACCCTGCATCATCTGTGTCGCCATCACCGGGTCGGTGCCAACCAAGAAGAACAACCCCGCCGTCCCCATATCGGTTGAAGAACAGGTGGAAAGCACCCACGAGGCTTTTGAAGCTGGTGCGGCAATCGTTCATGCCCATGTTCGCAATGAGGACCAAACACCATCATCGGACCCGGAAAAATTCGCCCGCCTGAAAGAAGGCCTGGCGAAGCATTGCCCCGGCATGATTATCCAGTTTTCAACGGGAGGCAGATCGGGGGCCGGACACGAGCGCGGCGGAATGTTGCCCCTGCAACCAGATATGGCTTCGCTTTCCGTCGGCTCCAACAATTTTCCGACCCGGGTCTATGAAAACCCGCCCGACCTCGTTGACTGGTTGTCCAGCGAAATGAGGACTCATCGCGTGAAACCGGAGATCGAGGCATTCGACCTCAGCCACATCCATCAGGCAGCGGCCATGAACAGGGACGGCCGCATTCCCGGCAGGCTCTATGTGCAATTCGTCATGGGTGTGAAAAACGCCATGCCAGTCGACCGTGACGTCTTCGACTACTACATCAAAACGGTCGAAAGGCTCGTGCCAGACGCAGATTGGTGCGCGGCCGGGATTGGCCGGTTTCAGTTGGACGTCAACGAATGGTGCGTGGCCACCGGCGGTCATACGCGCACTGGACTTGAAGACAATGTCAGACTGGACAAGGATTCCCTTGCGCCTTCCAACGCGGCCCTCGTCAAGCGGGTGGTTGATCTTTGCGACAAGTACGAGCGCCCCGTCGCGAGCTGGCAACAGGCACGAACTATGCTGGATCTCCCGCAACGCGCCGCTTGACCACCCACATCTCTTGGCTCTCAATGCAGGGCACGACCTAGAACTTGAGAGCCATGTCTGTTTCCCTCTTTTCAAGCCCCGTTTATGCTGATCTCTTTGCCGACGAGGAACTCGCTCGGCTTTTGAGTGACGACAGCGACGTCGCGCATTTCATTGTGTTTGAGCAGGCCCTGGCAGTAGTTCAGGGAAGACTCGGGATCATTCCTGCAATCGCGGCCGCCGAAATCGAGACGAAACTGGCTCATGCACGGGTCGATCCGGCCAGGCTTGCGCCTGGGACGCAAGCTGCGGGCGTTCCGGTACCGGCTCTTGTGACCGAGTTACGTGAGTTGGTTGGTCAGGATGCAGGCGCATGGCTCCATTGGGGCGCGACGAGCCAGGACGTCATGGACACTGCGATGATGATGCAGGCCAAAGCCGTCTTCGGGATCCTTTCAGCCCGGCTGGCGAAACTGCTTGATACGCTGCAAAGACAAAGTAACAGACATGCCGGCGTGCTCATGGCGGGCAGAACCCGGAGCCAGGTTTCTACCCCAATCACGCTCGGTTACCGAATTGCGCAATGGGCGCATCCACTGATTGACGCTGAAGCTGCGTTGCCGGAGCTTCGTCACGGTGCGCTAAAAGTTCAGTTCGGCGGAGCGTCAGGCACCAACAACGCCATTTATCCTGATGGACCAGCGGTTTCAAAGGCTCTATCGCAGGAACTTGGGCTTGCAGATTCTCCCTCTTGGCATGTCAACCGAACGCCGTTGCTCAAGATCTCCAGCTGGCTCGTACAATTGACGGCCGCCCTGTCAAAAATGGCCCAGGACCTGGTGCTTCTTGGACGCAGCGACATTGGAGAGGTCACGAGCGGCGCCGGTGGCGGCTCTTCGACCATGCCGCAAAAATCCAACCCTGTGCAGGCCGAAACCATTCAAGTGCTCCATCAGTTGAGCATCACAGCAGAACACGGCCTCATCATCGCTGCCAATCCCGCCGAGGAACGCGACGGTGCGAAATGGCCGCTGGAATGGCACTGTCTTCCACAGCTGTTCCTGTGCACCGGCCGGTCACTTCAGCATGCACAAGCTCTCGCCGAGAGTCTGACGCCCCGGCCCGACGGACTTTCCGGAACAATCGACGCCAATCCAGCCATCATGGCGGAAGCTGCCAGTTTCGCATTGGCCAAAGCAGGTATTTCACGAGCTGTTGCCAAGGAAACTGTTGCTGCGGCAAGCACTGACAACATCCCGTTCACGGAAGCCCTGTCCAATCGCAGTTCTGTCGAAATCAACTGGCCGGAAACACTGGACCCGATTACAGCAATCCGGCCAGCACAAGAAATGGCGAAACAGATTTTTTCGCGCCGCCAGCACCAATCGACGGACTAAGCCGGACGGTAAATCGCTTGATGCAAAAGGTGCTCCTGGATCGCAAAGAACTTCTCAGATCTCGGCCCTGATCGCGGCAATGACAGCCTGGCCCAGAGAGATGCCACCGTCATTTGACGGGAGTTCTCTAGGCAAGATCACTTCCATACCTGTGTTCCGCAATCTTTCTGCCAATCCATCCAGCAACAACTCGTTCTGCATGACACCCCCAGAAAGGACAATGCGTTTCACTTTCCGCTCTTGGGCTATTTGCAGGCAGCACTTGCTGAGCGCGTTGATCAGGCCAACGTGAAACCTTGCTGATATCCTGCCCCTGTCGACACCTGCTTGAAGATCCTTGAGAAGAGTTGCCCAAAGGGGCTTCCAGGTGAAAATCTTCGTTTCACCGCCATCGATATCGATCGGATAACCCTCTTCAATGGAGGCGAATGGCCGGGCCATCGCTTCCAGCGTCAGACCCGTTTCGCCCTCAAAGCTTTGCCTCTGCGCGCAAACATCCAATGCAGCAGCGACTGCATCAAACATCCGGCCCGCTGAGGACGACAGTGGCGCGTTCAAGCCCTTGGCGATCATCCGGTCCAAGATGGACAGGTTCCTGCCCGCGAACCGGTCACCGAAAACGCTGTCGCAGATTTCAAATGCCTGGTCTGAACCGAAGGCGGCTTGCAAATGTGCATAAAGATTACGCCAGGGTTCACGTATGGCCGCGGTGCCCCCGGGTAAAGCAACAGGCCGAAAATGTGCGACGCGTTCAAAATGTTTGTAGCCGCCGACCAACAACTCACCGCCCCAAATTGTCTTGTCAGTGCCCAGGCCAGATCCGTCCAGAACAATTGCAAGTGATGCTTCATCTTCGGGGGAAACACCGGCTTCAGCGAGGCAGGCGGCAAAATGCGCATGATGGTGCTGAACTTCGGTCAACTCGGCTCCCGTCTCCGCCGCCAACCTGTGGCCGAGTTGGGTGGACAAATAGTCGATATGACTGTCAATCGCGATCAGTTGAGGGTCAAAATCGTAAATTCGCCGATAAAGCGCGAGCGTTTTTTGAAAGTCTTCAAGCGTCCGGCGGTTTTCCAGGTCGCCCATGTGTTGGGAGACAATTGCCTGCCCATTGCGGAGAAAACAGAATGTCGACTTAAGCTCTCCACCCATTGCCAGAACTGGTACTGACGATTGCCTGAGCTCCTCTCCCAGGCGGATCGGAGCGGGTGCAAATCCCCTGGCGCGGCGCAAGACGGCTTTGCCGGACCGGGACACCCGGACGAGACTGTCATCAAGCCGGTTCACGATCGGCCGGTCGTGCATGAGATACGCGTCGGCAATATGGCCGAGCGTCTCGCGGGCCTCTGCATTTTTGGTTGCCTGAGGCTCCTCGGACAAATTGCCTGAGGTCAGAACAATTGGCCTGCGCAGTTCCGACATCAAGAGATGGTGCAAAGGCGAAGAAGGCAGCATCACACCAAGACGATCAGTTCCCGGTGCAAGTCCTGAAGCAAGGGCCGTATTTTGCTTTGATTTAAGGAGGACGATAGGTGCTGCGGCTGCGGTCAGCAAATCCGCTTCTTCTTCACCAACATCACAATAGGTCCGAACCTGATCAAGGTCCCTTGCCATGATTGCCAGCGGTTTTCGGGGTCTATTCTTTCGTGTTCGCAGCGTCTCGACAGCCTGGCTGTTGCTCGCGTCAACAGCCAGATGAAACCCACCAATGCCTTTTACGGCAGCAATCTCGCC
Organism: Roseibium porphyridii; assembly: GCF_026191725.2. Classification (NCBI taxonomy): domain Bacteria; kingdom Pseudomonadati; phylum Pseudomonadota; class Alphaproteobacteria; order Hyphomicrobiales; family Stappiaceae; genus Roseibium; species Roseibium porphyridii. Next base: position 276,335 of record NZ_CP120863.1, read on the forward strand.
CTTTTCAATTCGCCGTGCGATCGTCTTTATCGGATCAGACGTGCCAACTTCGCTGCCTGACTGTTCAATCCAAACCCTGGGCCCGCACTGTGGACACGCATTCGGCTGAGCATGGAACCTCCGGTCGGCAGGTGCCTCATATTCTGCCTGACATTGGCTGCACATGACAAAGGACGCCATTGACGTATTTTCACGGTCATAGGGAATGGCGCTGACAATCGATAGCCGTGGTCCACAATGGGTGCAGTTCGTGAACGGGTAACGGAAACGTCTGCTCTTAGGGTCGAACGTTTCGCTCAGACAGTCCGGGCAGGTGGCCGCATCCGGTACGATGCCGGTTTTCACCTCTCCTGCGATGCTTGTGACAATTTGAAATCCGGCGAAAGCGTCGTCGAGAACGGATGTGTCGGGTTCCGATCTAATGTCGTCAATCCGGGCCAAGGGTGGAGCTTCTGCGCGCAGCCTGCAGAGAAACCTAATAATGGCGTCTTCCGGCCCGCATACTGTTGCCAAGACTCCCGCCGCATCATTCCAGACCTTACCGCTGAGACCTTCTTCTTCAGCCAGATGCCAAACAAATGGACGGAAACCGACACCCTGCACAAGTCCTGTAACGCGAACTCGCGTAGCGTGCATTTGTGGATTCGATGCCTGATCATCCATTGGCAATACACCATTGGAGAGGTGCGCAATCGGCTTTCGTTTTTTGTTTGCTCCGATCTGACATCAGTCCTGCCAGCGGTGTGATTTCACTTCCGGTCTCAACACTTCGGGAGCCGGTCCGACCACGGACGTTTGCAGTCGACGCTTGGATTTACCCTTGCGATGAATGGCAAGTGTCAGTGGGGTCCGCGATTTCGGTACCTTCCGGACAAAATTGTATCTGGCCACATGATAGCTGGGATCGAAACCAAAGAAGTTTTTGTGCATGTGCTCCAATTCGCTCGCGCGATAGGATGCAAGTGGCTTCGACAGTTCATCTTGCTCGCGCCCTTTTCTTTTTTCACTTAAGCGTTCAGTCAGGTTCTCGCCGGCCAGCTCATTTGCCGCAGCGGTTACCGCATCCTTGAAAGTGCCGGGAGCATCGTCAAACAGCCTGTCAGCCAGACCCAATGAGACCGCTTCACGTGCTCCCATTGGCAGGCGCGCTTGTGCTATCTTTCTGGCATTCTCCGCACCGGCATATTTCGGGAGCAGGTAGGTCCAGTATTCCGAGCCATAGAGGTTGCCCATATCCTTGTAATGCGGGTTGAGCACTACGCCTGTGCTGATCCAGACTTCATCCGCCGCCCGGGCCAGAAACACGCCTCCCGCCCCCGCATTGCCACCCATCGCTGAAATGATCCACTTGTCTGTTGTCCTGATGATTGCTTCGGCGAGGTCGTCCATCGCCTGGATATTGGCCCAGCTTTCTTCAGCAGGACTTTCCGCCGCTTCAATCAGATTGAGATTGAGACCATTCGACCAGTGATCCGGTCCGCCCATCAGAACCAGCACTTTCACGTCGCTGGCAACAGCTGCCTGAAAGGCCCTCAGAAGCCGCCGGCAATCATCAGTCCCCATCGCACCATTATAAAAATCAAAGCACAGGTAGCCGACATCACCGATGATCTCATAAGCGATGTCGCGATAGCCGCCAGGCACATCGGGCAACGCACTTGATTGCTTTGCAAAGCTCCTGGTCATCGGCAATTTGACCGCGTCTCCGGAAGCTTTGCGGACATGGCCGATCCAGACGGCTCCATCGACAGTCTTGATCGCAATCGCCGGACCTGATCGCAATATCACAGTCCCTGGTTCAATCGCATCCTCCAGGACCTCACGGCACAGCCTCGCATCATAGAGAAAGACATTTTCACCAAAAACTTTGTCCCGTAATCCTGGCATCCCATCAGCCGAGCGGATCTTCCGCAGAACTGTTTCAGTTTCGTCGTTCTGCCAATCGATCTTCCTGTCCGCCTGGCGCACCGAAGGCCGCCAGTAGAAGGCATCTTCAACGATCTGTTCGGGAAATTGCCCGCATCCGATCTTTCCAAGGGCTTCAAAGACCGCTGACACCGCGGCCTCCGCGACCTCGTTGCGGTAGAGACTCGATTTTGAGGCCGGCCTCAGCGCGAAAGAGCGACTGGCCCAGACAGGGCCGGCATCCAGTTCAGCCACGGCCTGAAGCACAGTCACGCCCCATGTCTCGGCATTGTCAAGAACAGCCCAATCAAGCGCATTCGGTCCGCGGTCTCCCGGCGGCCCTGGATGAACAACGAAACACTGCAGGTTTTCGTAGACCGTTGCAGGAATTGCCCGTTTCAAAAACGGTGCAATCAAAACCTCCGGCTTGTACAAGCCCACGGCTTCTTCCGTCACCGCATCATTGATATCGAATTCGACCGAAACCTCATGCCCGGCCGCACTGAGATCGCAGAACAGTCTCTGCGTCAGCGAATTGAAGCCGTGGCAGAGAAGGAGGATCCTCATGATCAGCAAATCCTCGGAAGCTGTTCACCCGAAAGCCAGTCTACGACCCGCAAACCTCCAATTTCCGTTTCCATTTCGACAAGCCGTGCTTCATCGTCCGTAACCCTTCCGATGATCGCGGCGTCACGTCCAAGCGGATGCGCCCGCATGACAGACAACAGTCTGTCGGCATCTGCTTGCTCACACAGACAGACAAGCTTGCCTTCGTTTGCCACGTGAAGCGGGTCCAGTCCGAGCAACTCGCACGCCGCAGCGACGTCGCCCTTGACCGGTATCGCGCTTTCGTCGAGATGCATGCCGACACCCGCCGCCCTGGCCAGTTCGTTCAAAGTGGCGGCAAGACCACCACGGGTCGGGTCTCGCAGCACCGCGATATCCGGTACCGCTTCGATCATATCGGCAACAAGGGTGTGCAATGCATTGCTGTCAGACACAATCTCGGTTTCAAATTCCAGGTTTTCCCGCTTCGACAGGATGGCAACACCGTGGTCACCGATCGAGCCTGACAGAAGGATCGCCTGGCCAGGTTTCGCGCGCGTCACCGATATCTCGACCCCGTCCGGAACGACACCCAATCCCGTTGTTGTGATGAAAACTCCGTCGCCCTTGCCTTTTTCAACGACCTTGGTGTCACCCGTAGCAACCGGGACACCGGCCTCGCTGGCGGCCGCAGCCATGGACATGACAATGCGCTCCAGATCGGCAAGGGGAAACCCTTCTTCAAGGATGAAGCCAGCTGTAAGACAAAGAGGCCTGGCACCGGCCATCGCCACGTCATTCAAGGTTCCGTGGACCGACAGGGATCCGATGTCTCCTCCTGGGAAAAAGAGTGGTGAGATGACATGGCCATCCGTTGAAACCACCAGCCTTCCGCTTGAAGCTTCCAACAAGGCAGCATCATGGCCCTGATCCAGGATCGGGTTGCTTAGATGCCTTTGAAACAGGTCCCTTATGAGCTCAGTCATGGCCCGGCCACCACCGCCATGCACCATATCGACAGTGCCCGTTCGCCGCCCGAGATCGGATGGCGCGACATTCATGCTGCCACCTCCCGCCGGGGCGAACGTGCCTTGTCGCGATACCGACCATATGTCCAATAAGCAGCGCAGGCCCCTTCTGAGGAAACCATACAGGACCCCATCGGATTGTCCGGTGTGCATACGGTTCCGAAAAGCTTACAGTCCGTCGGCTTTTTGACACCGCGCAAGATAGCTGGACATTCACAGGATTTTACTTCACGCGAGACTTTTTCCGAAACTTCGAAACGCTTTTCTGCATCGAATTCCGCGAAGTCTTTTCGTATTTTCAATGCGCTATAGGGCACTTTGCCGAGGCCACGCCACTCGAAACTCTGGCGCAACTCGAATACCTTTGAAACGAGATCTTGAGCTTTCAGATTTCCTTCACGGGTAACGACACGCGTATACTCATTCTCGACGTGATGACGACCTTCGTTGATCTGGCGAATGAGCATCAAAGTGGACTGCATCACGTCCAAAGGTTCGAAACCGGCGATCACCACCGGTTTGCCGAACTCCTCGGCGAAAAACTCATAAGGTTCAGATCCGATTACTGAGCTGACGTGAGAGGGGCCTAGAAAACCGTCAATCCGGACGGTTCCAAGATCCCGCACTTCCGGCGATGCCAGAATATGCCCAATCGCGGACGGGGTCAGAACGTGATTGCAAAAGACTGAAAAATTGGACAGTCCCTCTTTCCGCGCCTGTTTTATGGCGACTGCCGTCGGAGGCGTTGTGGTTTCAAAACCAATCGCGAAAAAGACAACCTGCCGACCAGGATTGTCGCGGGCAATTTTGAGCGCGTCCATCGTCGAATAGACCATGCGAATGTCGGCGCCATCCGCTTTCGCCCTGATGAGGCTGCGTTGCTTTGTTCCGGGAACGCGCATCATGTCACCATAGGTGCACAGAATGACGCCATGGCGCTCCGCGATTTCCACGGCGTCATCCAAGCGCCGAACAGGTAGAACGCAGACCGGGCAGCCGGGTCCATGAACAAAACGAACATTCTCCGGCATCAAGTCTTTGACGCCGTACCGGAAGATCGCGTGTGTGTGTCCACCGCAGAACTCCATGAGATTGTAGGTCCGTCCCGGGTGAGCTTCCTGACGAATGCCCAGGGCTATGGACTTCGCAAGATCCCGGTCGCGAAACTCATCGGCATACTTCATTTGGATGTCTCCGCGATTTCTTCAAGCTCCTCCTGAAGCACACCGGCCTCCGCCATGAGCGAGAGCGTCCGGCTTGCTTCCTCCGGACTGACCTTGTGGAGCGCATAGCCCACATGAACCAGCACGTAGTCGCCGACGGACAAGTCCTCGACCAGTGCCGTAGATATCTTCTTCTTGATCCCTTCCAGGGCGACGATCGCCATTGCGTCGTCGAGTAGTTCTGTGACTTTCGCTGGGATAGCAAGACACATGACCTGCTCCTATTCCGCTGCGCCGAGAACCGGATGTCCGGCCAGCTTCATGGTGCGAGCCGCCTTGATCCAGGTAAGCCAATGGTCGAAACCCTCGCCCGTACGAGCCGAAACCGTCAGGATAGTGATGTTCGGATTGACCCTGAGGGCATTCTCCTTGGCTGCTTCCACGTCAAAATCGAGATGCGGCAGCAAGTCAGATTTATTCAGAAGCATCAGGTCAGCAGCGGCGAACATGTCCGGGTATTTGATCGGTTTGTCCTCGCCCTCGGTGACAGACAAGATCACGACTTTGTGGGCTTCGCCCAGGTCAAAGGCAGCCGGACAAACAAGATTTCCAACATTTTCGATGAAGATCAAACTGCCATCGCACGGCGACATATGCTCAATAGCATGACCGACCATGTGGCCATCAAGATGGCAGCCCTTGCCGGTGTTTATCTGAACTGCGGTGACGCCGGTCTCTCGAATACGGTCTGCATCGTTACTGGTCTGCTGATCTCCCTCAACGACGTAGCAGTGCCGGGATTTACTCAGTCTTTTGAGCGTTTCCACCAGCAGCGTTGTCTTTCCTGAGCCGGGACTGGAAACAAGATTGAGCGCAAAGATCGCCCGCTCGGCGAAGTGACGGCGATTGGCGTTGGCATAGGAATTGTTTTTTGACAGGATGTCCTGTTCAAGCTGGATCATCCGGGACTGGCTCATTCCGGGCACGGACGCACCGGCTTCACCTGTCCCGTAGTGGTGGTGGTGATCGCTGCCATTTCTCAGAGATTGATCGCCTGTGTGCCGATGGTCACCGTCGCGCTTGGGCTTCGCCTTGTCAGCACCTTCCACCCTGGTCTCACCAGGACCGCACCCGCACACGGTACACATCAGGACACCTCCATTTCTTTGATCCGCAACTCGCCACCGCTGGTGATCTTTAAACTGACAGCCCCGCAGTTCGGACAGGAATCATAACGTTCGAGAATGGGAACAGTTGTTTCGCAAGCCTCACACCAGGCCGTTGCATCAGGACAGAGGATGTCTAATCTGGCGTCTTCAGCAACACTGCCGCGCATGACGACATCGAAACCGAAACGCAACGCCTCGATCTCAACGCCCGACAGTGGACCAACTTCCAGGCGCACAAGTTTTACCTTCGAAAACGCTTGTTGATCCGCTTGGGCGGTAATGATCTCAAGGATATTCTCACACAAAGACATTTCATGCATGAAGCGATCCCAGGGGTTCTGCCATTTAACCGTTTCAAATAGGATAGGACGGTTGTTGGGCTGCACGCTTTGAGATTAATCATTCAGGAGGTCTTTTGGCGCGAGCTTCGCGATTTCCGCTATCTCTGATTGTTGCATCCAATCAGGTTTGATGTTTTTAGAGCTGTTTACGCACACCGCATCCAAGAGTTTCCGCACGCCTATCTGGCGGACCATGCGTCGGTGCTTTGTCCGCGTTGCATGGAGTTTTGTTTCTGGACGGCCAAAGGTCTCTTTGTCAGGTTTTCCGGTTTAGATTTTGTGCGTTTCGTTCAACAAAAAAGCCGCCCGAGATGGGCGGCTGTTTTTTGGTTGCGGGAGCAGGATTTGGGAGTTTTTTGCCCTTCTGCGTCGGACGTTGTCCTCCTTGATGGGGCCCGGGGAGGTCCGCATCGTGTATTCCACTGACCGAATACGACAACAGCCCCACCCCTTACGGGATGAGGCTGTTTTATTTGGTTGCGGGAGCAGGATTTGAACCTGCGACCTTCAGGTTATGAGCCTGACGAGCTACCGGGCTGCTCCATCCCGCGTTATTTTTGTTTTGCGCGTCCTCGATCTTTTGGATCTTCGGTTGTCGCGTGGGCTGCTCCATGTGGGGCATGCCCGTGATTTCGGGTTGACCGGAGGACTGCGCTGATAGGGGGACAAGGTATCCGGAGCGCAGCGGAGGCAAGGCCAAGAGGCCGCCGGCCGGTCAGGCCGCCCTCGCGGAGCGCAGCCCGAAGGGCGGTACGCGCGTGAGCGACAGCAAATTGAAGAGTTTCAAACTGCGTTTAGCAGGCCTGGCGGCGACCTACTCTCCCACACCTTAAGATGCAGTACCATTGGCGCTGGGGAGTTTCACGGCCGAGTTCGGGATGGGATCGGGTGGGGGCTCCCCGCTGGGGCCACCAGGCCGGCGAAGCGCAGTTTGTTGTGAACTGGTCTTGGTTTGATCATCTTGAACGCGCTCAAGTAGCCCGAAGGGCGGTAGCGCACTTAAGATGATCTTTTTAATGCGCCTTTTGGCGCATTTAAAAGATGAACATTGACTAATGAGAGGATCAAGCCGAACGAGCTATTAGTAAAGCTAAGCTTCATGCGTTGCCGCACTTCCACACGCTTCCTATCGACGTGGTGGTCTTCCACGGCTCTTCAGGGAGAGCTGGTTTTGAGGTGGGTTTCCCGCTTAGATGCTTTCAGCGGTTATCCCTTCCGTACATAGCTACCCTGCAATGCGGCTGGCGCCACAACAGGTCCACCAGAGGTACGTCCATCCCGGTCCTCTCGTACTAGGGACAGATCCTCTCAATTCTCCTACACCCACGGCAGATAGGGACCGAACTGTCTCGCGACGTTCTGAACCCAACTCACGTACCACTTTAATTGGCGAACAGCCAAACCCTTGGGACCTGCTCCAGCCCCAGGATGTGATGAGTCGACATCGAGGTGCCAAACAATGCCGTCGATATGGACTCTTGGGCATCATCAGCCTGTTATCCCCGGCGTACCTTTTATCCGTTGAGCGATGGCCCTTCCACGAGGGACCACCGGATCACTATGGCCGACTTTCGTCTCTGCTCGACTTGTCAGTCTCGCAGTCAGGCAGGCTTATGCCATTGCACTCAACGAGCGATTTCCGACCGCTCTGAGCCCACCTTCGCGCGCCTCCGTTACCATTTGGGAGGCGACCGCCCCAGTCAAACTACCCGCCACACACGGTCCCGGATATTGTTGTACCGCGGTTAGATATCCATGACGACAAGGGTGGTATTTCAAGGGTGACTCCACAAGAGCTGGCGCCCTTGTTTCAACGTCTACCACCTATCCTACACATGTCGTGACGAATACCAGTGTGAAGCTGTAGTAAAGGTGCACGGGGTCTTTCCGTCTGACCGCAGGAACCCCGCATCTTCACGGGGAATTCAATTTCACTGAGTCTATGCTGGAGACAGCGGGGAAGTCGTTACGCCATTCGTGCAGGTCGGAACTTACCCGACAAGGAATTTCGCTACCTTAGGACCGTTATAGTTACGGCCGCCGTTTACTGGGGCTTCAATTCGGTGCTTGCACACCTCCTCTTAACCTTCCAGCACCGGGCAGGCGTCAGACCCTATACGTCGCCTTGCGGCTTCGCAGAGCCCTGTGTTTTTGATAAACAGTCGCCACCCCCTGGTCTGTGCCACCCCAATCCGGTTGCCCGAACTGAGGTCTCCCTTCTCGCGAACTTACGGGAGCATTTTGCCGAGTTCCTTCAGCATAGTTCTCTCAAGCGCCTTGGTATTCTCTACCAGTCCACCTGTGTCGGTTTCGGGTACGGTTTATACGGTGGAGCTATTTCCTGGAACACCTTCGCTGCACCCCCAATCCAATAAGGAGATACAACACACGGCATCCGTCACTACCACCAAGCTGCAGAATATTAACTGCATTCCCATCGACTACGCCTTTCGGCCTCGCCTTAGGGGCCGGCTAACCCTGCGCCGATTAGCGTTGCGCAGGAACCCTTGGACT
>NZ_CP120864.1:0-20000 GCF_026191725.2 Roseibium porphyridii
TCGTTTCCGATGCGGTCGAGTATGGCAGCGTGACCAGCTATTTCTTGCAGATCGTGACGATAGTACCGAGCGGCAGAACCGAGTTGATCCAGGGCTTTGGTTACGTCCTGATCTTCCGGCTCGACCTGGGCAAGAATTGCGACCTGATAACCGTCCTCGACGAGCGCTTCGCAAATGCCAAGTCCAATCCCTCTTTGTCCGCCTGTTACGAGCGCTGTCTTGGTCATGCCGCCATATCCTTTTCAATTATTTTGGCGGTACGAAGGGCAAGGGCAGCAACCGTGAGAGCCGGGTTGACAGCAGCCGAAGTCGGCAGGGCTGCTGCGTCTGCCACAAAAAGGTTCGGGTGGTCCCAGGAACGGCAATCAGGATCAAGAACGGATGTTTCCGGATCGCTTCCCAATCGCGCTGTGCCGCATTGATGCGATGGCACTCTTCCGTCGAAGAGGCGCGTCAGAATGATCGGAAAGCCTGCCTTTCGAAGCGTTGCCTTCGTTTTGGCGACAAGTTTGGTGTGCGCGGTCATGTTCGACCGCCGCCAGCGCAGTTGGATCTTGCCATCCTTCAAAACCACGCGGCTTTCAGGATCCGGCAGATCTTCTGAGATAAGATAAAGGTCCAATGCGTGGTGCGACACCCAGCGGGCGGCGAACATCGGCAATTGAGGTGCCTGGATCTTCAAGATGTCGGGTGTGACCCTCCCAAGAAGCTGCACGTTGCCGAGCGGTTTCCCCTCTGACCCATCGGACAGATACCAGTCATTGATGCCAAAGGTTTTTTGGTAGACAGCGTCGTTTCGAAATCTGGGATCGACGGCGATCACCGCTGTTGCGTTGTGGTTCATGAAGCAGCGGCCGACGTAGCCGGAGCTGTTGGCAACACCAGACCGCAACAGCATCGCTGCTGACTGAACTGCCCCTGCACAAAGGACGACATAAGCCGGCTTCAGGGACGTTTCTGTTCCGTCCTTGCGATAGGTTACAGAGGCAATACGCCTTGAGCCTGGTTCCACGTCCAGCCGCGTCACTTCAGCTCCCGTGTTCAGTTCAACATTGTGATAGGAAAGAGCTTCCGAAAGCGCACAGGTTTCGGCATCCATCTTGCCGCATCTAACGTCCGGATAGCCGTCCCAGCCGGTTTCGCCGGCCTTGAGCCAGCGGTCGATGTCAATGCCGAGCGGCAGGCTGAAGGGTTTGGTGTCTGCATTCTCCAGACGCTGACGCGCGACCTTGATCGCGGGTTCATCAGGGACAGGCGGAAAAGGATAATCAGACGTGTGCGGAGGTTCTGTGCCATCTGAGCGGCGGTCGCCACGCACATTGTAGAGCGCTTCTGCGGCATCATACCAGGGGGCCAGCTCATCGTAGCCGAATGGCCAGGCCGGAGACACACCGTCAAAGTGTTCCAGCTCACCGAAATCTTCCTGCCGGTAGCGGATCAGAACAGCGCCGTAGAGTTTGGAATTCCCGCCGACGTTATAATAGTTGCCTGGCTCAAACGGTTTTTCGTCGGCGTCCAGCCAGGTCTCATCGGACCGAAAGGCACTGTTGGTATAGATCCGCCAGGGATCACGCGTTGGCGCATCGTCAGGTATGTGATGTCCGCGTTCCAGAATTGTGATGCGTGCACCCGACGGCGCCAGACCGGCGGCAAGGGACGCACCGCCCATGCCGCTGCCGATGATGACGATGTCCGGTGCGTTTGTCATTTGTCAGGCGATCCGGTTTTCGGTCTGCGGATCGAAGGCAACCGCCTTTTCCATGTTGAATGCGAACGGGAAGACATCACCTGCATTCACGGCAACGTCGGCACGGAAGCGTCCGGTCACGTCCTTGCCGCCAATCTGGCTGACGACAAAGGTATCGGACCCTGCCGGTTCCGTGACCTCGACAGGCGCTTCGACAATGTGCACCGCTTGTGAATTACGATCCGCGCCGTCCTTGTCGGTAATCGCTTCTGGCCGGATACCGAGAATAATGTCGCGTCCGATACTCGAGGTCAGTGCATCCTTGGCAAATGGCACTGCCGCAGTCTTGCCGTCGGCCAGCTTGATTTCAGCAGCAGGTTTGCCTTCGCCGGAAACAACTTTGGCCGGAAAGAGGTTCATGGATGGAGACCCCATGAAGCCGGCAACAAACATGTTTGCCGGATTGTCGTAGATTTCCTTCGGTGTTCCGAGTTGCTGCACATACCCGCCGAACATGACCGCGATCCGGGTGGAAAGTGTCAACGCCTCGATCTGATCGTGGGTCACGTAGACGATGGTTGTTCCAAGCTTTTGGTGAAGCTTCTTGATTTCGGTGCGCATGTCGACACGCAGCTTGGCATCAAGGTTGGACAGCGGTTCGTCGAACAAAAAGACATCCGGCTCGCGCACAAGCGCCCGACCCATGGCAACACGTTGACGCTGACCACCAGAGAGCTGGCCGGGTTTGCGGTCAAGCAGGTGGCTGATCTGCAGAAGATCAGAGACCTGGTCGATCCGCTTCTCGCGTTCAGGTTTCTGGATGCCGTGCATTTCCATGCCGAAGGAGATATTTCCCCGCACAGTCATGTTCGGATAGAGCGCGTATGACTGAAACACCATCGCGATGTTGCGGTCCGCAGGTTTGACGCCGTTCATGCTTTTGCCGCGTATGGCAATTTCGCCTGATGTGATGTCCTCAAGCCCGGCAATCATGTTGAGCAGGGTGGACTTGCCGCAGCCTGACGGCCCGACGAGCACGAGGAACTCACCTTCTTCCACCGAAATGTCGGTTTCGTGAAGAACCTGGAGGGAACCATAGGACTTGGTCGCCTGTTTGATGTCGAGAAAGCCCATTGTTTTATCCTTTTACTGAGCCAGCCATCAGACCGCGGACGAAGTAGCGTCCCGCCACGATGTAGACGAGGAGTGTTGGCAGCGCGGCCATGATCGCGCCTGCAAAATGGACGTTGTATTCCTTCACCCCGGTTGAAGACTGCACCAGGTTGTTCAGGGCAACGGTCATCGGTTGGCTGTCGAAGTCGGAGAAAGACGCTCCGAACAGGAAGTCGTTCCAGATATTGGTGAACTGCCAAATGATGCAGACAACCGCGATCGGACCGGATGAGGGCAACAAAATGCGCCAGAAGATGCGGAAGAAACCGGCACCATCGATTTGTGCGGCACGGACAAGTTCTGTCGGGAAGGCCGCATAGTAGTTGCGGAAGTAAAGCGTCGAGAACCCGATGCCGTAGACAAAATGAACGAAGATCAGTCCGGGCACCGAACCGGCCAGTCCCATCAGCCCAAGCATGCGTGCCATCGGGATCAGAACCATCTGGAACGGGATGAAGCAGCCGAAGAGAAGCAGGCCGAAAAGGACCGTGGAACCCTTGAAGGCCCATTTGGTCAAGACATAACCGTTCAATGCGCCGACGAGCGTCGACAAGGCAACAGCCGGAACGACCATGATGATGGAGTTGAGGAAGTAAGGGCGCAAACCCGTTGCCTCAACTCCGACCTGCGCACTTGACCAGGCGCTGAACCAGGGTGCTGCCGTCCATTCCTGCGGCAACGCCATCATGCCGCCTGCGGTAATTTCTGACAGCGGTTTGAGTGAGTTTACCACCATCACGTAGAGCGGCAGGAGGTAGTAGATGCAAAATAGCAGAAGCAGGACATAAAGAATTATGCGGCCTGCACTGAACGAAGTGGTTTTGGCTGCGGTCGACATTACTTTTTCTCCCGCAGTTCCGACCAGAGATACGGCACGATGATCGCCGCAATTGTCATCAGCATGATCACCGCGGAGGCTGCACCGATGCCCATCTGGTTTCGTGTGAATGTGTAGGAATACATAAAGGTTGCAGGCAGCTCGGTTGCCGTGCCAGGACCGCCGCCTGTCAGCGCGATGACGAGGTCGTAGGACTTGATCGCCATGTGGGCGAGGACGACGAAGGCTGACATGAAAGCGGGTCGCAGCTGCGGGATGACGATCCGGCGGTAGAGCGCAAATGTCGAAGCGCCGTCAATTTGGGCGGCCTTCATCATTTCACTGTCGATGCCGCGCAGACCGGCAAGAAACATTGCCATGACAAAACCGGATGTCTGCCAGACCGCGGCGATCACGATCGTATAGATCGCCATTTCACGGTCCTTGATCCAGTTGAACTCAAAACTGGTCCAGCCCCAACCCTGGACCACGGCCTCGATGCCTATTCCCGGGTCGAGAAACCACTTCCAGGCAACACCTGTCACGATGAAGCTGAGCGCCATCGGATAAAGATAAATGGTTCGAATGAACCCTTCTGCTCGGATGCGCTGGTCGAGCAGGATGGCAAGCAGCAGGCCGAGCACGCAGCAGATGATAATGTAGAGCGAACCGAAGATGACAAGGTTCCAGACGGCTGTATCCCAAGCCCGGATCCGGAACAGGTTTTCAAAGTTTTGCCAGCCGACCCAACCGAAAGAGGGCAGAATACGGCTGTCGGTGAAGGACAGATACAGCGTGAAGAAGATGAACCCGTAGACGAAGATCGCAACGATCGCGACAGTCGGACTCAGGACGAGTTTGGGCAGTGCATCACGCAGTCTGTCAACAACGGAACCTCTCGGGTTCGCCGTTTCAGAAATAGACATTGTCAGTCCCCGGTCCCGTGCGAGAGCGGTGACTTATCACCGCTCTCAAGGGCAGATTATTTGTTGATTTGTACTGCGGTCACGAGTTCTTCAACGGCAGTGGCGCTGTCGTATTCGCCGTTAAAATGTGCCGTGATGACATCATACATGGCGTTCTTCACAGCTGCCGGATTCGCATGGCCATGGGCCATTGAGCCATAAAGGTTGCCGCTGTCAGCAGCAGCCTTCAGATCCGCCATGCCTTTTTTGCCGCAAGCGTCAAATGCCTCGTCGGAGACGTCCGTGCGTGCCGGAACGGACCCTTTGACCACGTTGAACGCTGACTGGAAGCTTGGGGACAGGATCGCAGTTGCAAGTGCAGCCTGTTCCTTGCCGACTTCCTTGCCCTGCGCAAACATTGCAAACTGGTCGGCATTGAATGTGACCTGATCCTGCGTGCCCGGGAAGCGGAAGCACAGGAAGTCCGTGTCCGGTTTCTTGTCCGCGTTCAGGAATTCACCCTTGGCCCAGTCGCCCATCATCTGGAAAGCGGCGTCGCCGTTGATTACCATGGCTGTTGCCAGATTCCAGTCGCGGCCGGAAAAGTTGTCGTCCACGTAGGAGCGGATCACCGCCATCCGGTCGAAGGATTCTTTCATTGTGTCCGAACCGAGGGCTTCCTCGTCGAGATCGATGAAGGCTTTCTTGTAGAATTCCGGACCACCGGTCGACATTGCAACCGCGTCAAATACCGTTGCGTCCTGCCATGCCTGGCCGCCATGAGCGATTGCGGTCTTGCCGGATGCCTTCACTTTTTCAAGCGCAGCAACAAACTCGTCCCAGGTGGTTGGGACGGCAATGCCGAGATCGTCCAGAATTGCCTTGTTGGCCCATACCCAGTTGGTGGAGTGCACGTTGACCGGTGCGGATACCCACTTTCCGTCGTGCTTGGCAAATTGCTGAAGAGCTTCGGGTACGACGTCGTCCCAACCTTCCAGGCCTGCCTGAATGTTGAGGTCGGCCAGTGCGCCTTCACCTGCCCAGTCAAGAATGTCGAAGCCGAGCATTTGAACTGCGGTGGGCGGGTTGCCAGATGTGACGCGGGCACGCAGCACGGTCATGGCCTGGGTTCCGCCGCCGCCGGCAACCGGCATGTCCTGCCAGCCAATGCCCTGGCCTTGCAAATCTTCTTTCAGAACGTTGAGCGCGGCTGCTTCGCCGCCGGATGTCCACCAGTGCAGAACTTCAACATCTTCTGCCTGAGCGGTTGTGCTTGCTGCCATCAGGGCGGCAGCCGCTGTCATCATGGTCAATTTACGCATGGTATTCCTCCCTTTGCGTGCCAATAGGCGTTTCGGATTGCGGGTGTCCGTCAGTCCGATGATTACGCAACGTCTATTGTAACGTTGCAAACCTGATCTCTGTCAATGGCTTTTCGATTTTGTTTCGGAAATAGTTTTGTTCTTTTTTTACATACTATTATAAGAAATTTTGAAAATTTATGCTGGGTCAAATTTTTTTGTTGTAACGTTTTAAATGCGTTGATTAGACTTGTTTTGATTTCTGCGCTACAAGGCTTGGGGTGAGTTGAACGGGCATGCCGCGAAAGAATTTGGTTTCCAAAGAAGAAAATGCCGCCGGCGCTGTGTCGCGTCCGACCCTGCGCACAGTTGCTGCGGAGGCAGGTCTTGCGGTCACCACTGTCTCCCGCGCGCTTGCCGAAGATCCCAGGATCGCTGAAGCGACCCGCAAGAGGGTTGCGGACGTTGCCAGCAAACAGGGCTACGTTCCGAACCGTGCGGCGCAGCGACTGCGCACCGGACGCACGAAAGTCATCAGTCTCTTGCTCAACACCCGGCACGAGTTTCTCAGTTTCACGTCCGAGTTTCTCGGCGGCATGAGTGAGGGACTGCAGGGCACCGGATATGCCTTCAACATCACGGCCGACAGCCTTGGGGGCGACCGGCTTGATGCAATCCGCCAGATACGGCGTCACGCGCTGGCGGATGCTATTGTGTTTACGCGTACCGAGTGTTTCGATGACCGCGTTCGATATCTGCTCGAGCATGACTTTCCGTTTGTCAGCCACGGCAGGACGGATTTCACCACGCCACATCCCTTTGTCGACTTCGACAACGAGGCTTTCGTGCGCCTGGCAATCGAGCGCCTCGTCCAAAAGGGGCGTCAGCATATTTGTATTGTCATGCCGAATGAGCGGTACACGTTTGGACAACACTTGCGCTTTGGCGCCCGGCAGGCGGTAATTTCCTGCGGTGCCCGGCTCACGATCCCCGAGGGCGTCGATCTTGACAGCGAGCCGGACGAGATTGCCGCGACACTGCGCGCGCTTCACGCCGGACCGGACGCGCCGGACGGATATGTCTGCGTTGGTGAAGTGATGGCGTTGATCACGCTTGCCGGTCTGAATGACATGGGTTTGACCCCTGGACAGGAAGTCGACCTTGTCGCCAAGCGTGCTTCGCCGATTTCCAATCATTTTCGTCCGCGCATCGAGACGGTGGACGAAGACCTTCGTGCCACGGGACGCGCGATGGCTGAAGTTCTTCTGGCTCGGATCGACGGCAGGCCAATGGAGGAGATGCAGGTTCTCCTCAAGCCCCAAGGGCCGTTTTCGATTTCCGGCTGAGTGCCTCATCAGGATACCCATGGTGCGCGCGAACGACCGATCCGCATGGTTACGGTCTTGGCTTCAAGAAATTCCTCAAGGCCGTATTTGCCAAGTTCCCGTCCCTGACCGCTTTCCTTCACGCCGCCAAACGGCAGCTCGGAGAATCCGTCCATCCAGGTGTTGGTCCAGACAGTCCCGGCCTGAGCTTGGCGCGCGAATTCCAGGCAGGTGTGAACGTTCTCACTCCAAACGCCTGCCGAAAGCCCGTAGTCAGCATCGTTGACCAGCTCAATGGCCTCATCGAGGGTCTTGAAGGTCAGAACGGACAGGACGGGCCCGAATACCTCATCTCGTGCAATCGGCATGTTGCTCCGAACATTGGAGACGACCGTCGGCTGGTAGAACTGTCCCTTCAGGCCGGGAACGGCCAAAGCCTCTCCTCCCAGTTCAATTGACGCTCCGGATTGGGCAGCTTCCTGAACATATCTGTCGATCTTGTTTTGATGTTCAGGGGTGATGATCGCGCCGACTTTGGTCGATGGGTCCAATGGATCGCCGAAAGGCACCTGCCGCGACAGCGCGACCGTTCGCCTTGTGAATTCCTCGGCAATATCCTCGTGCACGATGATCCGGGAGCCGGAATTGCAGCACTCGCCGGCATTGAAATAGACGCCAAACACCACGGCATCGACCGCGCTGTCGAGGTCCGCGTCCGGGAAAATGACTTGCGGGTTCTTTCCACCAAGTTCCAACGAAACCTTTTTCAAGGAGCCTGAAGCAGCGCTTACAATGGCTTTGCCGACCGCTGTCGAGCCGGTGAAGGTCACCATGTCGACCCGTTTGTCTGTGGTCATTGCAGCGCCAACGGGGTCACCGCAGCCAAGGACTATGTTGACGACACCGGCGGGCAATCCCGCTTCCAGGAGAAGTTCGCCGAGGATCACGGTGGTTGCAGGTGTCATTTCGGAAGGCTTGATGACAGCCGTGCAGCCTGCGGCAAGCGCAAACGGCAATTTCTGCGTGACAATAAGGAATGGAAAGTTCCAGGGTGTGATGATTGAGACGACCCCAATCGGTTCCTTCAGAACGAGACCCAGAAAGTCGTTTCCAAGCGAATTGTAACTCTCGCCATGGAGTGTCCGCGCGAGGGAAGCTGCATAGCGCCAGATATCAGCAGCGCCTTCTATTTCGGCTTTTGCCTGGCTGATCGGTTTGCCAGACTCAAGCGTTTCCATGAGGGCGATCCGATCGCGTTCACGGTCGATCAGATCCGCCACCTTGAGCAGCAGTGTTGCTCGTTCCTTGCCGGAAGTTCTTGACCAGCGGCCCTTGTCGAAAGCGAGGCGAGCCGCAGAGATAGCGGCATCAACGTCTCTGGCACTGCCTTTGCTGGCAAGCGTGACAACGCTGCCATGAGATGGTGAGATTCTTTCAAAGGTCGCGCCGTCAGCGCTGGCTTGCCAGGAACCGTCGATCAGGTGGCGGGCAACAAATGCTTCGCTCGGGATCTGTGCTTCGCTGATGGAGACAACGTTCAATTCGCTCATGACTGGTTTCCGGAAAAATTCGGTTTGCGCTTTTCACGAAAGGCAGTGACGCCTTCGTTGCGATCTTCGGTCGGGCTGATCATGCCAGCGCCGAGGGTCTCGATCATTGCGCCGCGATCTTCGCCAACGGCCGCATGGATCATGTATTTTGCCACTTCGTTTGCATGTGGCGACCTGGTCGAAAGCTTCTGGGCACATTCGAAGGCGGCAGCGCGCGGATCTTCGGCTAGCTCTGCTGCAAAGCCTATCGAATAAGCTCGCTCTGCAGAGATGCGACGCCCGAAAAGAGCCATCTCCTTCACCACTGGCTCACCGAGCAGACGGATCAGTCTCTGGGTTCCAGACCAGCCCGGGACAATCCCGACCGATGCCTCGGGAAGCGCCAGTGTCGCACCAGACGCCATGATGCGAATGTCTGCGGTTGCCGCAAATTCAAGACCGCCGCCAAATGCGTGTGCACCGACTGCGGCAATTGTGGGTTTCGACAACCGGGCCAGACGATCGAACACACGGTGCCCTTCGCGCACCCAGTGTCGCGCAAAATCATAAGGAGAAAGCTCAGACCATTCCAAAATGTCGGCGCCGGCGCAGAAGGCCTTGCTGTCAGCTGCACTGATGACAACAGCAAGAATGTCCGGATCGCGCTCCAGTTCATCGCAGAATGGTTCTACTGCCCGCAACATCTCCAACGTGAACGCGTTGAGCTTTCCCGGATTGTCCAGTTTCAGTTCGGCAATCGGGCCGTGACGAGTGAGGTGCAACGCGCTCAAAGGCTCAGCTCCATCGCTTCGCTTTGCAAGAGAGCAGTTGGCATTTCCCTCAGGCTGTTGGCGAGGCGCACGCGGCCCTTTGAAGCATCGACGATGTCGCGTTCGGGATTGATGCCCGGCATGATTTCCGTCGCCATCAGACCGCTATTCGTCAACTCGATTACACAACGCTCAGTGACATAGAGAACTTCTTGCCCCTGTTCGCGTGCTCTGCGGCCGGAGAATGTGACATGCTCGACCTCATCCACCATCTTGGTGAATTTTCCGGGAGACTTGACCGTCAGCGCGTCATTGCTCAGCTCCAGGTCCGCTCCCGCTTCAAAGAGCCCGGAAAAGACTATCTTGCGGGCATGCGCGGTGATGTCGACAAAGCCGCCGCAGCCGGCCGTCAGGTAGGGTTTCTTGCCGAGCTTGGAAACATTCACGTTGCCTTCCAGGTCGATCTCGAGAAACGACAGAAACGAGACGTCAAACCCGCCGCCCTGAAAGTAGGTGAATTGCTGAGGCGAGGGCATGTAGGCATCAGCGTTCGATGCGCAACCGAAAGCGAAACCGGTCAGGGGCATTCCACCGGTCGCGCCTTGTTCGATGGCCCAGGTGACGGCCTGCTCCTGACCGGCTTCCAGCAGGACGCGCGGGACCATGGCGGAAATGCCAAAGCCGAGATTGGCCGTTTGTCCTGAGCTCAGTTCCATGGCCGCCCGGCGTGCTACAATCTTTTCAACACCGTGCTCTGCGAGTGAAAAACTCGACCATGGCCGCATGATTTCGCCGGAAATCGCCGGATCATACTCGGTTTCGGTTGTCTGGCGCTGGTCCGGGTCGACAACGATCAAATCCACCAGATGACCTGGAACCCGCACATCATGTGGGCGCAAAGACCCGGCGGCCGTGATCCGCTTAACCTGTGCGATGACGAGGCCTCCGTGGTTGCGCACGGCAATCGCCTGCTCAAGGCCACCAAGATATGCCCCTTCATGTTCATAGGTCAGATTGCCGCGTTCATCTGCGGTGGTGGCGCGAATGATTGCGACGTCGGGAACAATGTTGGGAAAATGAAGCCAGGTTTCGCCCCCAAGTTCCAGGCGCGAGACAATTGGCTCTTTGCTTGCCGCGTCGTTCATGGCACAGCCCTGCCGCGTGGGGTCGACAAATGTGTCCAGCCCAATTTTCGTAAGCACGCCAGGGCGCCGGGCAGCAACGTCTCGATGCATGTCAAACAGGATGCCGGAGGGAACGTTGTAAGCAGCGACCCGGTCTTCGACCAGCATTTGCCAGATCAGCGGCATCGGCAAAGAAGACGGCCCTGAGGGATATGAGCCTGCGATGATGGTGGACAGCAAGCCGTCTTTGGCAATGTGATCGATGCCCTTGATGCCATACATGTCACCGGCAGCAATCGGGTGCAGCGTCGTGAGGTTTCTCGGGTGCCCTTCCTTATCAAACCGGTTGCCGATTGCTTCCAGTATCTTGTCGGGACACCCGAGGCCGGAGGAGGAGGAAACGGTCACGACAGCGCCATCGGAGATCCGGGCGGCTGCATCTTCCATGGAGACGACTTTCGAGGACATGGTTTTAAAACCCTCCATAGTCGACAGTCGTGGCGGTGCCGGACTTGGCGGCTTCACGCACTGCAAGCGCGACAGCCAGGGACTTGACGCCGTCCACACCGTCCGCCGAAGGCTGGCCACTGCCCGTCACGGCCTCGACAAACAAGCCAAGCGCGCGGTGGTAGAGATTGTGTTTTTCGTAGGCAACAGCCGCTTCGCCTTGCGCATCGACCAGACGGATTTCGCCGACAGGTTCCTGCGTCATGACGTTGCGGGCAAAGATGGAGCCTTTGGTGCCGTGAAACTCGATACCGGTGCCGGCATATCCATGGGTGAAGCTCTCATGGGTTTGGACCATCGCGCCCGACGGCATGCTCCAGACCGACATAACACTGTCCTCGACGCCATCACCCAGTCCGGAAGAGCCTGATTTGGCAACAACATCGACAGGATCTTCAGAGAGATGGAAGCGGATGGTGTCGGCATCATGAACGGTTATGTCGGGAATGACACCGCCGCCTGCGGCGGCATCGTTGATCCGCCAGCCTCGAAGGTGTTCAGGTAGATTGACCGCATGAAACACGCGTGCGCTGAGGACTTTGCCAATGCGGTCGTTCGCGATCAGGTCCTGAATAGCAAGATGCGAACCTGCGTTGCGCAGATGATGGTTGGTCGCAAAGACGACGCCTTTTTCCTCAGCAGTGCGCACCATTTCGCAGGCTTCGGAAAGGGACATTGCCAGCGGTTTTTCACACAAGACATGTTTGCCGGCCGCAATGGCGGCCATGGCTTGTGGGTGGTGCTTCTCGTTTGTGGTCGATATGTAAACGGCATCGACTGACGCATCAGTCAAAAGCGCGTCAAGGTCCGTGTAGCTGTCCGCAATCCCGTGGTTGGCAGCGAAGGAAGCCCCGCGAGAGGTGCTGGTGCTCAAGACAGACTGGATCTCGCAGTCTGCCTGCGCCCTGATGGCATCAATGACATAACCCGATGCAATTCGACTTGCACCAATAAGACCCCAGCGCATCTCGTCTCCCTGAAATTTTTGGAACGTTCCAATTTTTCTGCATAAAAACTGGAACGTTCCAATTTGTCAAGTTTCTTTTCCCGACAGGACATTTTTGGAGGTCGTGGAGTGGGCATTGATACCGTCCGGCTCTGTGCCGTCAGTTCGTTCACGTTTGAACGTTTGTCCAATGCAGTCGTTAAGTGGTCAGGTGAATTGCCTGGTTAATCTGCGAACCTGCATTCACTGCCAGATACGTCGGGAACGGAGCGCGCTTCGATACATCAATCTCGCGTTTGAGCCATTGAAGGTCTTCCAGACTGCACAGCGACTTAGACAATGCACGATCGGTGACTGAACCCAGTTCGGATTTGATGATCGAAAATCGGGTCGGTTTCGATGTGACGGCCAATATTGGCACGGCCCAGCTCCGGCGAATGATGGAAAATGCTGCTTCGTCAGGAGCTGTTTCGATGATCCGGGCAGCTACAGCAGCCAGTGGAACACCACGTGCAGTCAGTCGGAATTCCGGTCGCAAGGGATGGCCGTGCCCTGGGTTCTTCTCAAGCAGGCCAAGTTGCACCAGATGATCGAGGCTCGAGGCAAAGGCCGACCGGCTTGCGTTGGTCGCGGCGATCAGCGGGGCCTGTCTGCCCGGAGTGCCGGCATGCATGAGTGCGAGGATTTTCAGAGACCACGCTTTTGATGTGAGCTTGACAAGCAGTGTGATATCCATGAAATATAGTTACTATATTTTTGCTACATAGGAAAGCGACATGCCGGTAGTTTCTTTGGACAATACAATCACTTTGGCACTTTCAGTGCGCGACCGGCATGTCAGTGCCGACTGGTACAAGGAAAAACTCGGCTTCGAGTTGCTGTATCATTTTGACGAAGCTGGCTGGAGCGAGATGCAAACCAAGACTGAAGGGGTCACGCTGGGATTGGGTGAGCAGGCAGAGCCTTCGCCCGGGAACACTGTTCCCGTCTTCGGTGTTGCTGATATTGCGGAGGCTCGGACGGCGTTGGAGCGCGTTGAAGTCAAATTTGACGGGCCGACCGAGACGATCGAGGGGATGGTCAGCACGGCGACATTCTATGATCCGGATGGCAATGCGCTCATGTTGGCGCAGGATCTCTCAAAATGAACCGTTTTCGCTGCGTGGTTCGGCGCCCTGCTAAGCGCAGGTGATTGGACAGATTCAGGTCAGGTGCAGCAGCAATGACTTTTTTGCGCCCTGAATGTGGTCACGCGTCAGTTTTGCAGCAAGCTCAGCGTTGCCGGTTTCGCAAGCGTTCAGAATGGACGCATGTTCGGTGCCGGCACGCTCCATGCCGTCAGACATTACCAGTTGGGCACGAATTTGGCGTTCGACACGGTCTATTGCGTTTCCGGCAATCTCCAAAAAGAACTTCAGCTCGCTAGCGCTGTAAAGAGTCTCGTGGAAATCCCGATTGAGATCGCCGTAGTGCATCGGATCCTTGGCCGACGCGAAGGCTGCGCATTTCTTTCGTGCTTTCGTCAGGAGTTCGGGCGTCATGCGCGGTACGGCATCACGGATAATTTCGGGTTCGACCAGAGCGCGTAGATCAAATATTTCAGCGGTTTCTGTCGGTGACAGGCCCGCGACAACGGCTCCCTTGTAACGTTGCGTTCTCACCAATCCCTGTTCTTCAAGCCTGGATATTGCTTCGCGGACCGGGATCCGGCTGGTGTTGAAGAGCCGGGCTATTTCGTCTTGCCGAAGAGGTTCACCTTCTTCGAGCTGACCCTCGATTATGGCCTTCCTGAGCGCACTGAACACGATCGAGGACGCCGAAGCGGTCGCCGAAATGTCCATCGATTCCAGTTTCATGTGCCGTTCTCCTTGACCTCAACCTTCTACGGGATCAGCCCGTTTCGGTGAAGAGGAAATGCTTTTGAATATTTTATATTGAATATTGGATCCAATTTGGATTATCAATCCCGTCGAGAAGGATTTCCGGATCGCTGAATGAAGTCTCTGCGTGTTCGGACAGCAAGGGTTGAACATACGCCGTCAAGCAGTCGCCGTACTGGAGCGGAAAGCGGCTGTTTCAAAGCGAGTGCTCATCATGGATGCATCTGTGTTTCTCTTCGCGCCGGGTTGGCAATGGTTCCGGGCGGCGTGACGTGAAGCTCCACCCTTGAAAATTTGAACCGAAGGTAAAGGGAAGACGCGGAGTTTTCTTGCCAAGCCGCGCTCACCGGCGCAATCATCGTGACGTCAGACGACTGGATTTCATGAGTTGTCTGGCCCTGTGAGGAGTTGAGAATGTCGTCGAATGTTTTTTCCGGATGCATGCCGGCACTTATGACCCCGTGCAAAGCCGACCGCTTGCCGGATTATGATGCTCTGGTGCAAAAGGGTCAGGAGCTGATGAGTGCCGGAATGTCGGCTGTCGTCTATTGCGGCTCCATGGGCGATTGGCCGCTTTTGACCGACGAAGCGCGCATGGAGGGCGTGGAACGTCTTGTCAAAGCGGGTGTTCCAGTTGTCGTGGGCACTGGTGCTATCAATTCCGCATCGGCGGTCTCCCATGCAAGGCATGCTGCAAAAGTTGGCGCACATGGCCTCATGGTCATCCCGAGAGTTTTGTCACGGGGTGTTTCGGTGTCGGCGCAGCGGCAGCACTTCAGCGCGATCCTTGCTGCGGCACCGGACCTTCCGGCGGTCATCTATAACAGCCCGTATTATGGATTTGCGACGAGAGCAGACCTCTTTTTCGACTTGCGGAAGCAGCATTCAAATCTCGTCGGCTTCAAGGAATTCGGTGGCCCGGACGACCTGCGCTATGCTGCAGAAAACATCACATCGCAGGACGATCAGGTCACACTGATGGTTGGTGTTGATACCGCCGTCTATCATGGCTTTGTAAATTGCGGCGCGACTGGTGCGATTACCGGCATTGGCAACGCGCTGCCCGGTGAGGTGTTGCATCTTGTTTCTCTTTGCAAAAGGGCTGCCGAAGGGAGCTCCGAGGCACGGTTAAGGGCGAAAGAGTTGGAAGAGGCGCTGGCGGTTCTGTCCAGTTTCGATGAAGGTCCAGATCTTGTTCTTTACTACAAGCATCTGATGGTTCTGAACGGTGAGGATGCATACCGGCTCCATTTCAATGAAACCGACGCGTTGAACGACGCGCAGCGCAACTATGTTGAATCACAATATGAACTTTTTAAAGCCTGGTACGCCGACTGGTCGAAACAGGGAGGCGTGATTGCCGAATGCGCATAGTCGACAGCCATACGGCGGGTGAGCCAACACGCGTCGTGATCGAGGGTGGTCCGGATTTGGGGAGCGGACCACTTCCAGAACGCGCAGCGCGGCTGGAAGCCGACTACATCGATTTCTGCGCATCGGTTGTTCTGGAGCCCAGAGGCCATGATGCGATCATCGGTGCGCTTCTGGTGCCGCCGACCCGAGAAGATTGCGCGACGGGCGTCATCTATTTCAACAACCTTCAAAACCTGGGAATGTGCGGTCACGCGACGATCGGACTTGCGGTCACGCTTGCATATATGAACCGAATTGGCCCCGGGGTTCACAAGTTTGAAACACCGGTCGGCGTTGTCGACGTCGATCTCTTGGACGCAAATACCGTTTCAGTAACCAACGTTGAAAGCTACCGGCTTGCAAAGGACGTCGCGATTGAGGTGGAAGGTTTCGGTACGATCACTGGCGATGTTGCCTGGGGCGGCAACTGGTTCTTCCTTGTCAAAGACAGCCCGCTGGCAATTACCGGTTCGAATATCCGCGCCCTGACAGACCTGACGCTAAAGATCAGAACTGGACTTGAAAATGCGGGTGTTACCGGCGCTGAAGGCGCTTGGATCGATCATATTGAACTCTTCGGTCCACCAGCTGAGGCAACTGCCAACAGCAGGAACTTTGTGCTTTGTCCCGGAGGGGCTTATGACCGTTCACCATGCGGTACCGGCTGCTCGGCCAAACTCGCTTGTCTTGCTGAGGACGGTCTGCTCGCTGCTGGAGAAGCCTGGCGGCAGGAGAGTGTTGTCGGAAGCACTTATGATATCAGCTATCAGCCCGGACGGAATGGCGGCGTCATTCCTCAGGTCAGGGGCCAGGCCTTCGTAACCTCTGACGCCCGTCTCATCTTTGAGCCTGGCGATCCCTATAAATCTGGCATTCGTCTTTAGACAGGAATGTGTGCGGCGGTTTCGATCCGCAGGCTTTGAGAAGGGATTCGTCATGGCTGACAGACACGTGCAGGATGTCATCGTCATCGGTGCCGGGATAGTGGGCATTTGCAGCGCTCTTGCGCTGCAATCCCGAGGCCGGTCCGTTTTGATCCTCGACAGGCCGCAGATGTCTCAAAGGGCATCGGAAATGAACGCCGGGGCCTTCGCTTTTTCCGATATTGAACCGCTTGCGACACCTGGAATTATGCGAAAGGCACCCAAGTGGCTGCTCGATCCACTTGGCCCTCTCTCCATCCCACCGTCCTATGCGATCAAGATAGCGCCCTGGATGCTGCGCTTCTGGCGGGCGAGTTGGCCGGATAGGCATCAGCTTGCCCTCAATGCTCAGGCCAGCCTGATGCAGGTGTCGCAGTCAGCGCTTAAAGCTCTTGTCGCGGATGTCGATGGCGAGGAGCTGCTTCAACGCGAAGGCCAGTTGCAGTTGTTCGAGGGCGAGCGAGAATACCGGGCAAGCTTGCCAGTCTGGCAAAGGCGCCGTGAACACGGGGTTCGGTTTGAATTGCTTGAAACGCCGGATGCGATTGCCGCTTATCAGCCTGGCCTCGACCCTCGTTTCTCGCATGCCGGATTTACACCTGATTGGATCAATACCTGCGATCCGGCCCGCTGGCTGGATCGGCTGCGGACAACGTTTCTGGAACGTGGCGGCGAGATTTGTGCGGGTGATGTCAAAACACTCATACCGGATGAAGCTTGTGTCAGTATCCGGCTCGAAGGAAAAGATCATAGCGCGCAACAGGTGATCGTATGCGCCGGCGCCTGGTCGCATCACATTGCCCGAACAATCGGTGACAGGATCCCGCTTGAAACCGAGCGTGGCTACAATACCACCCTGCCTCAGGGTGCATTTGATCTGAAAACGCATCTGAGTTTTTCCGGGCACGGATTTGTGGTGACCAAGATCAATGGCGGTGTTCGTGTTGGCGGGGCTGTTGAACTGGGTGGGCTCGATCTGGAGCCCAACTACAAGCGGTCTGAGATTTTGTTGAAAAAGGCGCAGAGTTTTTTGCCAGAGCTCAAGGCAGAAGGGGGACGCCAATGGATGGGTTTCCGGCCCTCGCTGCCCGACAGTCTGCCGGTTATTGACCGGTCTCCGAATGACCGCCGTGTTCTTTATGCCTTTGGTCATGGTCACCTGGGGTTGACCCAATCAGCCGGAACGGCCGAACTGGTCGCGGCACTGGCGTCTGATACCTCAATACCCATCGACATGAGCGCTTTTTCCGCGCGTCGCTTCTAGATCCGCAAGGAGAGCCATATGAAAATTTCGGCCATCAACGTCTATCAGGTCGACCTTCCCTTGAAAGAAGGACGGTATAGCTGGTCGAATGGAAACTTCGTCGAGGTCTTTGACAGCACCGTTGTTGAAGTCGAAACCGACGAAGGTTTGAAGGGATACGCTGAATGCTGTCCGCTCGGGTCAGCTTATCTGCCGAGCTTTGCCCGCGGTGTGAGGGCTGGACTTGAAGAGCTTTCTCCTCAGCTGATCGGCCGGGATCCGCTCAATATCGGAGACATCAATCGGATCATGGATGCCGCGCTGCGTGGACATCCTTATGCGAAGGCGCCAATCGATATCGCGTGCTGGGATCTTTTGGGCAAGGCCACGGGGCAACCGCTTTTTACTCTGCTTGGCGGCGCTGCACAGGATGACATTGTTCTTTACCGGGCAATCAGTCAGGAAGCGCCGGAAGTCATGGCCAGCAAGATCGAGGGTTATGCATCCGAGGGCTATACAAAGTTCCAACTCAAGGTGGGTGGGAATGCAAATGATGATATCGAGCGCATTCGCGCCACACGCTCTGTGTTGAGGCCTTCTGATCTTTTAGTTGCCGATTCAAATACCGGATGGACCCGCCATGAGGCAGCGCGGGTTGTGGGCGCGGTCGCCGGTCTTGATGTCTATATCGAACAACCCTGTCTGACCTATGAGGAAAGCCTCTCGATCCGGCGTCGAACCTCTTTGCCCTTTGTTCTGGACGAAGTAATTGACGGACCGAATATGCTGGTCCGGGGCATAGCTGAAGACGCTATGGATTGCATCAACCTGAAGATCTCGAAAGTTGGCGGGCTCACCAGAGCCAAGTTGATGCGGGACCTTTGTGTTGCACATGGCATTCCGATGACAATCGAAGACACCTGGGGTGGTGACATTACGACGGCCGCCATCGCCCATCTTGCGCGTTCCACACCTGCTGAATTCACGTTTTCAGCGACGGACTTCAACAGTTATGGCACGGTAGATATTGCAGATGGCGCGCCAAAGCGCGTGAACGGCCGTATGACTGCCGCTGATCGCCCTGGGCTCGGGATTGAACCGATTTTTGATGCTCTGGGCGCCCCCGTTGCCAGTTACACTTGAGGCAGGTCCATGCGCAGCGCCAAAACCATTCATGTTGTTTCCTGCCATGCGGAAGGTGAGGTCGGTGATGTGATAGTTGGCGGCGTCGTGCCTCCACCCGGCGAAACGCTTTGGGAACAACGCAGCCATATTGCCAACGACCAAACACTGCGAAACTTCGTCTTGAACGAGCCGCGCGGCGGTGTCTTCCGACATGTCAACCTTCTCGTGCCGCCCAAACATCCGAACGCCGATGCTGCGTTCATCATCATGGAGCCCGAAGACACGCCACCAATGTCGGGCTCGAATTCGATCTGTGTGTCCACGGTATTGCTGGACACCGGCATCATTCCAATGCGGGAACCTTTCACGGACATGACGCTGGAAGCACCGGGCGGACTGGTGCAAGTGAAGGCCGAATGCCGTGATGGCAAGGCCGTACGGATTTTCGTCCGGAATCTGACCAGTTTTGCCGACAAGATCTCGGTTCCTCTGGAAATCGGAGGCATAGGCTCTTTGACGGTCGACACGGCTTTCGGTGGTGACAGCTTTGTTGTGGTCGATGCCGGTGAACTCGGATTTGCAATCGAAGAAGATGAAGCAAAGGACATTGCCCGCCTTGGTGTGCGGATCACCAACGCTGCCAATGAACAACTGGGTTTTCGTCACCCGGATAACTCGGACTGGAATCACATTTCGTTTTGCGCTTTTTGTGGCCCGTTGACCCCAACGAAAAATGGGTTCACTGGCAAATCTGCTGTCGCCATTCAGCCAGGAAAAGTCGATCGGTCGCCAACTGGAACGGCGGTGTCGGCACGGATGGCCCTTTTGGCCGCAAAAGGGAAGATGAGTGTCGGTCAGGAATTTGAAGCCGTTTCAATCATCGGTTCGACGTTTCTGGGCCGGATAATCAAAGAACAACGGATCGGCGATCGCGCAGGAATTGTCCCGGAGATCTCCGGAAGGGGATGGATTACCGGAATTCACCAGCACATGCTGGACCCGGACGATCCCTGGCCGAGTGGCTATCGGTTGAGCGACACCTGGGGTGCTTGATGGAGCTCTTCGGCACTGCCGTTGAGGCCCTGCCCGGCCACAGTTCGCTTCGACCAGGCTGCGCTGGCATTGAGATGTGCCTCGAACAGTCTTCCGATTTTTGCGCCCAGTTTCGGAAAGCAAGGTTTGAGCCTGGAGCGGCTTGACCCAGTGCGGGATGTGGTTACATCCATGATTAGTCGTTTTTTGCCCGGGACAAGGAGCTTCGATGTCCGTCCATTCTGATCTGCCGTTGAAATATGAACTGATTGAGGAGGGGTGCGACACCATCCTGATCGA
>NZ_CP120864.1:25000-49027 GCF_026191725.2 Roseibium porphyridii
TGATCTTTTTTGCGCCTTTGGCGCGAAAAAAGATGAACATTGATAATGAGAGTGATCAAGTGTCTTAAGGGCATTCGGTGGATGCCTTGGCGACAAGAGGCGATGAAGGACGTGATACGCTGCGATAAGTCATGGGGAGCTGCGAATAAGCTTTGATCCGTGAATTTCCGAATGGGGAAACCCACTCCTTTATGGAGTATCCCGCAAGGGAAGCAAACCCGGGGAACTGAAACATCTAAGTACCCGGAGGAAAGGACATCAACCGAGACTCCGCTAGTAGTGGCGAGCGAACGCGGACCAGGCCAGTGGCTTGTAGATAAGAACCGGAACCGTCTGGAAAGTCGGGCCTTAGTGGGTGATAGCCCCGTACGGGTAGAAGTTCTGCAAGTCCTTGAGTAGGGCGGGACACGTGAAATCCTGTCTGAACGTGGGGGGACCACCCTCCAAGCCTAAGTACTCCTTGTCGACCGATAGCGAACAAGTACCGTGAGGGAAAGGTGAAAAGCACCCCGACGAGGGGAGTGAAACAGACCCTGAAACCGGATGCCTACAAACAGTTGGAGGGCGCAAGCCTGACAGCGTACCTTTTGTATAATGGGTCAGCGACTTAATTTAACGAGCAAGCTTAAGCCGATAGGTGTAGGCGCAGCGAAAGCGAGTCTGAATAGGGCGCTTAGTTCGTTGGATTAGACCCGAAACCGAGTGATCTAGCCATGGCCAGGTTGAAGGTGCGGTAACACGCACTGGAGGACCGAACCCACGCCTGTTGAAAAAGTCGGGGATGAGCTGTGGCTAGGGGTGAAAGGCCAATCAAACTCGGAAATAGCTGGTTCTCCGCGAAATCTATTTAGGTAGAGCGTCGGATGAATACTCTCGGGGGTAGAGCACTGGATGGGCTATGGGGGCTTACCGCCTTACTGATCCTAACCAAACTCCGAATACCGAGAAGTACTATCCGGCAGACACACAGTGGGTGCTAACGTCCATTGTGGAGAGGGAAACAACCCTGACCGCCAGTTAAGGTCCCTAAGTTATGGCTAAGTGGGAAAGGATGTAGGACTCCCAAAACAACCAGGATGTTGGCTTAGAAGCAGCCATCATTTAAAGAAAGCGTAACAGCTCACTGGTCTAAATAAGGGGTCCCGCGCCGAAAATGTACCGGGGCTCAAGCCATACACCGAAACTGCGGGTGCATCTTTGATGCGCGGTAGCGGAGCGTTCTGTAAGTCTGCGAAGGGAGACCTGTGAGGGCTCCTGGAGATATCAGAAGTGCGAATGCTGACATGAGTAACGATAAAGAGTGTGAGAGACACTCTCGCCGAAAGTCCAAGGGTTCCTGCGCAACGCTAATCGGCGCAGGGTTAGCCGGCCCCTAAGGCGAGGCCGAAAGGCGTAGTCGATGGGAATGCAGTTAATATTCTGCAGCTTGGTGGTAGTGACGGATGCCGTGTGTTGTATCTCCTTATTGGATTGGGGGTGCAGCGAAGGTGTTCCAGGAAATAGCTCCACCGTATAAACCGTACCCGAAACCGACACAGGTGGACTGGTAGAGAATACCAAGGCGCTTGAGAGAACTATGCTGAAGGAACTCGGCAAAATGCTCCCGTAAGTTCGCGAGAAGGGAGACCTCAGTTCGGGCAACCGGATTGGGGTGGCACAGACCAGGGGGTGGCGACTGTTTATCAAAAACACAGGGCTCTGCGAAGCCGCAAGGCGACGTATAGGGTCTGACGCCTGCCCGGTGCTGGAAGGTTAAGAGGAGGTGTGCAAGCACCGAATTGAAGCCCCAGTAAACGGCGGCCGTAACTATAACGGTCCTAAGGTAGCGAAATTCCTTGTCGGGTAAGTTCCGACCTGCACGAATGGCGTAACGACTTCCCCGCTGTCTCCAGCATAGACTCAGTGAAATTGAATTCCCCGTGAAGATGCGGGGTTCCTGCGGTCAGACGGAAAGACCCCGTGCACCTTTACTACAGCTTCACACTGGTATTCGTCACGACATGTGTAGGATAGGTGGTAGACGTTGAAACAAGGGCGCCAGCTCTTGTGGAGTCACCCTTGAAATACCACCCTTGTCGTCATGGATATCTAACCGCGGTACAACAATATCCGGGACCGTGTGTGGCGGGTAGTTTGACTGGGGCGGTCGCCTCCCAAATGGTAACGGAGGCGCGCGAAGGTGGGCTCAGAGCGGTCGGAAATCGCTCGTTGAGTGCAATGGCATAAGCCTGCCTGACTGCGAGACTGACAAGTCGAGCAGAGACGAAAGTCGGCCATAGTGATCCGGTGGTCCCTCGTGGAAGGGCCATCGCTCAACGGATAAAAGGTACGCCGGGGATAACAGGCTGATGATGCCCAAGAGTCCATATCGACGGCATTGTTTGGCACCTCGATGTCGACTCATCACATCCTGGGGCTGGAGCAGGTCCCAAGGGTTTGGCTGTTCGCCAATTAAAGTGGTACGTGAGTTGGGTTCAGAACGTCGCGAGACAGTTCGGTCCCTATCTGCCGTGGGTGTAGGAGAATTGAGAGGATCTGTCCCTAGTACGAGAGGACCGGGATGGACGTACCTCTGGTGGACCTGTTGTGGCGCCAGCCGCATTGCAGGGTAGCTATGTACGGAAGGGATAACCGCTGAAAGCATCTAAGCGGGAAACCCACCTCAAAACCAGCTCTCCCTGAAGAGCCGTGGAAGACCACCACGTCGATAGGAAGCGTGTGGAAGTGCGGCAACGCATGAAGCTTAGCTTTACTAATAGCTCGTTCGGCTTGATCCTCTCATTAGTCAATGTTCATCTTTTAAATGCGCCAAAAGGCGCATTAAAAAGATCATCTTAAGTGCGCTACCGCCCTTCGGGCTACTTGAGCGCGTTCAAGATGATCAAACCAAGACCAGTTCACAACAAACTGCGCTTCGCCGGCCTGGTGGCCCCAGCGGGGAGCCCCCACCCGATCCCATCCCGAACTCGGCCGTGAAACTCCCCAGCGCCAATGGTACTGCATCTTAAGGTGTGGGAGAGTAGGTCGCCGCCAGGCCTGCTAAACGCAGTTTGAAACTCTTCAATTTGCTGTCGCTCACGCGCGTACCGCCCTTCGGGCTGCGCTCCGCGAGGGCGGCCTGACCGGCCGGCGGCCTCTTGGCCTTGCCTCCGCTGCGCTCCGGATACCTTGTCCCCCTATCAGCGCAGTCCTCCGGTCAACCCGAAATCACGGGCATGCCCCACATGGAGCAGCCCACGCGACAACCGAAGATCCAAAAGATCGAGGACGCGCAAAACAAAAATAACGCGGGATGGAGCAGCCCGGTAGCTCGTCAGGCTCATAACCTGAAGGTCGCAGGTTCAAATCCTGCTCCCGCAACCAAATAAAACAGCCTCATCCCGTAAGGGGTGGGGCTGTTGTCGTATTCGGTCAGTGGAATACACGATGCGGACCTCCCCGGGCCCCATCAAGGAGGACAACGTCCGACGCAGAAGGGCAAAAAACTCCCAAATCCTGCTCCCGCAACCAAAAAACAGCCGCCCATCTCGGGCGGCTTTTTTGTTGAACGAAACGCACAAAATCTAAACCGGAAAACCTGACAAAGAGACCTTTGGCCGTCCAGAAACAAAACTCCATGCAACGCGGACAAAGCACCGACGCATGGTCCGCCAGATAGGCGTGCGGAAACTCTTGGATGCGGTGTGCGTAAACAGCTCTAAAAACATCAAACCTGATTGGCATTGGAAATCTAAGAAGAATTCGAACGTCATAACCTTATTTGAATAGGCCACCCATAGGGCCTGAAACTTCGTGTTCGTATGTCTCAAATTATGATACTGCAGTGCAGCAAATTGATTGCATAAAAAATAGTCCTGCGCATAATGGCGGCATGAATGGTGGTTTGTCCATACTGGTCATAGATGACAACAAGATCCGAGCTTCGATCATCGAAGAAGGATTGCAAGACGCAGGGCATGACAAGGTCATAGTCGTTCATCAGATGGACGGCCTTGTTCGGCAAATCGCGGACATCAATCCTGATGTGATTGTCATAGATCTTGAAAATCCAAATCGCGATCAGCTTGAACACATGTTTCAGGTGTCGCGTGCGGTTCATAGACCGATCGCAATGTTCGTAGACAGCGCTGATAGTCATTCAATTGAGGCAGCGGTTGATGCCGGTGTCTCGGCCTATGTCGTTGACGGACTCCGGCGAGAGCGTGTCAAACCAATTCTTGATATGGCGATCAGCAGGTTTCGAGCCTTTTCAAAACTGGAAAATGATCTCGAAGAGGCACGGACGGAGCTTGCCGACCGGAAAACTGTCGATCGGGCCAAAGGCATTTTGATGAAATCGAAAGGGCTCTCGGAACAGGAGGCCTATGATCTTTTGCGCAGAACCGCCATGAACCAAAGCCGCAAAATTATCGATGTGGCACAAAGTCTGGTTATCGCCAGCGGTTTGTTGGGGGACTAGATGATGACATTAAAATTGACCGGTTGGGGAGGAGCGGACAACCAGGGGGGTGAATCGTAATGGACCCAAATCTAAGACCCGTCATTGCCGGTTTCATTCCGTTGCTCGACTGCGCTGTCCCGGTGGTTGCTTCAGAATTGGGGTTTGCCGAAGAGGAGGGGATTGCTCTTAAGCTGGTAAGGGAAACTTCCTGGGCAAACATTCGGGATCGAATTTCGGTCGGTCATTTTGACGTTGCACACATGCTTGCCCCGATGCCGATTGCGGCGACGCTCAATCTTACAAGTTTGGCAGTTCCCATGAAAGCGCCGATGCTTCTCGGTCTCGGGGGCAATGCCATTACGGTGTCAACGGATTTGTGGCAGCAAATGACCGACACCGGGGCGGACTTGAAGGGTGATCCGGTTTCAACCGGCAAGGCATTGGCATCCTTGGTCTTCTCGCGGTACTCAAACGGAAATCAACCATTGCGTTTCGGTGTTGTGCATCCCTTTTCCGGGCATGCCTATGAGCTACGCTATTGGCTGGCAGCAGCAGGTGTTGATCCTGACAATCATGTTGAGATTGCGGTCCTTGCCCCACAGGTCATGGCAGATGCGTTGCGGGCCAAACAGATCGACGGATACTGCGTTGGTGAACCTTGGAACACGGCAGCAGTTTCGGCTGGAACAGGTCGGATCGTCACCTATAAACAAGCGATCTGGCCGGATAGTCCTGAAAAAGTGTTGGGAGTCACGCAAACTTGGGCAGAGCGAAATCCTGAGACACTTTCTGCTTTGTTGCGCGCATTTTCAGCTGCCGCCGATTGGTGCGCATCACCGGAAAACGCCGGCCATTTGTCCGGCATATTATCCCGTTCAGATCTGTTGTCCTGTCCATTGGAAATTTGCATGCCGGCCATCACAGGTCAGATGCGCTTTGGCACCGGCGAGCCCGAATTTTCGGTGCCCGGTTTCCTGAGTTTCTCTGGCGGCACCAAGGCTGTGCCAATGCCTGCGCACGGGCGTTGGTTTTTTGAGCAAATGGTTCGCTGGAGACAGGCGTTGGCATCTGAAGAGGCGTCCCTTCAGGCTGAAGCTGTCTTTTCCCCGCAGATCTACCGAACCGCACTTGGACTTGACGAGAGCTGGTTGGAGCCGGCGATCAAACTCTTTGATGCCTAGCGCCAAAGAAGTGCGCTGGTCAGCCAATACAGGAACTCTTTGAAAGAGACTGGGGACGACCGGTTCGGTCTCCTGCAGCATGAGAATGCAGCGACACGAATGCAGATCGTGCGCAGTGTAGACCTTGCCTTCGATCTGTCCGATCACGCTTGAAACTGGGTTGGTTAACAAGGTCTCGTTTTCGCTGCGTTGCACAAAAAAAGTTCACTTGCCTGCCGACTAAGCTGACGAAACGAGCAGACTGTTGAAACACAAGACGACCGCTGTTTTATCTATCTATCTGTTCTAGAAGAATAAACCCCGTTTTCTGAAAACTGGCACGCTTCCTGCTTTCAAGACGGTGTGGCCGACGCAGGCCCAACTGATATCGCGTCCATCGTAGGGCGCACAGGCAAAGCCGCCGCTCTGATCTGCATGGTTCCTCCTCCTATACATGCAGGGTCAGTCGGCGGCTTTTCTTTTGTTTGGTCCCAATGCCAAGGCGGCGGGGCAAGAGAGGGAACAGGACGTGACAATGGCAAAAACCTTCCAGATGACTCGCCGGGTTGCTCTTGGCGCACTCATGGCAGCAACTGCCTTGGTGCCGACTTCCGGCGCATTTGCAGAAATGCTTGATGTCGAAAAGGATGAACTGACCTTCGGTTTCATCAAACTGACAGACATGGCGCCGCTCGCGGTCGCCTATGAACTAGGCTATTTTGAAGAAGAAGGCCTCTTCGTGACCCTGGAGCCTCAGGCAAACTGGAAAGTTCTGCTTGATCGGGTCATCACAGGAGAACTGGATGGCGCCCATATGTTGGCCGGCCAACCGCTTGCGGCCACGATCGGCTTTGGCACAAAGGCACACATCGTCACGCCTTTCTCCATGGATCTCAACGGCAACGGCATCACCGTTTCCAACGAGATTTGGGAAATGATGAAGCCGAACATTCCGAAGATGGATGATGGTCGCCCGCAGCATCCAATTTCAGCAAAAGCCCTGAAGCCCGTGGTCGACAAATTCATTGATGAGGGCAAGCCGTTTAACATGGGAATGGTTTTCCCTGTTTCCACGCACAATTACGAGCTGCGTTACTGGCTCGCGTCGGGCGACATTCACCCGGGCTTTTATTCGGAGTCAGATATTTCCGGTCAAATCCAGGCAGAAGCTTTGCTGTCTGTGACACCGCCCCCCCAAATGCCGGCAACATTGGAAGCTGGCACCATCTATGGCTATTGCGTGGGCGAGCCGTGGAACCAGCAAGCCGTCTTCAAAGGCATCGGCGTTCCGGTCATTACCGACTTCGAGATCTGGAAAAACAATCCTGAGAAAGTCTTTGGTCTTACCAAGGAGTTTACCGAAGAAAATCCGAATACGACGCTTGCAATCACAAAAGCCTTGATCCGCGCCGCCAAATGGCTCGATGAGAACGACAACGCCAATCGCATGGAAGCCGTCGAGATTCTGGCGAGGTCCGAATATGTTGGCGCTGATGCAGAGGTCATCGCGAACTCCATGACCGGCACCTTCGAATATGAGAAGGGCGACAAGCGCGACGTTCCCGACTTCAACGTCTTCTACCGCTATTTTGCGACCTATCCCTACTATTCGGATGCTGTCTGGTACCTCACCCAGATGCGCCGATGGGGACAGATCAGCGAGCACAAGCCTGACAGCTGGTATGATGAAGTTGCCAAGTCGGTTTATCAGCCGGAAATCTACCTGGCTGCGGCACGATTGCTGGTCGAGGAAGGCCATGTCGCTGAAGAGGACTTCCCGTGGGATACGGACGGATACCGCGTTCCGACACCGGCTGAAGATATCATTGACGGCATTCCCTACGACGGCAAGCAACCGAATGCCTATCTCGACAGTCTGCCCATCGGTCTGAAGGGCAAGCAGGTTGTCGATGGCAACGAAGTTGTCGGCGGCTAAGCCACTGTGAAACTGGAGTGGCGGACCTGCAGCCTTCGCCGCTCCTCTTTTCCAAGTTCAAGCGAAACCAAGAAATCCGAGCAAGGACCTTCATTATGGCCAATGCCGATACCGCAGGCAGCCAAGACCTTGAGCGCACCGCGCGCAAGGAACGGCTCTTCACCCGAATTAACAAAGCTGCCGGTTGGCTGGATGCGCTTGGCCTGTCATGGTCTGTGCCGCTCTTGAAAATCGCTGCCGGCGACAGTCCGAAGGAGCAGCTCGGAGAACTGAAGCGGGTCCTCCTCATTCCCGTTCTCGGGATTGCTGCATTCCTTGTGCTCTGGGGCGTTCTGGCACCACAGGTTCAAACCTCGCTTGGAGCGGTGCCCGGGCCAGCTCAGGTTTGGGCGCAAACGGTCAATCTTTGGGACGACCATGTCCGGGAGCGGGAAAAAGCAGCTGCGTTTTATGAGCGGCAAGACACGCGCAATGCCAAATATGAAGCCGAAGGAAAAACCGACAAGGTTAAATGGCGGAGCTACACGGGCAAGCCGACTTACATCGACCAGATCGGGACATCGCTTAAAACCGTCGGCCTCGGTTTTCTGATTGCCACCATCATTGCGGTGCCTCTTGGCATTGCATCCGGTCTTTCAAGAACCTTCAACGGTGCGATCAATCCACTCATACAGATCTTCAAACCTGTCTCGCCGCTCGCCTGGCTGCCGATCGTGACCATGATCGTGTCGGCGACTTACGCCAATCCTTATGACTGGTTGTCGAAATCGCTTCTGATCTCTGCCGTCACTGTCACGCTTTGTTCCATGTGGCCGACATTGATCAATACCGCTCTCGGCGTCGCCTCGGTCGACAAGGATCTGATGAATGTTGGCCGGGTCCTGCAGCTGCCGACATGGAAAACGGTGACCAAGCTGGTCCTGCCGTCGTCACTTCCATTGATCTTCACCGGTTTGCGCCTGTCTCTCGGTGTGGGCTGGATGGTGTTGATCGCGGCGGAAATGCTGGCCCAGAACCCTGGTCTGGGAAAGTTTGTTTGGGATGAATTCCAGAACGGCTCTTCCCAATCACTGGCGAAAATCATGGTCGCTGTTCTAACCATCGGGATTATCGGCTTCATGCTTGACCGCCTGATGTTTGCGCTTCAGCGCGCCTTTACGTTCTCGGCCAACAGATAAGGAGCGCAGATATGTCCTTTCTGGAAATTGCCGGTATCTCCAAGTGTTATGGCGAAGCTGCAAGCCGGACTGATGTTCTTGAAGACATCAACCTGAAGGTGGATGAGGGTGAATTCATTGCCATTGTCGGGTTTTCCGGCACCGGTAAAACGACGCTCATCTCGCTTCTGGCTGGCCTCATAGAACCTGATACAGGCGGCATTGTTTTCAAAGGCAAAGAAATAGACGGGCCGAGCCCGGACCGGGGCGTCGTGTTTCAGTCCTATTCGCTGATGCCGTGGCTGTCGGTTTCAGGAAATGTCGCGCTCGCGGTCGACAGTGTCTTCAAAAAGAAGAGCACCAAGGAACGCAAAGAGATCTGCGACAAGTATATCGAGATGGTGGGGCTGGGCCATGCCCGTGAGCGAAAGCCTGCTGAGCTTTCCGGTGGTATGCGTCAGCGTGTTGCGGTTGCTCGTGCGCTTGCCATGCAGCCGGAGTTGCTGTTGCTTGATGAGCCACTGTCAGCACTCGACGCTCTGACCCGCGCGAAACTCCAGGACGAATTCGCAGCAATTTGCGAAGAGGAGAAGAAGACGATTGTCCTCATCACCAATGATGTGGACGAAGCCATTCTTCTCGCGGACAGAATTATTCCGCTCAAACCGGGCACGCCGGCAACGCTTGGTCCTGAATTCAAGGTGCCGTTCAAGCGACCACGCGAACGGGCTGAACTCAATCACGACGATGATTTCATCAGATTGCGTGCCGAAATCACGGAATACCTGATGCAGGTGGGTGCGGAGCGTGGGGCTGATCTGGAACGCGACATCGTTCTGCCCAACATCGTTCCGATCACACAGCGGACCAAGAAGGGTGACAAGCTGCCGGTCGCCTATGAGCGTGCGGCAGAAAGCTTCAATCAGGACCGCTTCCTCGATTTCTCTCAGTTGAAGAAGGTTTATCCGACGCCTAAGGGGCCGCTGACAGTTGTCGACGGCTTTGAACTGAAGATGAAGAAGGGTGAGTTCATCACCCTGATCGGTCACTCAGGCTGTGGCAAGTCCACGGTCCTATCAATGGTCGCGGGTCTAAATCCGATCACGGAAGGAGCGATTGTCCTCGACGGTACGCATGTCACCCAGGCTGGTCCTGATCGGGCTGTTGTTTTTCAGGCTCCAAGCCTGATGCCCTGGCTCACAGCTTACGAGAATGTCGAACTGGGTGTCGACAAGGTGTATCCGGATGCGTCCAAGGCCGAAAAGCGCGACGTCATCGAATACTACCTG
Organism: Roseibium porphyridii; assembly: GCF_026191725.2. Classification (NCBI taxonomy): domain Bacteria; kingdom Pseudomonadati; phylum Pseudomonadota; class Alphaproteobacteria; order Hyphomicrobiales; family Stappiaceae; genus Roseibium; species Roseibium porphyridii. Next base: position 34,984 of record NZ_CP120864.1, read on the forward strand.
TCGAAAGTCGGCCTTGCCGATGCCATGCAAAAGGCGGCAGCGGATCTTTCCAACGGCATGAAACAGCGCGTCGGTATTGCACGTGCATTTGCATTGTCGCCGAAGTTGCTCCTGCTCGATGAGCCCTTTGGAATGCTCGATAGCCTCACGCGTTGGGAGCTTCAGGACGTTCTGATGGATGTCTGGAAGCGTACGCAGGTGACGGCGGTCTGCGTCACCCATGACGTTGACGAAGCCATTCTGCTCGCAGACCGCGTTGTGATGATGTCCAACGGGCCGAATGCCCGGATTGGTAACATCATGGAGGTCGATCTTCCGCGCCCTCGTTCCCGTAAAGAGCTGCTCGCACACCCGGACTATTACGCCTATCGCGAAGAGCTTCTCGATTTCCTCGAGGCCTATGAGGGCGGAGCTGATCCGAGTGAAGACCAACTGAAATCCATCCAGGAAAAACGCGCAGCCCGTCTGGCCAGACAAAGAGCCGCCATAGAGGCCGCAGAGTGAAACCGGGGAGGGAGACAATGAACAAACAGAAACTTGTCATCGTCGGGAACGGCATGGCCCCTGGGCGGATGCTTGAATATCTGCTCGAGAAAGACAAAGAGGCCTACGAGGTCACGATTTTCAACGCTGAGCCAAGGGTCAATTACAACAGGTTGATGTTGTCCCCTGTCCTCTCGGGGGAGAAAACCTATGAAGACATCATCACCCATGGTGATGATTGGTATGCTGAGCATGACATCACGCTCCACAAGTCTGCACGCGTGAGTGCCATTGACCGGGCTTCAAAAACAGTCACGTCGGAAAGTGGTGTAACTGCTGCCTACGACAAGTTGGTGATAGCGACCGGTTCGAACCCATTCATAATTCCCCTTCCGGGCAAGGACCTCGATGGCGTTCTGACCTACCGGGACCTGGATGACGTCGACAAGATGCTTGCAGCCGCTCAACGCGGTGGGCGCGCAGTGGTTATTGGTGGTGGTCTTCTGGGGTTGGAAGCAGCAGCCGGTTTGAAAATGCAGGGCATGGAGGTGACCGTTCTTCATCTTATGCCGACCCTTATGGAACGTCAGCTCGACCCGGCCGCGGGTCATCTTCTGGAAGAAGAATTCAAGCGACGGGGCATCGACGTTCGCACGAAGGCCAACAGCCACGAGATTGTCGATGATGGCGACGGCAAAGTGAAAGCCATTCGCCTGGATGACGGGACAGAGATCGACGCGAGCATCATCGTCATGGCTGTCGGCATCCGGCCTTCAACCGATCTGGCGAAAGACATCGGGCTTGAAGTCAATCGCGGCATTCTTGTCAAGGATGACATGCGGACCAGCGACACAGACATTTTCGCCCTTGGCGAATGTGTCGAACATCAAGGTGCCTGTTACGGTCTGGTTGCACCACTCTACGAAATGGCAGAGGTGATCGCCGACAATCTGCTGGACGGGGCGTCCGGCTACAGAGGTTCGGTTACTGCGACCAAACTCAAGGTAACCGGGGTCGATCTTTATTCCGCAGGTGACTTTGCAGAAGGCGAAGATCGCGAGGAGATCGTTCTTCGGGACGCGACAGCAGGTGTTTACAAACGCCTTGTCTTGAAGGACGACAAGATCATCGGGGCTGTCCTCTATGGTGAGACGTCCGATGGTCCGTGGTTCTTCGATCTGCTCAAGAAGGGAACCGATGTCTCGGAAATGCGCGAGACACTGATTTTTGGCCAGGCCTACCAGGGGAGTGCCCCACTGGACCCTATGGCGGCCGTTGCAGCCTTGCCGGATGATGCGGAAATCTGCGGCTGTAACGGCGTATGTAAAGGAAAGATTGTTACCACCATCAAGGACAAGGGCCTGACGAACCTGGATGATGTCCGGGCTCATACCAAGGCTTCTGCGTCCTGTGGAACCTGTACCGGTCTGGTTGAGCAGCTGATGCAGGTGACCTTGGGTGATGCCTACAATCCGGCGGCGGTAAAGCCCATGTGCGGCTGCACCACTCTGGGCCACGACGAGGTTCGTCGTCTCATCAAGTCGAAGGAAATTAAAACCATTCCGGCGGTCATGCAGGAACTGGAGTGGTCCACTTCCGGCGGGTGTGCCAAGTGTCGCCCGGCATTGAATTATTATCTGGTTTCGGACTGGCCCGATGAATATGCCGATGACTATCAGTCCCGGTTCATCAACGAACGAGTTCACGCCAACATTCAAAAGGACGGCACTTATTCGGTCGTTCCGCGCATGTGGGGCGGTATGACCTCGTCCAAGGAACTGAGGGCGATTGCCGATGTCGTCGACAAATTCGATATCCCAGCAGTCAAGTGCACCGGGGGTCAGCGCATCGACATGCTGGGCATCAAGAAAGAAGACCTGCCGGCGGTCTGGGAAGACCTGGGGAAGGCAGGGTTTGTTTCCGGTCAGGCGTATGCAAAAGGCCTGCGTACGGTGAAAACCTGTGTCGGATCCGACTGGTGCCGCTTCGGTACGCAGGATTCCACCGGTCTCGGCATCCAGCTTGAGAAGTTCATGTGGGGGTCCTGGACGCCTGCCAAACTGAAACTTGCGGTTTCTGGTTGCCCGCGCAACTGCGCTGAAGCGACCTGCAAGGATATTGGCGTTGTGTGTGTCGACAGCGGGTTTGAGATCCACTACGCCGGTGCCGCCGGTCTGGACATCAAGGGGACGGAAGTCCTTGGTCTTGTAAAGACCGAGGAAGAAGTCCTTGAGCATGTTGTCGCGCTCACTCAGATGTACCGGGAGCAGGGCTGGTATCTGGAGCGGATCTACAAATGGGCGAAGCGTGTCGGATATGACGAGATCCGGCAACAGATCATGGAAGACCATGATCGGCGCAGAGCTTATTTCGACCGCTTCGTCTTCTCGCAGAAATTCGCACAGGTTGATCCCTGGTCCGAACGTGTGTCCGGGAAGGACAAACACGAATTCAATCCAATGGCCGTGTTCACCAGGGAGGCTGCGGAATGACCGCGGACACCAGAAGTTGGGTCGCAATCGGGACGTTGTCTGACATACCCCGCGAGGGCGCACGGGTCGTTAAGACGTCGGCAGGGTGCGTCGCAGTGTTCAGAACCGTCAATGATGAGGTCTATGCGCTCGATGATCGCTGCCCGCACAAAGGCGGACCACTCAGTCAGGGCATTGTCCACGGAACTTCAGTGACTTGTCCCTTGCACAATTGGGTATTTGATCTCGCAACGGGTCTCGCGCAAGGCGCTGACGATGGCAAGGTTCCGGTCACGACAGCAAAGATCGAGAACGGAACGATTTTACTTGCCGCCGATGACCTGGCGCGCAGAACCGTCGCTTGAACAAACACATCAAAGAAATCGAGGAAAGCCCAAGGAGCTTCGCCGTATGGCCGGTCCAGAAACAATAAAAACGGTCAAGACAACCTGCCCCTATTGCGGGGTGGGTTGCGGCGTGCTTGCGCAAGTCAAGGAGGATGGATCGGTCGCCATTTCCGGTGATCCGGAACATCCGTCGAATTTCGGGCGTTTGTGTTCCAAAGGTTCAGCCCTGGGTGAAACGCTTTCTCTGGACGACCGGCTGTTTTTTCCGGAAATCGAAGGTGCACAGGCAAGTTGGGACGAGGCCCTAGACCTGGTCGCAGACCGCTTCACCCAAGCTGTTCGGGAATATGGACCCGACAGCGTTGCCTTTTATGTATCAGGTCAAATTCTGACCGAGGACTATTACGTCGCAAACAAGTTGATGAAGGGGTTCATCGGCTCGGCCAATATCGACACGAATTCGCGCTTGTGCATGGCCTCTTCGGTTGCCGGTCATCGGCGTTCCTTTGGCAGCGACACGGTTCCAGGAACCTATGAGGACCTGGAATCCTGTGAGCTGCTTGTGCTGGTCGGGTCGAATCTTGCCTGGTGTCACCCTGTTCTGTTTCAGCGGGTCGAAGCAGCGAAAGCGGCCAATCCGCAGATGCGTGTCGTTGTGATTGATCCGAGAGAAACAGCAACTTGTGCCATCGCGGACTTGCATCTGGCGCTGAAGCCTGACTCTGACGTTGCCCTGTTCAACGGTCTGCTGGCATTCCTGTCAGAAGCCGGAGCGTTGGACCAGGCCTATATCAAGGCCCACACGAACGGCTTTGAGGACGCGGTGGCGTCGGCTGGTGCCTGCGAAATCAATCGAATTGCCGAGGCGACTGGGTTGGCACGGCGTGATCTGGCAACATTTTATACGATGGTCGCGCGCACGGAAAAAACCGTCACTGTCTATAGCCAGGGCGTCAATCAGTCCACCACCGGGACTGACAAAGTCAATGCGATCATCAACACCCATCTGGCGACAGGTCGCATCGGCAGAGCGGGCATGGGCCCTTTCTCGGTGACAGGGCAGCCCAATGCCATGGGTGGGCGTGAAGTTGGCGGTCTTGCCAACATGCTTGCATCGCATATGGCGATCGAGAACCCAAAGCACCGCGCGATTGTGCAGGATTTTTGGCAAAGCCCGGTCATTGCCGAAAAACCGGGTCTCAAGGCGGTTGATTTGTTCCGGGCGGCACGCAGCGGAAAGATCAAGGCTTTGTGGATCATGGCAACGAACCCGGTCGACAGCCTGCCGGATGCGGATGGCGTTGCCGATGCGCTGAAAGCTTGTCCGTTCGTTGTGGTTTCCGACGTGACAAGGGCTGCCGATACAGTTGGGTATGCGAATGTGCTTCTGCCGGCCGCAGCGTGGGGCGAAAAAGACGGCACAGTTACCAATTCCGAGCGGCGGATTTCAAGGCAGCGAAGCCTTCTTGACCTTCCTGGAGAAACCAGACCTGACTGGTGGCAGTTGAGTGAGGTTGCCTGTCGCATGGGCTTCAAAGAAGCCTTTGACTATTCAGGTCCGGATGCGATTTTTCGCGAACACGCTGCCCTTTCCGGGTACGAGAACCGGGGCAGTCGAGATTTTGATATCAGTGCACTGGCTGGCCTTGCACTTTCGGAGTTTGACGGCCTGGAACCCGTGCAGTGGCCACAGCCGAGTGGGATGGGATCCGGCGAAGAAACGCGTTTTTTCGCAAACGGAAACTTCTACACGCCAGATCGCAAGGCAGCCTTTGTGGCAACAAAGGTCAAAGAACCACGCGAGACCGGACGCAGATTTCCTTTCGTGCTCAATACGGGCCGTATCCGTGATCAATGGCATACAATGACCCGGACCGGAAAGACACCACGCCTTGCCGCGCATATTGCAGAGCCTTACGTGGAAATTCATCCAGTGGATGCAAAACAATCCGGCATTGATGCCGCTGACCTTGTCGAGGTTAAAAGTCCATATGGAGCAGTCACAGTGCGTGCGCAGGTGACGGAAAAAGTCCAGAAAGGTACGGTTTTTGTGCCGATGCACTGGACGGATCAGGTTGCTTCACAGGCGCGGGTGGATGCCGTTGTTGCCCCTGAAACCGACCCTTTTTCGGGTCAACCGGGATCAAAATTCACACCAGTCGCAATTCGGAAAAAGCAGTATTCCTGGTATGGCTTCGCTGTCATGCGCAGCAGGCCGCAGGCGCTGGACGTTGATTATTGGGCGATCGCACCGACCAATGGCGGTTGGCGGATCGAGATGGCAGGAATTGAGCAGACCGACCTCACGGCTTTTTCCGAACGCCTCATGGGAAACGCAACAGAGCCGCTTCGCCTCGAAGATCGCAATGCAGGATACCTGCGCGTTGCAGGGTGGTGCGGAGATGACCTGGACGGGGCATTTTTCTTTTCAAAAGATCCAGTAGCCGTGTCGCGTCAATGGGCCTGCAGCCTGTTGGAGAGCCCGACCCTTTCCAGGGATCAGCGTTTCAAGGTTCTGGCGGGTCGTCCCCCTGCTGATATGCCCGACAAGGGCGCAATCGTGTGTTCCTGCTTCCAGGTCGGCAACAACCAGATTGCAGCTGCGGTCAAAGATGGTGCCGCCAGTTTAAGCGCCATTGGAGCTTGCCTGGAGGCCGGAACGAATTGCGGGTCATGCCGATCGGAGATCCAGGCGATCATAGATGGTTTCAGTAGGGAGATCTCGGAGGATGTCGACATTGCGCAGGCCGGTTGAAGTCGGATCCAAACGCCGGGCTGTCCGGGTCGAACCCCTGGCAAGTGTGCCTTTGTTTTTCTCCCTGGAAGGCAAGCGGGTTGTTCTGGCCGGTGGAACGGATGCCGCAGCCTGGAAGGCTGAACTGCTGGCTGCAGCGGGAGCTGAGGTTCACGTTTTCGCTGAGCAATTGGAACAAACCTTCGAGCGGTTGCTTGAGGCCGGGAGTGTCAAAGGAGGTTTTGTTCACCACCAGACGTGCTGGTCGATGGATAGCTTTGAAGGTGCCAGTCTTGCGATAGCCGATGCGCGGTCGCAAGGCGAAGCGCAAGCATTTTTCTGCGCGGCAAAGGCTGCCGGTGTACCTGTAAACGTTATCGACAATCCGCCGTTTTGTCAGTTTCAGTTCGGATCGATCGTGAACAGATCGCCAGTTGTCATCGGCGTTTCAACTAATGGAGCAGCTCCCATCCTGGGGCAAGCTATTCGCAGGCGGATTGAAACTCTGTTGCCAGGCTCATTGCGAAATTGGGCCTTGCTGGCGCAACAAATCCGCGGTCGCGTCATGAAATCGCTATCAGCAGGTGCCGAACGCCGTCGTTTCTGGGAGCGTTTTGTGGATCTGGCGTTTTCATCCAGATCAGCCCCCGAGACAACGGACCTGGAAGAGTTCGATCCACTTCTCGACGAGGCCAGCCATGCAGGCCAGGGGCGCGTGACGCTGGTCGGTGCAGGACCGGGCGATGCCGAATACCTGACGTTGAAGGCGATGCGGGCCTTGCAGGCTGCCGATGTCATTTTGTTTGACGACCTGGTTGATGACGCCGTGCTGGAGCTCGCCCGCCGAGAGGCGAAACGCATGTTGGTCGGTAAGCGAGGCGGCCGGGAAAGTTGCCGGCAGGAGGACATCAACGATCTGATGGTTTCTCTGGCCCGGCAGGGAAAGAATGTGGTTCGGCTGAAGTCTGGCGACCCGATGATTTTCGGCCGGGCAGGTGAGGAACTTCAGCGCCTTTCTGACGAAGGAATTCCGGCCAGTGTTGTGCCAGGCATTACAGCTGCATCGGCAATGGCAGCTGAACTGGGCATTTCGCTGACTCATCGCGATCACGCACAATCGGTTCGCTTCGTAACAGGGCATGCTCGGAATGGAAAACTGCCTGAAACCGTCGACTGGAAAGGTCTCACAGATCCGGCAACCACGACCGTGTTTTACATGGCCGGGCGAATGGCAGGCCGGATCACTGCGCGAATGATCGCAGAAGGTCTTTCATCGCGTACCCCTGTGAGGGTGATGGCCAATGTCTCCCGCCACAATGCGGCGTCATGGTCAGGTTACCTTGCCAACTTGGCAGAAGGTGTCGAAAGTCTGCAGTCTTCAGGCCCGGTTCTCATTGCTGTGGGCGATGTCTTTGCGCAAACGCGCATTGAACAGGACACAATGCCTGAGCAACACGGCAAGGCGCTGACTGCAACCGCGTAAAGTCAGAATTTACATAAGATCATTCACGTCAATTGCCGACATTCCGGCTCTTTCAGCCGCAAGAAGCCCCTGTGGGCTGTCTTCGAAGACCAGACAGGCAGTTTCGGGAATCGCAAGTTTTTCGGCAGCCAAGAGAAACAAGTCTGGAGAGGGTTTGGCTCTGGCGACGTCGTCCATTGTGACGACAGTTTTGAAAAGCGGAAACAAACCGGCTGCCTTCAATGCCGGAACCACAATGGCGTGCGGGCCTCCCGATGCCACTGCAACTGGCATATGGACATGATACTCGCGGGCAATCGATGCGATGGCGGGGATTTCCTCAACCGTGTGCATTTGCTGAAGAACAGCCTTTCGGAGGTCGCGGACGGTTTGAGCGCGATCGAGGGTGACTTGCTTTTCCGCCTCGAATTCGTCCATCAGGACATGTTCTGACATGCCCGCGCGCACGTGATACCAGTCCAGATCCATCTCCAGCCCTGCCGCGCCAAAAGCGGTCTTCCAGCCAAGCGCATACAGATCCGGCGTCTTCAAGAGCGTTCCGTCGCAATCGAAAATCAGCGCGTCTGCTGCCTCGATCCGCGCTTCAATGTCCCGCATATCAGGTGCTTTCGATCAGGATTGCCCGGAAATCGTTCACATTGGTCAATGTTGGGCCCGTGACAATCTGGTCGTCGATCAGGTCAAAGAAACTATGGCTGTCATTGGCGGCCAGCATGTCTGCGGCATTGACGCCATTTTTTGATGCCTTTGACAACGTCTGTGGCCCGATGCGTGCTCCGGCAACATCCGCTGCACCGTCCACACCGTCCGTATCACAGGCTATTGCGTGAATGCCGGGCTGCTGGTTCAAAGCCAGTGCAAGTGCGAGTGCATATTCTGCATTAGGTCCGCCGATACCGTTGCCGCGGCGTGTAACGGTGCATTCTCCGCCTGAAAGCAGCAGCCGAGGTTTATCGCCAGGTGCAAGCTTTGCCTGCACTTCAAGGGAAAGGCTTGCATGTTCTTTTGCAAGGTCACGTGCTTCGCCCTCAAGAGCATCGCCCAAAAGCGTTACATCAATTCCCTCTGCTTCCGCCAGTTCACTTGCCGCTTTCAGCGAGAGGGAAGGAGCGGCGACAATGATGTTTTCAGTCTTTGACAGCTTGGCCGCACCTGCCGGCAATACGCCGGTCGGTGCCATCAGCACGTCGTCGATGGACTTGGGAAGAACGATGTTGTTGCTTGCCAAAATCGCCTTCGCATCTTCAAAACTGGTGTTGTCTCCAACTGTTGGACCCGATGCAATAAAGGCAGGGTCATCGCCTGCGACGTCAGAAACGATCAATGAGATCATGCGCGCAGGGTAGGCAGCCGCTGCCAGTTGTCCGCCTTTGACACGGCTCACATGCTTTCTGACCGTGTTCATCTGGTCGATGGGCGCTCCGGAAGACAGAAGATCCTCATTGAGTTTCCTCAGGTCTTCGAGCGAAATCTCGCCGGCCGGATGTTCCAGCAATGCGGATGCACCACCTGAAATCAGGGCGATGACCCGATCACCCTCTTCAAGGCCGTCAAGGAGTTCCAGAAGTCTGGCCGTGGCGTCAAGACCACGCTGGTCCGGGACCGGATGAGACGCCTCGACGATCTCTATTCCCGCGCAAGGCCTTGCATAGCCATCGCGTGTAATGACAAGTCCATCAACTGGTCCCCACGCTGTTTCAAGCGCTTCCGCCATACGCGCAGAGGCTTTTCCGGCGCCAACTACCAACAACCGACCGGAGGGTTTTTCCGGTAAGTGTTTTGGAATGCAGACCATCGGATCGGCCGCCGCGACGGCAACATCGAACAGGCGCTTCAAGAGCGCTTCAGGGGCATGTGTCATGATCAGATTCCGAGGCTGGATTGGCGTTTGATCAGTTCGACGTCGTAGCGTTTGGTGTTGGGTGGACGTACGCCATCCACAATCCACGCCAGCATGGCTTCTGCCGCGTGTTCTCCGAACGCTCCGGTGTCGCACCGTATAGAACTGAGACGGGGATAGACAAGCGAACTTTCTTCAATGTCGTCGAAACCGATGAGCTTGAAATCATCTCCAACGCGCACTCCAGCTTCAGCAAAACCGGACAGCATGCCGAGTGCCACCAGATCGCTGAAGCATATGGCAGCGTCGATTTCCGGGTGCTTTGCTGCAATCTCCAGTGCGATTTCACGACCGAAAGCTCTCGAAGGGCGGCCATAGAAAGTTTCGACCGGAAGGCCTCGTGCTTTCATGACATTGCAGTACCCCGACATGCGTTCCAGAGTGATCGGACGTTCTTCCAGGCCTCCGACGAAGGCAATTTTCCGACACCCTGCGTCAATCAGGTGGTTTGTTGCCAACGCTCCACCGTCAACATAGTTGTGCGAAGCGAATGGAAAGACGCCGGTTCTCTCATCGATCTGCCTGAGGACCTGAAGCGTTGGTATGCCGGCGCGCTGAATGGCGTCAAAGGCCGATCCGCCCGCGTCATAGGCCGGAGAAATCACGAAAGCCGAGACGCCATGCTCTATCATCGAAGCGATCACCTGGGATTGGATCTCAGGGTCTTCGTCGGTGTTGGCAACAACGGTCGAATAGCCCTTGCGCGCAAAAGTCATCTGAGCTGAGGCCGCGAACTCGGTGAAGAACGGATTTCGCAAGTCGTTGATGATCAATCCCACCAGGCCCGATGCCGCGCCGCGCAAACCTGCTGCTGACCTGTTGTAGACATAGCCGAGATCCTCGATAGCGCGGGTGACGTCGTCACGGGTCGACTTCTTAACCGACGGGGAATTCTGCAAAACGAGCGATACGGTCGATTTTGATACGCCGGCGTGTTTTGCGACATCCAGGATCGTCGGTCTTTTCTTCATTCGCCTTCCAAAGCTGATCAACCCACGCCGTGAAGCTTTAGCAACAGTCGCATTCGTTCCACGGCTATATCAGGCTTTGACAACAATCGCGCCTTGTCTGCAAGCCGAAAAACCTCGGCATAATGCGCAATTTCACGCGAAGATTGAAACCCGGCAGGCATGATGAAGTGGTTCTGGGCATCGTTCAGCCATGCCAGAAAAGCAATTCCTGCTTTATAGAAGCGGGTTGGTGCTTTGAACAATTCGCGGCTGAGCGGAACCGTCGGTGCGAAGAGTGCGCGGTAGGTTTCAAGATCATTTTCAGCAAGCGCTTCCAGCGCCTGGCTCGCCACTGGCGCAATAGCCGCGAATGCACCCAGAAGCGCGTGGGAATGGTGCGTTCCATCGCCCTCAATCAACGGAGCATAGTTGAAGTCATCACCGGTATAGAGACGAACACCTTCGGGTAGCCTTGCACGAAAACCTTCTTCATGCGCCTGGTCCAGCAGCGAAATCTTGATGCCGTCAACCTTGGACCTGTTTGCATTGATAATCTGAAGAACGAGGTCTGATGCCGCGTCGACATCGTCACTGCCCCAATACCCTTTCAACGCAGGGTCAAACATGTCGCCCAGCCAGTGAAGAACCACCGGACTGGACGCTTGCTCAAGCAGCGCGCCATAGGTTTCAGCATAATCGTCGGCACCGGCACCGATGGCGGGAAAAGCTCGTGATGCCATCAAAATGATTTGCCCACCTGCCGCCTCAATCGCTTCCATCTGCTCGCAATAGGCCGCTCGAATGTCGCGGAGTGTTGCCAGCTCTTCCGGCGCTTTCTGGTCCGTCCCGGCCCCACAGGCGACACGGGGCTTCATCGGATGTGCCTTGGCTTCTCGCATGGTGCGTTCGATCAGTTCTTTTGCCGTTGGCCAGTCAACGCCCATGCCGCGCTGTGCCGTATCCATGGCCTCTGCCAGTCCAAGGCCCTGGTCCCACAACCAGTGGCGGAAGCGCAGTGTGTTTTCCCAGTCCACCGCAGGAGATCCCTCCCAAGGGTCGCGTTCAGCAAGCGGGTCGGAAACCACATGGGCGGCTGCAAACGCGGTACGGGTCAGCGCGGTTCGAGGGGCTCTTGGCGTCAGAGCATCGCCTGTCGGCGAATAAGCTTCTAGCGTGTTTTCGTAAGTCGGAAGGTTCAGCATCTGCGGCTCCGAATTTAGTTGGAAGCTGCTTAGGCCGGGACCGGAATGTCCAGCACCAGAATGCCGTCTATTCCGCCAACGGCGTTGGCGACCAGCTTGGCTCCGAGCGCCTTGTGGTCGGGATGGATCTGATATCGTTCCAGTGCGTCCCAGTCATCGAAGTCGACCACAAAACCGTGCATGTAACCGCGTTCAATCTTTTCCGGGCTCTCGCTGCGTCCGGACGTGATGTCGCGGATGCCCGACACCTGCTTTTCGATCTCACGGAGCTCCTGAAAGAGCTCCGCAACAGTCTCTTCCGTTACTTCCGGATTGAATTTGATTAGTACGATATGGCGGATCATGTTTTGCTTCCGTGATCTTGGCGGATCATATCGGAGGCTTTTTCACCGATCATGATGGCCGCAGCATTGGTGTTGGATGAAATGACATTCGGCATGATGGAGGCGTCGACAACACGCAATTGGTCGATGCCGTTGAACCGCAGCCGCGGGTCTACGACAGCCTGGTCGTCAATGCCCATCCGGCATGTTCCGGCTGGATGGTGGGACGTCTTGGAGTGTTCGCAGATGAAGTGAAAATAATCCTCATCGCTTTTGATATCTGGGCCGGGAAGTCGCTCTGCCTTTATGAACGGTTTCAACGGCTCCTGTGCCAGGATTTCCTGTGTGAGCCTGAGCCCTCGGATCGACATCTCGCGATCTTGCGGGTCTTGCAGGTAGTTCGGGTCGATCAGAGGCTCATCTGAGGGGTCTGAACTGCGGAGCCGGACGGTTCCGCGCGAGCGCGGTCGCAGGTAGCACGAATTGAGCGTGACGCCGCCGTCCGGCATTGCCGCGACGCCGGATTCGATGCCGGTGCCAAGACCAAGGTGAAACTGAAGATCCGGTGAGCGTGCTTCCGGGTCTGCGTACCAGAAGCCTCCCGTTTCAAAGAGACTGGAGGACACCGGCCCACGCCGTGTAAAGATGTATTGCAGTCCGGCAAGCACTGACAGATGCGGTTTGGCGAAACGGTCATAAGTGTGCGGACCGCTGACCTCGCAGATACAATAAAGATCCAGATGATCCTGAAGGTTCGCGCCAACTGACGGACGGTCGAGAACGACATCGATTCCAAGATCATGCAACTCCGCCGCCGGGCCAATGCCCGAAAGCTGAAGAAGACGCGGTGAACCGATAGAGCCGGAAGAAAGGATGACTTCCGCGCTTGCCGTGAGCCGGGTGCCGTCGACCAGTTCCACGCCGGTTGCCTTGCCGCTCTCCACAATGATCCGGTGAACATTTGCACCGGTGCGCACATGGAGATTGGAACGATCTTTGTTGGGAGCGAGATAAGCCATTGCAGCCGAAGACCGGCGCGCATTTTTCTGGGTCAACTGGTAGTAGGCAACTCCGTCCTGTGTCTCGCCGGTTACATCCTCGTTCTTGGGAATGCCCAGCTTGGCCGCCGCTTCGAAATAGGCTTCGCAAATCGGAAGAGGTGCACATGGCTTCGAAACACCGAGCGGTCCACCCTTGCCGTGATAGCGGTTGTCATAGGTGTCGTTGTCTTCAGCTTTCCGATAGTAAGGCAGGACATCGTCATAGCCCCAACCCTCACATCCAAGCTGGCGCCATTCGTCATAGTCACGCGCATTTCCGCGCGTGTAGATCTGAGCATTGATTGCAGACCCGCCACCAATCACCTTGGCTTGTGTGTAGCGGAAGACCCGATCGTTCATGTGCTTTTGCGGCACGGTGTGCCACCCCCAAGAACCGATGCCCTTGGTCATTTTCGCAAAGCCGGCCGGCAAGTGATAAAATGGGTGCCGGTCACGTCCTCCGGCCTCCAGCAGAAGCACCTGGATGTTCGGATCCTCGGTCAGTCGGGCAGCAACAACCGACCCTGCGCTCCCGCCACCGATAATGATGAAGTCGTAGCCGTTTTCCATTGTCATCTCTCAAAGGCGTGGGATTGAAAGTCCGCCGTCAACCTTGATAGTCGTGCCTGTCGCGTATGCCATTTGCCCTTGCGCCAGCGGAACGATCGCAGAACCGATATCTTCCGGCTGCCCCCATCGCCGGGCAGGCACAAGGCCGTCATTGATGCGCGATGTATATTTGTCTTTCACACCGGCAGTCATCGGGCTTTCAATGATGCCTGGCTGTATCTGGAAGACGCCGATCCCGTGTGGTGCCATCCTTGCGGTAAAAAGGTCCGCCATCATCGCAGCGCCGGCCTTCGACACGCAGTATTCGGCGCGTTCTATGGAGACCATTTCAGCACTGACAGAGGTCACGAAGATCAAGGATTGGTAGGCCTCTGAATGCCCTGCAAGCATGCGCCGCGCCACCTCCTGCGCCAGAAAGAAAGCGCCACGCAGGTTTACGCCCAGAACGAAATCGAAACTGTCCGGTTGAACTTCAAGCAGGTCCCCGCGTGTTTTGGCCGGAACACCCGCATTTGAGACAAGTGTCGTGATGGCGCCGAGT
>NZ_CP120865.1 GCF_026191725.2 Roseibium porphyridii
GGCCGGGTGCGCCTTCCTGAAGTGCTGGAATTCATCAACACGGCTCCAAAAAATCCAGATCAATTGAACGATCCCAACTGGCAAAAATATTTTTTCGCGAAAACAGTTGAGAAGCTAAAGACTAGCCAGATCCCGTACCCGCTCGATCGTGAAGAAAGACAGCGCCTTTTAAATTATTGGCTGGTGTCTTTTCCGCAGATGGATGACCGCACCAGGTCGAACATGATCACGACGCTGGAAACCGATTTTAATATGCTTCAGCGCGGCCAGATGCGGAAGCTGTTTTGCACGGCAACCAACCTGGTGCCGGAAATGACCTTTGACGGCAAAGTGGTGTTGCTTGATTTCCCGGTGGCTGGTGACTGGAATGAAACCGGCGTCATGGCGCAGATGATTTTTAAATATGCATGGATGCGAAGTGTCAATCGCCGCGATAAGAACGCCCCCATGCGTCCAGTCATGAATTTTTCAGACGAAGGACAAATTTTCTTATCCAGTTTTGATGCTGTGTTTCAGGGATTATGCCGCAAGAATAAATGCGCAACCGTGCTGCTAACGCAGAATCTTCCGACGTTCTATAGCCGCATAGGCGGGGATGATCCTGAGAACACCGTGAAATCCATGCTTGGCAATCTTAAAACCAAGATATTTCACAACAACGATTGCACCACCACCAACGACTGGGCCACCCAAATCATCGGCAAGGAAACCGTGTGGCGTGCTTCGTTTGATCAAAATACCGGCTGGAATGAGAGCATCAACGAAGGCTGGAACGAAGGTCAAAATGATGGTTGGTCGGACGGAGCCAACTATTCAAAACAGATGGGCGTTAATTCCGGTTCAAGCCGCAGTGCTGGTTACAGCGTAAGCGAAGGTTCCCAAGATTCCAGTAACTTCAGCTATGGCACCTCTATGGGTGACAATATGGGTCATAGCAGCGGTACCAGCACATCCATATCAGGAGGCACGTCACGCGGCTCTTCAGGCGGTTCTAGCTATGGTGAGAGCGGTGGTCGCAGCGCTGGACTACGTGAAGAGCGGGATTATGCCGTCGAGCCACATGAATTTAGCACACAGCTCAAAATGGGTGGTAAAGCCAATAAGGGTATCGTGACTGGCGTTGTAGTGCTTCCCGGCCGCTATTTTGAGCGCAATGGCAAACATTGGATGCAAGTAGCCTTTAAACAATGATTAGAACCCTCATAGGGGCCATTCTCCGGCTCATTCAAATCATTCTGGGTGTGACTGGCCTGATATTCCTGTATGGGGTGATTTCAGGCGGCGGTGGATGGGTGCCGCTCGGCATCACTGTGGTAGTTCTGCTTGTCGTCGGCAATCTGCTTGAATGGATGCGTGAACGCATTACCGATCCTTACAATCCGCGCTGGTATAGGGAGAAGAAGCCAAAGCCCAAAAAGGAAAAGAAGCTGAAGGCTCCAAAACCGGAAAAGCCACGCCTAACCAAAAAATCTGACCCGGTAGCGTCTGCCCCCGTCACCAAATCCAGCAGGGCCAATAAACGACGCTTCGCCACGCCGCCCACTGTCGCCGTTGAAGACGGCAAGACTGCTCCTGCCAGTTCCGCAATGACCAATGAATTGCAGTGCTTTGTTGAACAAGGTCAGGCAGAAATAGACGGTCAGCAACCGTAAGCAAGGCGAGGGGGCGACAGAATGTTGGACCAGATCACCAACTACATAATGGCGTTATGTGCCTTCGTTGCTCCATTCAGTCTTATGGACAATTTTTTGCCGGAACGATCAAAGGCCAAGCTGTCTGAATACATCTTTGGGTTTCACGGCATTAAAGTAGTCGATTTTGAAAAGAAAATGGTGAGAAGTTGGATTAAGTCGTTTTTTAAAAATGGAAGAATACGTCGATTGAGAGTGATTGTATTCTCAATCTTTTCTGGGATTTTTGTTTTTGTTCTGATGAGGTATTATTTTGGAGTTCTTGATATTGGGCTTTCAGCCCTGACTACAGACTTCAAATTTATTCAGCCAATAGCCGATATTCATAGTTGGTTGGCAGTCACTTTTGTATTTGTATGGATTGGTACTTCTACATTTGTTTATGATGAAATCAACTTCAGAGTAAGTAAAATTGTGTATTTTGGGCGAACCAAAAGGCATAGCTCTATTATTCAGTTCATTTTAGATTTATTGTTGAGTATGTTGGCTTCATTTATTGTTAGCGTGACAATAATTTTTATTTCAATATATACTGGAATTATGCAGAATTCAGAGAATACTATTGATCAAGTGGCTATTTTCTTCTGGTTTGGTATTTTGGTGGTTGGTGGGCCGTTTTCTATAGTTAGCTTCTTCTTCTTAAGGTCAATTTTCTTTTTCTCAGGAATTTCAATTAGAGGAATATTGAATCTTACTAATCTTAATTCATATACGGCGCTTTATACATCGGCCCATAATGTTCCAGCTACTTTTTCATCATTAGTTTTATTTGTAACTGGGTCACTGGTTATTGCCTTGTACAATTTGATAACGCAATAGGACGTATGAGCAAGCGATACGACAAGCCTTTGACGGCTGAACAAATGGCACAGTTGCCAGATGATCAAATCGACACAAGCGACATCCCCGAGCTGAACGCGGTGTTTTGGGAAAAGGCTAAAGTCATGCAACCAAAGACCAAGCCCAATGTTAGCATGAGGGGGCCACGGAAATAGTGCGCATAATGAAAACGGCCTATCCAGAGATAGGCCGTCAATTCAAGTCACGGTCAACGGCTTCCCAGCCTGTACCGCAGGCAAGATCGTAAGCTTATTGGCTATAAATGCAAATGAATGTGCAGCCTGCAAGCATAACCGGTCGACTAGACACCGCCTTGGAAGACAACTTGAGCCTCTCTTTCGGTATCGAGGACAAACTTATAGCCTGTCGCCCCTCCGGGGTTAGGCACGAGTTTCCAAACCTGTACGGAAACAACACAAGCGTTGTCATCACCTTCGCAGATAAGTTCCGCGCTGTTATTGAAGAACACTTCAACTTTTTGTCCGGCGACATCTAAAATAAACTTGCCGCCGTCTTCTTTCCCTTTGTTGAATTTATATTCAATTTTCTCACCACTAAAAACTTGGTTCACAAATAAAAATCTGAAGTTGTCATTTGCAAATGGTGATTGGTTTGATCGAAATTTCGCCACTTCTTTTGCATTTAAGACATCATCAGGATATCTGAAACGTTTCTGATTATGTTTTTTCATAGAAAATATTAAGGAACTAGTTATTTGGGCAGTGATTTCAGGTTTAATTTCTTGAATATTTCCTTTAAATTTGATGCTAATATTGCTGGAAGCACTTTCACTATAGTTGCCTTTTGAGGCAGGGATAATGTCCAGTCGGTCTGCTTGGTCTTCTTCTACTAGATTACCTCGATAATTGAATGTCCCAGATTTCAAATCGATCAAATATACATCGCCAAAAGCAGTGCGTCTGGAATTGATGTTGCTGTCAGCTACAGGTGCATTTTGTAAATCAACAAAAGCTTGTTTTGCACATGCAGATAGAAGAGTGCCCAATAGCACCAATAGTATCGTTCTTTTCATAAAAGCCCCCATGCTTAGATAGCAAATTTTATAGCATAGGTTGCCGTTTGTGAGTCTACCCC
Organism: Roseibium porphyridii; assembly: GCF_026191725.2. Classification (NCBI taxonomy): domain Bacteria; kingdom Pseudomonadati; phylum Pseudomonadota; class Alphaproteobacteria; order Hyphomicrobiales; family Stappiaceae; genus Roseibium; species Roseibium porphyridii. Next base: position 3,627 of record NZ_CP120865.1, read on the forward strand.
AATTGTGAGGCATCTGGTACCGATTACGGCTGGGAGGGTATTTTCATTGATGACCTGAGCAAATGCGGGATTACTTTTTGGATTTGCAAGGCATCGAGACTTTGACTTCTTTTCCAGCCGGATCAATGAATGTGAATTTGCATTCGATGACAGGTTGAGGAGACAAGACCTTTATGTAGAAATAAAATGGAGCTGTGGCGGCAAAGCACACGAGCAATAACCATAGATGAATGGTCCCCCACCATGTCGTATAGCCTTTTGGGTCACTGATGGCCCTCTTATCGTCGATCAGGACTCTTGTTGCGCGTGTATAAAGCGCGATTCCGGCGAGAATGGAGATGATGAGTAGGCCTAAGACAACCAACAACACATAAAAATGCCAACCAGTTCTTACTGGCAAGAAGTTAGCCGGAATATACAACAGTAAACCTATTGACAGGGCTAAAGTGTATTTTGTGTAATCAATTAATTTTTCCATGATTTGTCACAAGCAAGGGCAATGATCTTCGATAAATTCGCGGGTCTTTTCCGATATAGATTGGTCGCCGGAAAGTAAGTCACGGCGCGCTAAGAGCATAGCGTGTTCAACTTCTCTTTTTGTTGGCACAGCGGGCGTTCTGCGTGCTCTTTCGCTAACATAGCGTTGTTGCAATCTACGATATTTCCGTTCCTGAGCTATTTCCATGCTTTTTTGGAGGTAAGGTCTAAGCGTATTTAAGACGGTGGCGATGTCTTCCTGAGGGATGTCTGTAAGTTGTTTTCCGAAAAATGGTTTAAACCCTTTGTTGCGAAGGGACCCTTTCGGATACCCCAATTCGGCTTCTAGATTTTCAATGATAGAGTTTGATAGAGGCTCTTCAGTTGCCATATGGTGACTTCCCCTCTTGCAATAAATTCAGTCAAACTTCGTTCGTGAAATCCTGCCTGCCAATTATCCGCATAATTTCAACGCCTCGATCTGTGATCCGATAGTAGACGGAATGCACCCCACACAAGCTACGTCGATATCCTTGTCGGATATGATCAACAGCCGGATACAACATGGGCTGTTTGGCCAAAATTTCAAAATGTGCGCTTAGTTGATCACGGTAATGGTCAGACTGTTCCACCCCATGCCGTTCATCGCCATACAGCGCGATACTGATAAGGTCGGCTTGTGCAGCTAGAGACAGTTTATAACCAGTCATTCAGCCTTCGCTTGTTGGCGCGCTTCTTCCCAAATCTCCTTAACGCTTTTGTCGGCAAATCCACTGCGTTCAGCTTCAATCAGCTTTGCGCGAATGGCTTCAATTTGCTCAGGCGTTTCCTGTTGCTGCAACTGACGTTCACGGATCAGGGCGCGGATAACTTCGCTGTCATTGCCATAATAACCTTTGGCAACTTCCGCTCGAATCCACTCATCCTGTTGGTCAGTGACCGAAATACTTTTTTTAACCATAGACATATTTAATCCTCCAATGGAGCATATTGTACTCCATTGTAGTATACTTTGCCCTAAAAGTCATTCCTAAAATTCTTGCCTCTCAACGCTGATTTTCTCAGACAATTCTTGTCTAGCAATATCCTAGCGGGGAGAATTAATCGCCTAAAGGCGATTAAGAGGGGCTGGCATTGAAGCCCCTGTCGCGCGCAGCGCGACAAAATTTTTTTTATTCAGGCTTTTCCACCTTGATAGACTTAATGAACCGCGCGTGCTGGTTCAAAATGCCGTGGGTGTTGGCGTCATATTCGGTGATTTCACTCACTCGCCTAAAGCGGATTAATTGCGATAGTTCCATCAAGGTATCAACGCTGTTGGCTTCAATGAAAATCAGGTTGCCGGTTCCGCTTGCTGTGACGCATAGCTGCTTGTTCTTGGGGTCGAGGTCAACCGGCAGATTTTGGGTATAGGGTTCCCAATGAATAGCCGCATCTGAAGCCGGGCTTGGTGTTAGCTGGAAATCTGGCGACTTTCCGGGCGCAATAGTCTTCCATGGTTGATAGCTCGGTGATGCTTCGGGCGTCGGGTCGGGTTTGGGTGTCGCGGCTTGGTTCGCTCTTCCAAATTGATCAACCCATGAAGGTTTAGCGTTCATGGTCTATATCCTCTTGCGTGATATCGAACTCATGTATGAGATGCGGCGTTAGTTCCTTCGCGTGGCGTAAAAACTCTTCCAACGGATCGAGTTTCATCTGCATCGACGATGCAGCGCGTTTGCGCATCGTGTTACGGAATTTAACCGCATCAAAACGCGCCACGCGCTCAGGGTCATAGCCCTTAAAGTTGGTCCTGTGGTTGTTGATGGCAAAGCCGATATTAGGCGTTGCTTCGCGTTTGAATCCTTGTTCAGCAAGCGTCCTGTGATCGATCCGCGCGAGCGATCCAGTATCAGCCAATGCATCGTTGGCATAGCGCGCCCATGCCTCACGAAATTGCATTAGGTTGGTTCCCTGTGACAGCTCGTGTGCTTCATCCAGTTTTCCGGCCTGTTCCAGTGCATAGATTTTTTTGACCACAAGCGGACTGTCTTGCATATCAGAGGCAACCTTGCCCAGATCGCCATGCGGGTTGATCCGGCGCGTGCTGATAAGCAGGTGGGCGTGGGGATGGGGCAACCCATCCGACGCCGTTTTTTCGTGAATGTTTAAATCCACTACCAGCCCTTCCGATACGAAATGATCGAACGAAAAGCGCCGTACCAATTCTATATTTTGCTCGCGGGTCAATTCCCGTGGCAACATCACCTCAATCTCAAATGCGGGTTGCGCGCGCGGATGCGTCAAACGCATCTCAACAAAATTCCAAAAATTTTCGCGTACCTTAATCTCCGGCGCGATCTGCACGGGTACTCGAATGTCGATGCGGTAGATTCCTGCTGCCTTAAATTCATGGCTAAAGCGCGCCGCATATTCGCGGCTGTAGGTTGGGTTCACTTTTCCATTGGCTAGCTTTGGCTCAGTTGAGAGCGGCGTGAATGTCGGCCACAGCATTTCGCTATAGGCTAAGTCGGCAGCCTTGTGCGTATAGTCATGCGGATCACCAGTGCGCTTGTCAGTGAAATTATCACGCGCACGATAGGCAGATGCAGCCACCGAAGACCGCCCGGCCGCTCTCTGAATGTACTGCATCTTCAAGTGATACTGAGCCACTTTTTCAATAGTCCCTGTTTCCTGTGAACGGCCGCGTTACCAACAGCACCCTTCTTGATGGTCGCCAAGCGATGCAAGGCGCGCTCCCATCAAGGGCTATTGATAACGCTGTTGCGAGAATCCCAACTACCGCGTTTTCAGAATACTACCGCAGATTTTAGAAGAAGGTAATAGTTCACTTATGTAACTTTTTAGAGTTACGACCAACCATGCTGCTAAGATAGCGTTAAAGTTGTAAATTTTGGAGATGAGTGGACGTTCGGGGGATGTGGAAAAGTGTGCGATTTATTCTTGCGTATAAAATAAACGCAATACATGATTGTATAACTAATTTGGAAAAAGCAGAGACATGAAATCAATATTTTGATGCAAAAATTCTGGGTGGGGCAATTGAGAAGTTTCTTCCGGTACACAATTTTGATCATTATTTGTACTTTTCTTGGTTCCTGTATGCAGATACCCAAGAAATACCCGGGCGACATTACAAAGGATGTTGCGCAGCAGTTCTTAGTAAAACCGCCAGTAGGGGAAGACTGGCACATATTTGCCCGAAACCACTTAATTCATCACAACGATGATTACCCCAAGCCAGAGAAAATAACGGCGCGTTCAAAGTCGGTTCCTAGATGTATTAAAATGAACAACTATGGATGTGTTAAACACTCGCCAGAAAACCCGTATTTCGGTACAAAGGCACAGAATGGCTATGATGGTGCCCATGATAAGGATGGGCATGCCATTTTCTCCGACCCAAAGTACTCAATCGCAGCTAAGTTTTATTGGTTTGAAAAGAAGTACAAAAAACAAGGCTATCAAACTGCACGACAATTGGCTGAAAGATATTTACCCTGGTGCGACACTAGCGGCTCGCATCAATACAAAAATGATAAATCAGGCAAAAAATGGGGGAGGACCTGTCCGGATAGAAAGTCTGCTCCTGCCTCTTTTAAAGGTCCCCGCTGTGAAGAACCGAAAAATGGGGTGCCCAAGAAGGGGCAATGTCAAGCATGTAACTGCCCCTCTAAGCGCATCAAAGTTTGGCTAAACGGCACAAACTATGGGCCTGACGATAAAATTGAACTGTTCGATAAACAGGGCAAGCCAACGAAGCTGTTGCAGATCATAGTTACTCGGAATGCCCCATATGAGATTGGCTATAAGATGAAGCCGACGCTTGTAGCCGAAGGTGCTAAGTTATTTGTTCCCACAAGGTGAGAGTGGAAGCAAATATCAAAAGTTGGCATAGTTGAACTGTTACAGTTTCATGAAAATTATAGATCAGGCGGTATCTTCTGCTTCCATTTTAGTGCATATTTCGGTACAATTTATGCGTGAGTAGGGAGCAACAGGAAGAACAATTACGCCGCAGTCTGGAAGCTATGGTAGAGGCCGCACGCGCTGAGATTCAGCAGGCTATCGAGGCGGCCGAACGTATCCAGCATGAAGGCGAAACATCAGACCAGATCGATGCACTGCGCGCACAGATAAGCGTGCTAGACGGCCATGCCGCCATCATCCAATCTGGGTCACTCCCACAATTGCAATTGATGCAAACCACCCTGCCCCGTGCTGTCAGTGCTGTGCGCCAGAGCAGTCAAGCCATCGCCAATGACGCCAGCTTTCAGGCGTCTCAGCATGTGGTGGAGATGTCCATTGAAAAGCTTCAGGCGCTCCAACTCAAACATGATCAACAGCATCAGGCATTTGAACGATACGAAACGCGCAGCGCCGCGCGGATCGACGAGCTAGCCACCGCCAAAGGTATAGATATTTCTGGTTATCAGATCGTGCGTGCGCAAATTCAGGCAGACATTGAAGCAGCCTACACCAGAGCAGAAAAATTCAAAGGTGCCGCTCTGTTAGCCCAGAACAATGTGACCGGCTTGATATTGGTGGGAGGCTCCGACGAGGAAATCAACGAGGCCAAGACCAAAGCGGCCGAAGCCCGCGCCCGATATCTCAAAGAAAAAGAAATTGAAGCGCTCAATGCTGGCAAGGCAGAAGGTCTTTCTGGCGATGCGCTAAAATCCTATGTCGATCAATCCCGCAGCCAAGCTGCGCATGAACTGGACACCGAGAATGTCAAAAATGCGAAACTGGCCGGGCTAACGCCGGAACAACAGGCACAGGCGGAAGCTGCTAACAACATCCAATACGCTATTAGAAAAGAAGACTTGAACGTAAGGACAGACGACACCGATTTTTCAACGTCCCAATCTGTTAAAACCAATGGGGCAACCGACGAAAAGCTTGAAGGATTTGCCGCTCAGGTGGCAGAGATAACATTGAAATTGCCCGTTGAAGCGGCTGACAATGCCACTGACAAACAACCAACCCATGTGTCGGCTGCGACTGAGACAACACCGGACCAGTCACCACCACGCTAAATGCTAGTTGGTCAACTGGACAGTGCGCCGTTGATCTAGCGCCCCTGCCCTCAATCCATCAACTACCGACACGTCATCGCTCAATTCAAAACAGCGAGTGCGCACGTCCTTAACTTGATCGTCAGACCAGTTAGGCAGAGCAAGAGCATTCGGTTGGAAGCTTTCATAAACTCGACCCGCATCATAAGCGAGCGTGCAATTCAGCTCTTTGCGAATGCCTTCCACATTCACATATTGCGACTGGTTGGCCGTAGCAGCATGAGCCACTTGCCTAAATTCCCCGGCCGGGTCGTCCGGCTGCATCCGGCCGTAAAGCGTTGCTTGTTTGCCTCGCTTAATGGTTTCGGCCATCACCGCTTGGCAAAGATCAGCTACATCGGGGACATTCACGCCCTCCGCTGCCACCTTCGCCATTGTCTGCTTCATATCGCCAAATGCGCACAGAATACGTTCGGTATTCAATCCATTCTCTGAGCGATTTGGTATAGTTTGAATAGCAAAATCTTTCGGCAACGCCCCGGCTATTGCGGTGTTTCCTGCTGTTGCGGCAATAAAAATCATCATGCGCAGGGCATGACGTAAGCAAACATGTAGCAACAAAATCACACCCTCAAATATAAAAATCGCGGGCATGATACATTTTGGCCTAAACTGATGCGCTTATACTAAGTGATTGGCATAATTAAAGGAATCATTGCGTAGATATACGAATGAACGGAAAAATTGAAGGCTTATGATATTGGAAAACCGAGGAAATAGGGGGATTGCATCAGTTTAGGCCAAACCGATGCATGAGGTAGCCGCCATTGAGAAACCCTTTGGCACCCCATGTTGTGCAAGCGCTTGACGCAAACCGCGACACGCTCACCGCACAAGAAGAGAGGACATTATTACGATCACTACACACTGCGCCGCCGCAAGATGCCCTATTGCTGGAATTGTATTACTACAGCGGTTGCCGTGTGTCCGAAGCGCTCAAACTTCGCCGCTATCACCTCGATTCAAAGAGGTGTCTCGTTGTGTTTAAAACCCTCAAACAGACCACCGGCAAATACGCGCGAGCCTTAGCCCCCTCCCCTGTCTACCGTGAGGTTCCGATACCGCGCCATGTTATGAAGCGCTTGCTTGCGATTGATGTTGCCGATGATGAATTACTCTTCGACATCCACCGCACCACAGCGTTGCGTCGATTAAAAGACATCATGCACGATGCCAAAATACCCGCCAAACTCGCCAACATACGAGCATTGCGCCACTGCTATTGTGAGCGAGGTATCAGACGCGACGTAGATAAGCGTATTCGTGATGCATTGATGGGCCACCGCCCCAGCGGAAAAGATAAAAGCTCCAACGATCATTACGGCAATCCACGCGGCCGCGATTTGCGCCGGTTTGCAAAGCGTATGGGCGGTTGGACATGGGCCGAGCGTTTCATTTTAAGCGGAAGCACATTGCTGGCGGTTGCACAGCTACCCATTAGGAATGGGGCGGCCGATGACTGATCACATATCCCTATTGACCGTAGAACGCTGTGACGAATTGGTTATGATCTTGTTGGATATGCTCAGCGCCAGCCGGGACAGTTTTGAATTGCGCCAAGAGATAATCAAAACAATCCAACAAGTGCAGCTTGTGCAAGCGATCATCGCCCGCAGGAAATATCATTAAAACAGATACTTAATAGTCTAATATCCTAATAGAAATAGTCTCGCGCTAAGCTATGAAGTTAATATCTTATGAAGATATGAGACTAATAGGATGTTAGGATCATAGAATGATATGTTCATAATCTCATATGTTATGAAAATGATACACTCATAAGATAATAAGCTCATAAACTACTATCTTATGAGTTTATTAATCTCATATGCTCATAGTCTGTGATAATGTGAGATTATTAACCTAATAGGATCATAACCTATGAAAGCCGTCAAAACCGTTGAGCTAGACGAAATAGCGAAGGGCAGTAGTGCGCCGGAGTCTGAGCCGGTCAAAGCTGCCAAACCCGTGAAACCCGCCAAAACTGATACGATGAAGGTCAAATCCTTCACCATTGGCAGCAAACACGAACAACAAATCAACCGCATGGCCGCCAAGCTTTCCGCAAAAGAGGGTAAGCCGGTGAGCGCATCTACTGCGCTGCGCTACATCCTCGATCACATGGAAGGAAAGACTGACGTATGAAGGGTATCGCCATAGCCGGTGCAAAAGGTGGTGTCGGCAAAACCTCACTTGCTCATGCATTAGCGCTCGGCGCTGCTTGGAAGCAGATCCCAGCCTATTTGATGCACACTGATGACCGCGAGCCGATCAAAGTCAATGGCAGACCCTATGCCTATTACGATGCGCGTAAGCCGGAAACGCTGGAAGCGTTGATCAACGCAGCACTAAACAATGACGGGCTTTGCATCATCGACAGCGGTGGCAACCGTCCAGACTTCGATAAATGGATTGCGAAAAGCATGGATTTGGTCATCGTGCCATTCATCCCAGATCAAGAGGCGGTAGAAACCAATCTGGCGCATATGAAAAAGCTGGAAGAGGCGGGCGGTAACGTTCGGGCTTTGATCAATGCCTATCCATCCAACCGCTTTGAGCGTGAGCACATCGCGCAATATCTAGCGCCGATCCCAGAAGATAAAATCCTTGGCTATGTCGATGAATGCAAGGCGATCCGCACCTTGCGTACCAACGACGCCCCCTCATTCAAAACACCTGTATCCAAGGTCAACAACCTTGCACGCAAGCTGTATTTCACTGTGAAAGAAGAGTTAGAGGTAGAATAATACACTCACGTATAGTGGGCCGAAAAATTTATAAAATAAGAGCTAAGTTAGCCAAAAAATAAATTGATAGAGCTGCAATTATTCCAAGTGTGGCGGCTAGAATTACCATTCTAAAGTCAACAATGAATTTATATTCGACGTAACTAGGAACCTCATATTCAAGATTTTCTTTAGACGGAACTTCGGCGTAGCTGGTGACAAAGTAAAGGCCTTCTCCTGCCATACCTACCCATTGATGATAAGCAATCGGGCACCACCAAACCCTACGAAGCATCTCAGGCCAAAAAATGAAGCAACCAAAGAAAATAATTAGAGGAGCGATCCATCTGTAATAGAAATATCCAAGGCCCTCTGGAAGAATAACGGCAGACCTATACCCATTGTATTCCATGTCATAGAATTCTCGATATATTCGTATATAGCCACGAAGAATTACACCGCCAATTACGATGTAAATAAAAATTATGTCTTTAACATAGTTAGGTATGTTTATGTCGAATGGGAAAAGTAATAAGTCAACAAATAGGTGGGAGACTTTCTGATAAAGAATGAGGATTTCGGCAATTAGTGAAGAGATCTCTAATTTGGACCAATTAGAGATAATATTAAACATGGCTGTTGCGGCAAATATCGAAGAAATCCAATTGCTAACTTTAGAAAAGGTTGAAACAAAAGCTTCTCTAACTGGAGGGCTTTTGAGTGAGTGCCAAATAGGAAAATTGTATTTCTTTTTGCTCACAAGACACTGCCATTGTTAAGATCGGAACGAAATTTCGTTTTGGTAGATTTCAGACAAAGTGACGAAGGGTAGGGGACATCACCCCTTGAGCCGCAAAATGGTCTGGTGAGATACGCCCAAATCGCGGCCGATAGCGGCCGCTGTATTTTCCGGCCCACCTTCTGCTAATCGATTGCGGGCTAGCTCTTGTTGATGCTCGGTTAATTTGCGTTTCGGGCCGAATTTCACGTTTTTGTCACGCGCAATATCACGCCCATCAGCAGCACGTTTCACGATGCGCTGTCGTTCATCCTCGGCCAGTGCCGACATAAAAGCTAAGATACCTTTGCCCATCGGGGTTGTCAGGTCAATGTAAGTGCGGTCCAGCACCTTAATCATCGCCCCCCGTTCAGCGACCCGTTTAATGATGGAAAGTCCATCCTGCATCGATCTAGTGGCTCGGTCCCACTCTGCAACGATCAACACAAAATCAGTGCCAAGCGCATCTATCGCTTTATCCAATTCAGGACGGCTCGCTAGATTCTTGCCGGAAGCCTTTTCCCGATAAATTTTGTCACAGCCCTCAGCACGTAGCGCCGCAATCTGGCGCTCCAAATTCTGTTTGTTTGTGCTGACACGTGCATATCCAATTTTCATGCGCCGATCTTACCAAAAACGCATCTCAATGTGGACAGAGAATATGGACAATGTGGATAGCCTAGAAAACCGGGGTTTTCTTCATCTGTCCATAAGTCATGATTTATGGACAGCCTAGGTTACAAAAAAAGCGGCTTCCGGTGCCGCATCTTTCAAACGCCATTTTTATCTAACAACTGACCTAAAATATAAGAAATATTTTTTTGATTACTAGTCTATGAATTCAATTTTTTTGGATGCATACAGATACGTTTTTCTTAGGTCTTGTTCTGACGTGAGAAAAGCAATGTCTCAGTTTTTGATTGTCCTTGGGATCGTTACTCTCATAACCCTGTCATCGGGGGGTACAGCTACATTGATAGCGCTGTATGGCGATCCCAAGAATGCCGTACAAAAATCGCTAATCGATGGTTTGCTAAACATCGCCACCATTGGGGCAGGGGCCTTGATTGGCTTACTGGGTGGCTTCCAGCTAAGTGGCGGCTTGGGATGACACCAATCAGAAGCAACGAGGCTCTCACTGCGACTTCTAAAAATGAAACTTTGGGGGAGTCGCAGAACACTAGGCTTTTCACTGCTCTGGCGCGATAAAAGCAGCTGTCGCCCGCGAATTGAACGTTTCCAGGAGACCGTCTACCAAGCCTTGGAAGGTCACGCAGCGCCGCCAGAGTCTATCTAATTGTCCGTTCTTTGAGTTCGCTAAAATCGCATCTGCGGGCCGACTGGGCCTATCATGCGATCGCGCTAACGACAGTTGGAAGTATAGAGTGCACGTCCCGGACCATACGATTCTGAGCGGCAACGATATCTCCCCTAATATCGATACGATAATGGTAGATTTGTGCACCAGTTGGGAGTTTTCCGAGCCGCTCTAAGCGCTGACTTTCTCCCTCATTTACAGGTGAGAACAGAACTCCTAATGGAGCGCTGGCAGCAGTCACATGGCTGATTATCTGATAGCGATCTGCTTCTTTGATCCGAGGTTTGTACTTTACCTCTCCAAGACCGATTATTTCTTTTTTTGAGCGCCTGAAAACTAGATCGGATTTCGTGGGATACGTCTTATTATCTTCGAAAAGTCGCCCTTGATGCTTATTTCCATCAAGGACCGTAACGCCATGCTCACGCATAGCTCTCACAAAAGTTTGGCGTATAAAACGTTCAAAAATGTCGTCCAGATTGAAGAGGAATGAAGGGAGTTCTTTGCCCGCCGGTTCAAACGTAAAGGCTATGCCCCCGCCTGTTAGAAGCAATTGATAAACCCGTAACATTCCTGAATACATTTCGCGCAGTCGAAGAGATACTGACTGACCTAATTCAAAATCAACGGCGCTTGGCTCGCGCTCTTCAACTCGGCGAAGTGTATCCAGAGCTAAGAGAATGCAGCGGCGTTCATCTTCCCAGTCCTTACCTGGAGGGATGAGGCGAGCTATTCTAAGACAAGCGGCTTTTACAACGCGGTTGACCGGACTATTCAGGCCGAACTCAAAGACGCTCGACACAGTTTCAACCGGATTTCCCCGCGACATATACTGATTGATTGTTGGCCCGAATTCGATGCGAGGTTTATAATATCCAGCCTGCTCCCTTGCATAGTAGCTTCGCTCGAATCCGGCAGAAAGCGTAGCTCTTAAATAGAAACAGAAGCTCCGAGCGAGCATTTGGATTGGCGCGGGATTAGCGCTCGTCTGGTAGCGCCTAACAACTGGTAGAATATTCGCGTAACTCTCCCCGCCAACTTCGAGCATCGTCCAAAGGTTTTGGATGGGAAATTTTGGCGTGATGTTGAGCGTAATAGCACTCGTAAGCGGCAGATAGCCTATCAGCCCTAGTGCCATGAGCCGCGCACCTTCTGAGATGTCTTTGATCTCTATGGCGTTGAGGCTTCTTGTATCCGCAAAAACGAGCGAGCGGCCCAGGCTGTCGAAAAGATCAGAACGCGGAAAATGTTGAAATCCACGCTCCTGAATTTCAATCACGCGGGGCGCGGCTGTCATCTCCTGAATCCTGTTTATTCTGCGTCGTCTGTACCGGCGGCCTCAGCTTCCTCGTCGATTGCCAGTAGCTGGTCAATCTCTGCTCTGAGCGCCTCAAATCTCTGGCGGTCGTGGAAAAGCGTGCGCTGGATTCCAAGTTGAACGCGGCCAGCCCAAACCTCAGCTAGATCCTCAATAGTTCTGACCTTGAGGAAATTGGTGTGACCAAACCCAGCCGGAAACGCATCATTCAAAATATCAAACAGCCGCAAGGTTCGATGTAGGACGCGATTTTCAACTCCCTGGCCCTTTAGATAGTTTTCCAGAAAAGCCTTATCCGGCTCCATCATAATGACGATGAACCGACGCAAAAGAGCATCGTCCAGGTCAGTAACCGAACGATCAAAGGGATTAGCCGTAGCCAGCACGACTAGATTATGAGGTAGCGTAGTCGGCTTTCCCGAAACAGCGAGGGTGAATTCCTTGTCTCGGTAGTCGAGCTCCAAATAGGTGAGCAGTTCTCCAAAAATACGCGCAACATCACCTCGATTGAGCTCATCAATCACCAAGACGTAGAGATTTTCAGAGTCTTCTGCCGCTTTGCCCGCAAATTTTAAAAAATGCCGTTGATCGAGAACATAAGTAACGCCACCTGATGAATCATTTTCATCATCGGCTTCCAACGGAGCAGGTCTGAAACCTTCAACAAAATCATCATAGCCAAAGGCAGGATGGAATTGGAGAAACAGGACACGATTCTCATCCTGGTCAGTCAAAAACTCAGCAATGTCGTGCGCCCATTTAGTTTTCCCAGTTCCTGGTGGACCAGCTAAAAGGAATGAGTGGCTCGTTCCCTTTGCAATGGCGCTCCGGACAGTAGCAAGAATGGGATCATCCCCGCTCATCAGCTCTTTCTTTGTCGATGTGAGTGGAGCCGCAGGCGGTGGCGTAACCGTGACGAAACTCTGTAAGAGTCGTGGAGCAAGCTCCCTCTGAAACTCACCATCAGAAGGACGCGCGTCGATCGTGTCGGGCCACGAACGCCCTTCAGTGAGCTTAAAACGCTCTCGGTAAGGAGCTTGGAATTCAGTTAATTCCAACTCCTCGATAAGAAGATGTTCAAAGAGCTTCTGCCAGGAGTCAATTTCATCAGGAAACCCGCTAAACGCGAACAACCAAACCATGAAATTCTCGAACTCGAAGGCTTCCGGAATTTGACCTTCAAACGCTGGCTGGAATGCTTCAGTTAAACGAACCGTAGCTTTTTCGCCTACCAGCTCTCCGCGTTGTCGCATCTCGCGATAACCACGGCTAGAGAATAGGTTCCCCCACATTTTAGTGTCTTGGCGAATGACGTAATCCCTTGAGAAGGGACCACGATCCCATCTAATGCCTCTAAGACGAGGACGGAGGAGATTGTTTCCACTCGGGAACGGTTCAAGCCCTATTAGGTTTCCGTTGAAATATCGATCGAGGAAATGGTCTGTGCCTTTTTGTTGAGACATGTCGACCAATTCGTCCGTGCCAACATTATTCGCGGCAAATACAAAAGCGGGGATCAGCCAATTAGCACTGATCCCCTGGAGCCCTTCAATCGCGGACTTAATGGTCGGAATATCTAAATATTGCACAAATCACTCTTTTTTCTTCGTCCCTGGCTTCCTGAAATTAAGGCGATTGCCTTCCCAGCTTTCCCAGAGGGCTGAAGGAGTCTTCAAAAGACTGTCGACTTTATCCCAAGATACTGATTCGAGCCCCTCTCCCTCAATAGCTCCTTGCACGTAATCGATGTAATCATCACTCATTTCTACCCCAACCACATTCCGATGGTTTTGTAGTGCGGTCAGAATTGTTGTTCCACTTCCAACGAAGGGATCAAGGACGTGACCATTGGGGGGGCTAGAGATCTCGATACAGCGGCGCACGAGTTCCGATGGGAACGCAGCATTGTGCTTAGCTCGACGGTTTCGTTCAATCGGGATATTCCAAACGTCTTCTTCAACAAGTTTCGAGCGATCGAAACTGTAGAAACGGCTTTTTGAAAACATAAAAACGAATTCATATTGACGATAAGGCCGGTCACGAGCCGTAGGTTCGACGAAGGCATTGACGCGGTTCCAAATAATAGAACTCCGTAACGTCCACCCCCGCTGTTGCATGGCAAAGGCAACTTTCCAAGGCACGCCGATCATACTCTTTTTCGGAATGTCCCATCCGCTCACATCGACCGGCCGCACTTTACGCCGAAGGAAGTTACGAGAAGAGCACTTCGGGTCACTGCCGTGTGGCTGCCCATTTCCGGAATAATAAGTGTCTCCAATATTCAGAAAGAAGGCCCCTTCTGGATGAAGTGTCCTTTTCACTTCATCAAACACTTCCATGAGGGCTTCGATATAGGCATCAACGGATTCCTCGTGTCCTAACTGCCCTTCATACCCATAATCACGCACCCAATAATAAGGTGGGGAGGTGACTGCGACGTTGAAAACGTCGCTTGGCAGTGTTCTGAGCTTTTCCGCAGAGTTTCCATGCAGCAAGCCTGCGAAATGTCCGCTGGTAGCGGCGTATCCAAAATTTGCCGAAGTATGTGATGATGAAGGTTCAAGGATAGCTGACTCGGAAGATCGGGTGTCCATAGTCTACATAGCTCCTGATAAGGGCGCTTCAAAGCGATCATGATTAGGGTGTAGTATTGCGATCAACGCGGAACATAACAAGAACTACACAGGAAAAGTTTACAACTGCTGACCCTAATGGGGCAGTTATCCAACCTTTTGGCTCAATATCTTTCGAACTAGCCTGTGTTTCACCGCGCCGGACCATGCTCTTTCACGTACCAGCGCACATAGGCTCGAAATGAACCAACCGGATTAGCGGGTTTGCTTTGTTTTTTCGTCAGCATCTCCCGCCAGTTGGTCTCCAGCATATATAAATCATAGCCCTTGGCCTCACGTCGCACGACCTCATGAATGTCACTCGGTAACCGGATCGCTTGAGCATCAAAGCCACCATCATCCGCATTCGGTAGAAAGCGGTTGGAAAAGCCTGCTTTGGGTCGAAACGTCACTAAGTCTTCTTCCAAGAAGATTTGATAGTCCGGAAAATGATCATGCCCGGCATTGGCTTGCACAATATTCTGTACCAACCGCCGAAACTCCTTCTGCGTCGAATTGGAACCGGTCTTCTTCTGCAATGTCTCAAGGCGGATATTCCATCTTGCAGACTGACCGCAATGTTTGCGTGCAATTTCATAGAGGCGCCGCTCCAATGGCTTGCGAAGCCGGAAATAGTCACGATTTAGGGTCAATACCTCGCGTGCGCGAATAGCGTTGAATACCCAATCCGACAGTTTGATTTCCACTTCCTGCATGCGCCCATCGCGGGTTTCGCGCACGATGCGTGAGCGCTCAATAATGCCGAATTCATCCCACTGCTCCACATCAGCAGTGGTGATGTTGGTGTTAATCCGTGTCCCCCCCAATCGCTTCAGGGCGGCCTTCAGTCCTTCATAACCTGGCCCGCTGGTCATGCGATTGGTGGCCTTGAGCAAATCATAGGCCTTCAGTCGCACCGTCTGTTGAATGGCTTCACCGCGATTACTCGCCAGCATTAGCTGACTGATGCAATAAATCAAAATATCGCGATCATGCACCGTCGCTAACCCATCTGCCGAAGGGCTGATTTCAATAAATTTGCCGTCATGCTCATAGTGACGCTTGCGGTGATCGGGCTTAGTGGAAAGCGAAAAAATCGGATGTTCCATTGAAGCGGTGTCGCCCTTAAAGGCCGCGTCAAAGACATCGCACACAAACAAATCGCCGGTGGGGTGCCGATCTGGTAATAAAGGCGACCGATCCTCTAACGATTCCGCCGGTTCTATGATTGCATCACTGACCATCCAGTCAGTTTCGTCATTTCACCCACCGGGTCAAGCATTTCGTCATTTCACCCACCCATCATTTCGTCATTTCACCCACCACAGCCATTTTCGGCACGGAAGCTCTGTGGATAACTACACGCTAAGGTTTCGTCATTTCACACACCCACATTCGTCATTTCACACACCGTTTTTCGTCATTTCACCCACCCACATTCGTCATTTCACACACCATGCCTTAAAAATTATCCTGTAGGCTCAATGTCTTACATACCAATTCTCAGGCCGTAACATACAAACACATCTCTAACATTATTAAACACAAAGCGCTAAAGCGCTTGCAATGCGTCCAGCTAGCCGCTGGACTAGTAACCACTGTAAAGGGAATCCGGCCCATGGCCGGATACTTTAGCGGAATTTGGCTATAAGGCTCGCAAGCTCGCAGCCAAATACATATTCTCTCAAATTGGTTCGCTCACGCTCACCAAGGAATGATGCGCGATCAATCCCCGCCCCGTTCAATGCTTATCATCCGGCACTCAGAACCTGTTATCAAAAGCCGCTATCGCTCCTTCTTTTGACAACAGAACCGTGCGCACCGGAGGAACGCATTTTGCGAACGTGGCTCCGAGGAATGATCTAAACCAACAACCCTTTTTCAATTTGAATAAACGGGCTACGCCCGTAAGATGCAGAAATTCGCTTCTCAATTTTCGATGAAATCTCAATGCCGCTTTTTGACTATGAAGATGAGATCACCGAACCAGCGGCATCACCCGGCCGCAACCGCCCAAAAGCCAGCAAAAGGGTAAGCGCGAAACGCTGTCGCTTTCCATGTTTCTTGCTGCTTGTCATAGCCGTAGCAACGGCATCCTTTTTCCTGGTACAACAGGTTAATAGCCAATGAGTGATTTTGAGCCGCGTATGGATAAATGGTCCTCAGGATCGGCCGTTAACTCGCTTGGTCTACAGTTCCGTGATTCAATTGAAAATAAAGGCAGAACCAAGCGTAACCGCAGACGCGCACGAAAGGCGGCCGAGCGCCATTATCGCCGGATGCAAAGCCCATTCTGGCGCACCATCTATGCCATCAAGAAATTTATCAGCATATGCATAGCACTTGCCCTGCTTGCTGCGGTGGGTTGGTTCCTTTTCGCCATCGCTACACCATTTATCGCGGTGTTTTCGTGAGGTTCAGCAACTACCGCTCAATCTCACCTGAATTGTGCTGTTGGCAAAGGGTTTGTAATGGACTTGGCAACTCACCGAGATCATATTCGAACTCTAGAGTGCCATCGGTAGTCATACCCAAGAACTTGGAAGTTGCCTTCTCGGTGCGCTTAGGGTCCTTGCCCATGCTGGCAATTTCTACCGCCTTAAACACCTTATCTTGGGCGTCACTCTCAAACGGCAAAACGTGCTTACCAGCACAAACAAGAAAATCGCCAATGTGTTGGTTGCCGTGATTGTCAAATGAAGCCGGTGGGTTCAATCCAAGTAAATAAGAGCTTCCCGCACCATTACGGAAATTAGGTATAGTAAATGGCGCAATACCAAAATCAAATTTATGTGTTATTTTATCAGACATAATACCTCCATTAAATATAAGAGATATTATAAATGATTACTTGCTAAGTAATGTTAAGAATTTTTGACAATTAGTTTGATATTTTCATCTCCGTAAGTGGCCGAACCAACCACACTCAAACTTGTATCTGTCTGCCCTTGAAGGTCAGATTCGAGTATTTTTGCAAGATGCTTGGAAATGAAGGGATCGTTGATACCACTTTCTTGGAAAAGACTCGCGCACAATCTTAGATCATCGATAAATTCAGGATCATTTTTTAGTATTTCTCTGTAGTTTTTGATAGATGATATCTTTTTAAGAGATTCTTCGATAGTAATCTGCATCGCAGTATTATCTTTATCGGACCTTAGAGTTCTCACTGCACCCTTGATGTCGTCGACTAGATCTGAAAGTAAGAGAACATCTTTTTCCTGATCTATTTTCTGTCTCAACTGTTCTTGCTCAATTTCGGCAACCTCTTGAGCTTTTTGCTGTTCCCACTCGTGTTGCCTCTTGGCGTTTTGTTCTGCAAATTTCCTAGCTTTTTCTTGATCTTCTATTTTTTTGTTATCCAGTTTTTGGAAAAAACCCCAGATACCCATAGCAACTATCATTATGCCAATAGCATACACGAAACCGAAGATATTGAATTTCCAGATGCCGACAATCACCATGAGACCAGCGGGAACACTGGCAATCTTGAAAATAACAGAGTCTTCAAATTCTTTTTTAGACACGCCTTAAATCCTCGATCTGCATAGCGGTTGAAGAGGGAAGAGCAGGCTCGATAGATGCAATCATTGCATAAGCAGCGTTAGCATTCTCTTCTATTGCCGTCCGAATATTGGCTAATTCCCGATCAATTTCTTTTTGTCTTTTTTTCATTAAAACGAACCCATCCGAAGATGCGGAATAAGAAGCCTGCCTAATGTCCTTCTTTTCCTCATCAAAGATACGTTGCTGGTCTAGTAATACTTCTTTGACACCGCGAAAAATCTCCATCACAGCATCTATTTTTTTATTGTGCATGTCCTGGGCGACATCAACCAGCTTACTAAGCAATTGAGCTTGTCGTTCTCGCTGACGGTCCTGCGCATCGATCTCCATCTTAAGCCGCATCATTTCGATGGATTGTTGTTGTGCCAGCTGGCGGTTGTTGGATTGTTGTTGAATGGCGCGTAACGCGCCAACAACAACCATCGCGGGGACATGTACAGCCATATAATTCCTCAATCTGACAAAAGAGCAGTTCTGGAAATATCGTTGTCACCGATCAATATCATGCCCCTTTTCACGGTCACGATCTTGATCATGGCCATAGAGCGCTTGCGCCTTCTCTTTGTAGCTTTCCCACATCGATTCACCGAGCGCGTCACGATGTTCATGTTGTTCAATGTCGCGCACATTGTCCCAATCCGGGTGGCCATATAAATCTTCGCGTTGCAGCTCAGGCGTGTCAGGTTCCTTGTCTGCATTCTTCTTGGTGCTATAAAAATCGAACGGTTCTTTTTCTTGCGGCCATGAATTTCGACCAAACCACATGTTATCAATTAGCTCACTGCGCATATCGCGCATGGCCCAGCCAAACTCCTTAGCAAGATCGCCTATAATTTTACCAAGCGAGGAGCGCTCTTGTTCTGGGTCTTTGTCCATGTCTGATTTAGCCATCAATTCATCCCAACGATCATGAACAGCACCACCGCTTCAGCTCAAAGCACGTTACAGACTAGCACCAACCTGCCGCCGTGTGCCACCGCCGATGACACGCCCTTGTTGCGCTTTTCTCCTATGCCGGGGGATGTTTGGACCAGTGGCGATGCGAATGAGGGGTGCATTGTTTTTGGCCGCTCAGGTGGCGGTAAATCATCCGGTGCGGGTGCTGCCATCGCTCGCGCGCTGTTGCGTCAAGGCAGGGGTGGCATAGTCTTAATTGGCTCTTCTGATGAAACAGATAATTGGCTTCGTTACGCACAGGAAACCGGCCGCAGCAACGACATTATCCGCTTTGATGGTTCCGGCCGCTATCGTTTCAACTTCCTCGAATATGAGATGCAGCGCTCCAACGTGCCAACAGATGTGCTGATTTCTAACGTGGTCGCCATGCTGCAAAGTGTCATTGAAACGGTGACACGTGCTACCGGCCTATCGGCTAAAGCGTCTGGTGATGCCTTTTGGGAAAAATCGACCCGCCTATTGCTCACCCAAGCAATTGACTTGCTCTATGCCGCCACC